>DASRQT010000099.1:0-5032 GCA_035696485.1 Polyangia bacterium | reverse complement strand
ACCGGATTCGCTCGAACGACGTCCTGGCGAGCCGGACTCGCTCGAACGACGTGCCGGCGCGCTGCTGCGAGAGATCAAGCCGCCCGCGACCTGGTCGTCGGTCCAGCTCTCCCGTGTGCGCATGCGGCTGGACGGATCGATCCGACCCACGACGGCCTCTCACCGTCGGGCCGCGGTCGTCTGGGTGCTTGTCGGTGCCTTGATGCTGCTCGGCACCGGTGTGGTCGCCGCGGCGCGAGGATGGGCCCCCGGGTGGCCGATCCTGTCGGCGCTGTTGCCGCACAGATCGCCTGCTTCATCGGAGGAGCGAGCACCACGCCGCGTTCGCGATCGGATCAGTCGCTCACCCGCGCCCGCGCTCGCGCCCGCGCCCGCGCCCGCGCCGGAACCGGTGACGCCTGCAATCGCGGACGCTGAGCCCGCCGGTGCCCCCATCGCCTCGCCGCCCCGGATCGCGATCAACGCGTTGCCGCGCCGCCGGACGACCGCCGAGGGCGGAAGCGCCCTGCTCGAGCGCGCGGTGACGGCGCTACGGTCGAAGCGCGATCCAGCCAAGGCCCTCTTCCTACTTGACGAATACGAAGCGCGTTTTGCCACGGGGGTGCTGGCCCCGGAGGCGGCCCGCCTGAGAATAGACGCTTTGCTGCTGGCCGGACGCCGCGGCCGGGCGCTGGACAAATTGAACGAGCTGAAGCTCTCCGAGGGAGCTCGGGATCTGGAGCTGGGTCTGATTCGTGGTGAGCTGCGCTCCGCCGCGGGCGACTGCGCACGCGCCGTCGGCGATTTCGAACGGGTGCTGTCGCTGGCCAGCGACGGATCCATGAGACGGCGCGCCCAGGCAGGACGTGCCGCCTGTATCGGGTCTGGTCTATAGGCCCGCGACGATTGTCGCGTAGGTCGTCCCGTCCGGCGCCAGCGTCAGGATCTCGCCCTTCGCCGTCGGCAGCATCAGCTCCGGGCCGGTCACCGCGCCGGCATCAACGCCGTTCCGGTACAGACGCAGGGCCTTGCCCGGCCACGGATTCACGACCACGGCGGTCTGCCCTTGCTCGCTGGCGATGCGAACGTACTGGACCAACCCGCCCTTGAGGCGGCTGGCGACCAGGAACCCGCCCCAGGCGCGCAGGTTGCCGAAACGGGCATCCGATGACATCGGCCAGTCGGCGAACAGGCGCAGCTTGCCCTGGAACGACTGCAACAACATCTCGCAGATGGTCGAAGGGACGGTGTTCAAATTCTCGATGCCGCCACCGCCGGTGTGAATGTGCAGGTTCGGATAGGCGTTGCCCTGCACCCAGGCGCCTAGGCGCGCAAGCAGGTCGGTGGGATCGTGACCGACGCGCGCGGCGGCTGGATAGAACGTATTGGTGCCGTTCTGATCGCTCCACCGAGCCATCTCGTCGACCATGTTGCGGGCGGTCGACAGCAGGGTGGGATCGCTGCCCGGACCGATCTGTCCTGCCGGGTAGATGTGGTGGATCCCGATCGCGTGTTGCGGGTACCAGTCAAGACCGACCTCGGTGTACCGAAAGACGGTCTTGCCGTTTCTGGTAAATGTCGGGAAGGCGGAAAGCTTGGCCAATCTCTCTTGCCAGATAGCACGCTTGTCGGAGTCGACGCCCAGCGCCGTACTGACGTCGATCGTTCCCTGGAAAAGGAACCGCACAAAACCCAGAGACATGACCCCGTTCACCTGCGGGTCTGTGCCGCCCTGATGCTGGGGATCGCTGTAGACCACGTACCGCGCGCCGTCGCTCTTGAGATAGTCCTGCCAGAACGTCGACACCTCCCTGAGCGTTTCGTAGATGCGAGCGGCGTAGGCCGGATCGCGCGTCGAATAGTAGTGGTTGATCATCACGCTGGCGGCAAACGCGCCGTTGAATTTCTGGTTCCATTCAAGCGTGTCGGCGCTGCCGTTGGGCAATGGTCCGATGTGCGCGCGGTAGTACGCGCCCGTCCAGCCAAGTCTTCCCGCCTCGGCCCGTGCGTTTGGAAGCCAATCGATGACGGGCTGGTCGAAATTCTCCGCCAGCTCGACGTGGTTGGTGGGGAAGGCAGCGTAGTACGGCACCTCGTAGTTGTAGTCGAGGCCATAGTCGCCGTTCCAACCAGGGTCCCGCATCACCCAGTTCGCCCACAGGCCAGGGGCCTGCTCGCCCGCGCGCGACGCGCTACCGAGGAGATACAGCGCGGCGTAGAAGTGCTTCTCCAGGACCTTGTCGGGGATCTCGACGAAAGACTTGCGGTAGAAGCGGTCCCACCAGGAGCGATGGTTGGCCTCCAACGCCGCGACGTCGCCCGCGCCCAGCGACGCAACGCTGTCCACAACCCGACTCTGGTAACCGACGTCATCCAGGTTGCTCATGACGCCGGCGACCAACCACACGGGCGCATCCGGCGTCAGGGTGAATGTCAGCGCGTCGCCGGCGACGCTGCCGGTCGCGCCGACGACGCGGGTCGCGACCCGCACGCGACGGGTCGGCTGGCCGCCGATGGTGTCGCCGGCGTCGGCGCGCACGTCACGATACAGCACATCAGACATCGCTCCGGCCGCGCTGGCGTAAGTGTTGTCGTGGCCGATCGCCAGTGTCACGGTGGCCGTCAGTGAGCCACCGCCTGTCAATGTCAGCTGGCTGATCACCCGATTCGCAGTGGTGTCGTCGGCCTGGACCCAGCTCTTCGTGGTGATGGTCTGGCCCGCGGCCGTGAACGTTCCCGTGACCTGACCCAGGCCAAGCTCCTCGGTCATGGCGTACGACGCACCGGCCATCGCCGGGATGGCCAGCGTCAGCCGCTCCATGGCCTTTACGCGCCCCTCGCCCAGAGACCAGAACTCGTTCTTGTGTAGGTTGAACGTCATGGCGTCGATGCCGCCAAAGAGCGCCACGCCCAGATCTCCGTTGCCCATCAGAGGCGCATCGGTCGTCTGATCGGTGTCAATGACTTTGGGCGGCGCCGTCAGAACGGCCCGGTAGTTCAGCGCCTGATTGGGAATGGCCGGCAACGAGGTGACGGCGCCGGGATTGTCGGGCGGTGGTAGGGGGCCGCCGACCAGGTTGCTCTGGCGGCACGAGCCGAGGGCCCCGGTGCCAAACATCAACGACGCAACCAGCAACAGCCCATTCGAATTCATGGCGCGTCCTCCCATGATCATAACGGACAACAGTCACCATGGGTGGACCGCAACAAAACCTTTCCGTGCGGCTTGAATGCAGACGAAAAGGAAGGCTTCAAATCCGGTGCGTAACCCTAGGTAACCCTTGTGACCCCGGCCCGATTCGAACGGGCGACCTACGGTTTAGGAAACCGTTGCTCTATCCACCTGAGCTACGGGGCCGGTGGTGACAGCGGCGGCAGTTTTAGCACGGGTGAGGACGTTGGGGTGCGTCAGGTGCTGGCTGCCGCTTGCTCCAGCGCCGCCGCCGTCGCCTCGTCGTCGGACTGCGTCCAGGCGCGAACGTAGTCGGGGAAGGGTGGCGACGCGATGTCGATGCCGCCGGCGCGCAGGGCCTCGGCCGGAGGGACGTTTCCGTTGCGGCCACGGAACAGGGCGCGGACCAGGCCGAGGGCCGAGAGGCCGCCTTCGCTTTCGAACTTCTGTTCGAAGATGAACCACTTGTCGTCCCAACATAGGACGCGCGTGCGCAGGTCGTAGCGCTGGAACGGACGCAGCGAGCGGCGAAAACGGATGGTGGCCGAACCGACCAGCGGCGTCCAGCGCAGGCGGAGCAGCGGGCGGTGAAGTCCGGCGCGGACCAGGAGATCGAACCGGCCCAGATCCATCATGCTGAGGTAGCGGCCGTTGTTCATGTGCATGTTGGTGTCGAGATCCGATGGCAACACGCGCAGGCGCAGCACCGAGGCGGTTAGCGCCGTCGGCGGCGACGCCGGCGCCAGCAACGCGCGGACCACGACCGGCAACAGGCGAAGCGCGCTCATGTCCGGTCGCCGCCGAGGCCCAGATGGTCACCGTCACGGCTGTGGCTCTCGATGCTCTCCTGGCACAGACGTTCCAGCTCCACGCCCCAGCGCGAAACCACCTTGCGGCGTTTGAGCTTCAGCGTGGGGGTCAACATGTCGTTGTCCTGGGTGAAGTCGTCGTCGATCAGCGCGAACGCGCGGATCCGCTCGTAGCCCCTGAAGCCGGACGAATACACGTCAATCTCCGCCGAGATCTTGTCCCGCACCCGCGGATCGTGGGCCAGTCCCGGGGCGCCGGTGATCGCGATCCCTTCCTTGGCCGCCCACTCGGCGACGGCGGCCGCGTCGAGCACGATCAGGGCGACGTTGAACGGCTTATTGTCACCGTAGACCATGACGTTAGACACGAACGGCGACAACTTCAGCCGATCCTCCAGCGGCCCGGGCACCACGTATTTGCCGTTCGCCAGCTTGTACTGCTCCTTGATCCGCCCGGTGATGAACAGGTAGTTGTCCGCGTCCAGATAGCCGAGATCGCCGGTGCGCAGCCCGCCGTCTGCCGTGAACATGCCGACGTTGTCGGCGTGGCTGTTGTGGTAACCGCGCGTGACGTTGGGGCCGTAGACAATGATCTCGCCCTGGGTGGGATCACCGTCCTTGCTGGCGGTCCTGTCGATGACGACGCGAACGCCCGGCAGCGGGCGGCCGACGCTGCCCATCTTGCGGTGGCCGGGCACGTTGGCGGCCACCACCGGGCTGGTCTCGGTCAGGCCGTACCCTTCATAGATCCCGATGCCCAGGCCGTCGATGAGCTCGGCCGCCTCGCGCGGCAGGGCAGCCGCGCCGGAGACCGCGAATTTCAGCCGGCCGCCGAAACGCGCGCGGATCTTCGACAGCACCAGCCGGTCGGCCACGGAGAAGATCATCCGTTCGACAAAGCGCAGCGCCGCCCCTTCGGCGCGGCGCTTGGCCACCGCCAGCCCGCGGCGGTAGAGCCAGCGGATGGGCGCGGGTTTGCCGGCCATCAGCTTTTCGACGCCGGCGTACACCTTCAGGAACACGCGGGGAACGGCGACGATGATCACCGGTTTCACCTCGCCGAAGTTGCCGG
>DASRQT010000098.1:0-3102 GCA_035696485.1 Polyangia bacterium | reverse complement strand
GCCCCGCATCAAGACGCCGCAGCGCCCCGTACAGATGACGCCCGGCCCTCCACGCGTGGCTCAATCCCGGCAACAGCCGGCGCCCGCGGCAGGTGTCGTCGAAGATCAACAGACGCAGCGGGGGATTTGACGCCGGCACCGGTTTTGTCATGCCTAGTCCCTCTTTCCGGGAATTTGACCTTTTCGCCACGGGCTACGCCAAAGCGTCCGGAGGGCAGCTAACGCGTCCGGACAAAAGCGGCCTGTACCCGATCCCCGTTTACCGCACAACGTACGTCAGCGTAGTATGTGCAGACGGGGTGCAACATGCGGTGTTCAATTTCCCCTCCGGCCTCACATGGCCTTTGGTTCGTCCTGATTGTGCTCAGCGGCCTGCAAGCGTGCTCGTTCGCCAGCGTGTCGAAGCCCGGCTCCGGCGGTAGCGCCGGCGCGACTTCCGGCTCGGGTGGCAATGCCGGCGCTTCAATGACCGGCACCGGAGGCTCGTTGTTGCCGCCGCCGTCGGCGACGCCGTGCAAGGGACTCGAGTGCGCGAGGACAACTTGCAACAACGGTCCCTGCACGCAGCAGCCGTGCGGCGCCGGACAGCAGACGAGCGTCAGCGGCATGGTCTTCGACCCCGCGGGCAAGGTCCCGCTCTACAACATCGTGGTCTACGTGCCCAACCTGCCGCTGGTGCCGCTGAAACCGATCGTCGAGGGCGTGACCTGCGACAAATGCCAAACAACAATTGACGGAGCGGTCGCCGCCGCGCTCACCGACTCCGCCGGGAATTTCAAGCTGAACGACGTACCGGTCGGCACCGACATTCCGCTGGTGATCGAGGTCGGCAAGTGGCGCCGCCAGATCACCATCCCGTCCGTCGCCCGCTGCACCAACACGGCGATGACCGACAAGAACCTGACCCGCCTGCCCAAGAACAAGGCCGAAGGTCACATCCCCAAGATCGCGCTCACCACCGGCGGCGTCGACGCGCTGGAGTGCCTGCTGCGCAAGATCGGCATCGAGGACTCGGAGTTCACGCCCGAGGCGATGGACGGTCGCGTGAACCTGTTCGCCGGCGGCAACGCCATGGGCGTGCCCATGTCGATGACCAGCCCCGGCACCGCCTCCTACGACACCACGCTCAACGGCGGCGCCAAGTTCACCGACGCCGAGGTCTGGTGGGAGAGCCTCGACAATCTCAAGAAGTACGACCTCGTCCTGCACAGCTGCGAAGGAACGCAAGACCCCACCAACAAGAGCGCGGTGGCGACCGCGGCGCTACAGTCGTACGCCGACGTGGGCGGACGCGTGTTTGCGTCGCACTGGCACAACTACTGGATCCGCAGCGGCCCGGCGCCGCTGTCGACGATCGGCATGTTCGGCGGCAACGGAAACCTCAACATGATCACGGCGACGATTGACACCAGCTTCCCCAAGGGCAACGCGCTGGCTGACTGGCTGGTCGCCGTCGGCGCCTCGACGATGCGGGGCCAGCTGCCGATCGTGGGTGGCAAACGCACGATGCAAACGCTGAACACCATGGTCGCGCAGCGCTGGATCTACCTGGATATGCCGGAGACGATCCAGTACCTGACCGCCAATACACCGGTGGGCGCCGCCGCCGACGCGCAGTGCGGACGCGTCGTGTTCAGCGACCTTCATGTCTCGTCCGGCCTCGGCAGGGCGACCGACGACAAGTCGAATCCCCTTGTCCCCTTCCCCACCGGTTGCATGAACGCGGACCTGTCACCGCAGGAGAAAGCGCTGGAGTTCATGCTGTTCGATCTGTCGTCCTGCATCCGCCGCGACGACGTCCCGCCGGTCGTGAAGTAAAAAAGCGCCAACGGTCGAGCTGGAAGGGTTCCGCGCGATACGTCCGGACACGTCCGCCGTGGGCGCGGCCGCGTATCTAGATGCATGGTGCTCCTTACCGCCGCGGTGGTGGCCGCCCTGGTTACACCGCCGGCCGCGCCTTCGCAACCAATGGCGCTGCGGCTGTCGATCGGCAGCCCGACGGCCAGGCGCGCGCCGGGGATTCAGGCGGTGCTGGCGGCCCCGGTCGTGCTGGATAACTTTCCGCGCGTCGAGCTCAAGCTTGGCAAGTTCATCATGAAGAGCGTCGGCGTCGGCGCCCACTATCGTCTGCTGCCGTGGGTCGCGCTTGGCGGCAGCAGCAACGTGGTCAAGCCCGGCCCCGGCCAGCCGCTCGCGCTGCAGCTCGTGGGCCTGCTGCATTTCCGGTTCTGATGGTGGGGATCGCCCGCGCGCGCAGCTCACCGACCAGGCGCTCGAGGCGCCCCAGCGCGGTCAGGTTGCTGGTGATGCCGAGGAAGAGCACGCCCACCGCCGCCAGACGCTGCGCGGGTCGAGGGTCCGGCGCGGGCAGCAGCGCCTCCACCAGGGGGCTGAGCGCAACGGCGCCACCCAGGTAGAGGATGCGTTCGGCTCGTTGCATGAGGCCGTCCTTGAGCGACACGCCCAGCGACTCGGCCTTGGCGCGAACGTACGGGACCAGCGACGTTCCCAGGATGGCGGCCAGCACCGGCAACAGCACCCACGTCGTGCGGAAGTACCAGGCCAGTCCCAGCAAGATGGCCGCGTCGGTGTACCGATCCAGCACCGAGTCAAAGGCGACGCCGATCGGTGACACCTGCCCGCGCGCCCGCGCCAGGCGGCCGTCCATCACGTCGAGAATTCCCGAGAACAGAAATAGCCAGCCGCCAAGCGCGAAGTGCCCCAGCGCGACCGCCACGCCCGAGCCCATGCCCAAGAGCGCCGCCAACCCGGTCACCGTGTTCGCAGACACGCCGCTCGACAGCACCAGCAGCCACAGCGGCCGCATCACCCAGACGATGTAGTTGCGCAGGTAGGTGCCGACCAGCACCGACCGACCGCGCGCTTCCATCTCACCGTCACGCGGCATTCCCCACAACAGCGAGCGAAGCGAGAACGCCAGCATCCCGATGACGAAATAGAGCACCACCAGCACCGCGGGCAACAGCGACGACAGCACCGGATCCAGCAAGGTCACGTCAGCACCACCTCTCCGGCCTCGGGCCGGGACAGCGTCACCTCCTGCGGGTATCCAATCGGCTCGACGCTACGCGCGACCGAGCG
>DASRQT010000097.1:0-5411 GCA_035696485.1 Polyangia bacterium | reverse complement strand
AATCACGGCGACAGTGACGACGATCGCAAGCGAGAACAAAAGAGCGCGTTTCATGGATGACCTCCGGCCGCAGTCTACATCGGCGGCGGTGACGGTCAGCCCCAATCCTCATCGGCGAGAGGATCCCAACATTAACAATGTAAGTTGCGACGGCGTTTACTTTGTTAACGCCCTTCGACGCACGGGCGGTTCCCTTGGTTTATGTGTTCTTGTCGGCGAATCACGCGTCGATCAGGTCTGCGTCCGAGATCCGAATCGAGTTGCATCCGGGTATGTCTCCGGAGAGACAATTTCCTCAGACACGCTCGGTCGGATCGAACCTCTTCGCTATCGCGTTTCCGTCAGTGACGGTGGTTCGGGGGGAGTCGGGTACGTTCTACAGGCGTGGACTCAGGCGAACGAGTCGGCCTATTTGTGGATACAGCAGAATGTTCAGGCCGAGGCTCCGGAAAAGGGCACAGTTCACGGCGACCTGGCAGCTGTTGGAAGGTTGGGGAAAACACCGTCGAGCACCAAGCTCCCCCCCACGGACGCGGGGACCCTGGTGGAGCACTAGTTTGTCGGAACCAGGACTCGAAACCCCTCGTTCGCCGCCGCGCGTGCCAACTCGCCGTCGACGGTTACCAGATCGCGGCCCCGCGGGCGCTCGCGTGTCAGTACGAGAGCCGCCCCCAGCTGTAACGCGTCCGCGGCTCGCAGGGCGTGCTGCCCGAGCAGTCGCTCGGCCCGATCGCGAACGAGATCGATATCGGTGATCTCGCTCCAGCGGGACGAGAGCGCCGCAATCCGGGCAAGAGCGCGCGGGACCTGCCCGGAAGCCAGATCGCCCTCCCGCGCCCGCCGCCAGACGGCGGAGGTCATCTCGGTGCGGGTGAGCGCCCACACGACGAGGTCGGCCTTGTCGCGAAACAGCCGCCGGCACGCGCTGCTTCTCCCTTCCTCGACCACGAGGGGTATCAGGGCCGACGTGTCCCAAAACCTCACCATCCGGCGTCACGCTCGGCCGCGACCGTCACGGAGGACGGCTTACCGCGCAGCTTGGGTCCGGGGCGCAGGAGCTCGCGCCCAGCGCCCCCGGTGCCTCGTCGCAGAATCCCCTGGCGTTCCAGATCCGCCAGGTCTTCGTCACCGGGCGAGTCGTTCGCCGTGGACGCAACCGGGACAAGATCGGCCGCGGGCAACCCGCTGACCAGGATGCGGACGCGCCCGCCCCGGCGCACGTAGTCGACGTATCGGGACAGGTCGTCCTTGACTCTGGCCAGATTGGCTATCTTCATATGGCTATTGTAGCCACAATATAGGACTCAGGCAACGGAGGCCATGCTGCCCCGGTGGCCGCGCCGGCTGCGTCGGTCGCAGCGTCCGGGCTGGTGTCCCTTCGGGCCGTCCGTCGGGCTGGAGCCCCTCCCGGCTGTTGGCGGCCAGTCGCGTTACTGCCCCATCACGAAGCTGTCGACATCGGCTGGCGCGCCCCGGATGTGGAGGATGCGACAACCGCGACGCCGGCGGGTGGCGACGACTCCCTTGGCAGCCCCGCTGCGGCACCCGGCGGTCCCGATTTCGCGCGGGCGGCAACAGCCGGGGCGGCGCCTATTTTCAGCCCGACCGTCTGTGATTGACGGGGAGGTTGGCAACCACTATAAATCGCAGGCGCGGCGGCGCGGCAAGCACATGACATCAGACTACATTCCAGCGGCGATGACGATCGTCATCTCGGTCGGTTTCGCGCTGCTGCTGACCGCGGCGGCAAAGTTCCTGGGGCACAGCCGGCCAAGCCGCGCCAAGGACTACCCCTACGAGTGCGGGTCGGAGGTGGTGGGCAGCCCGCGAACGCGCTTCGAGGTGAAGTTTTACCACGTGGCGATCCTGTTCCTGGTGTTCGACATTGAAACCGCGTTCCTCTATCCGTGGGCGCTTCGCTATCGCGAGCTGTCCTGCCTGGGGCCGCTGCAAAACGGGATGTGCGCGGCCGGGGTGTCGTTCTTCGGGCTGACCGAGATCATCGTCTTCATGGCTATCCTGATCGTCGCCTTGGCGTACGTCTGGCGCAAGCGCGCCATCGGCTGGGAGTAGCGGGAGCAAACACAAAATGGGTTTTGAATTTCACTACGCTTCGAAGCTGGAGGCCGCGGTCAACTGGGCCCGCAAGTTCTCCCTCTTCTCGTACCCGTTCGTCACCGCCTGCTGCGGCATGGAGTACATGTCGACGGCAGCGCCGAAGTACGACATCGCCCGGTTTGGCGCTGAGTTCCCGCGCTTTTCGCCCCGGCAGGCGGATCTGCTGATCATCGTCGGCACCATCACCGAGCGCCAGGGCCCTGCCCTGCGTCGCATCTACGATCAGATGTGCGAGCCCAAGTGGGTGATCGCGTTCGGCGTGTGCGCATCGACCGGCGGCTTTTACCAGAACTATTCCACCATGCCGGGCGCCGATCAGGTGGTCCCGGTCGACGTCTACATCCCGGGCTGCCCGCCGCGGCCCGAGCAGGTGCTGGACGCGATGATCCTGCTGCAGGAACGAATCCAGCGCGGCGAAGGCCACAGCCAGATCGCGATGCGCGACGACAAGGGCTACGACGTCCCGACCGCCGCCATCCGCCCGCGCCTGCCCCACCCCGCGATCGCCGCCGCGTCAGCGATGGCCGCGACCCGCGCCGCGGGAGACAAGTAGCCGATGGCGCAGCTTGTCCTGGATCGCCTGACCGCCCAGTTCACCGGCGGCGAGATCATCGAGACCGGCTCGCAGCACGGTAACGAGTGGGCGCGCATTCGCCCGCAGGCGTGGCTGGCGGTCGCGGCATTTCTCAAAGATGACCCCGCGACCGACATGAAGATGTTCACCGACCTGACCTGCGTCGACCGGTTCGGGCACGAGCCGCGGTTCGACGTGGTGGTTCACCTTTACTCGGTGACGCACAAGCACCGCGTGCGCCTCTACGGCGGCGTCCCCGAGGAGAACCCCAGCATCGACAGCCTGGTGCCGTTGTGGGCGGGGGCGAACTGGCCGGAGCGCGAGGCCTACGATCTATATGGCGTCCGATTCAAGGGGCACCCGGACCTGCGCCGCATCCTGATGTACCCAGAGTTCGTCGGGCACCCGCTGCGCAAGGATTACCCGAAGGAGAAGCGGCAACCTCTGGTCCGGCGACAGCCGGGGAGCGTGGATTAGGCGCAAGCTGAGCATGGAAACACTACCGCAGAGCCGCCGCATCGTGATGGGTATCCAGGACGCCGCCGATCTGGTCGACGCGCCCGATCTTCCGACCGAGCCGATGCCGCTGAACATGGGGCCGTCGCATCCGGCCATGCACGGCACCGTGCGCATGGTGCTGGACGTCGAGGGCGAGAAGATCAGCAACGCCGACGTTCAGATCGGCTACCTGCACCGCTGCTTCGAGAAGGAGGCGGAGGACGCCACCTGGACGCAGATCTTCCCGTACACCGATCGCCTGAACTACGTGTCGCCGATGCTTAACAACGTCGGCTACGCCATCGCGGTCGAAAAGCTGCTGGGGATCGACAAGCTGATCCCGGAGCGCGCGCAATACATCCGGGTGCTGGTCGGCGAGATCTCGCGCATGACCGACCACATGACGTGTCTCGGCGCCGGGGCCATGGAGCTGGGCGCCTTCACCGTCTTCCTCTACATGTTGAAGGGGCGCGAGTGGCTGTACGAGCTTCTTGAAGAGGTGTCGGGCGCGCGCCTCACACATAGTTATGTCCGCATCGGCGGCGTGGTGGACGATCTGACGCCCGACTTCAAGGAGCGCTTAACCTCCATCCTGGCCCGCATCCGGATCGTGCTGTCGGACGTCAGCAAGCTGCTGGACAAGAACCGCATCTTCCGCGACCGCATGGACGGCATCGCCATCATCACGAAAGAGGACGCGATCGCCTACGGACTGACCGGCCCGGTCGGGCGCTCCACGGGCCTGGCCTACGACGTCCGCAAGGACCATCCCTATCTGGTCTACGACCGCTTTGACTTCGACATCGCCGTCGGCTCGGTCGGCGACAACTTTGACCGGTACGCCGTGCGGGTCGAGGAGATCAAGCAGTCGATGCGCATCCTGGAGCAGGCGATGGCGCAGATCCCCGAGGGCCCGTTCATGTTGAACGACCCGCGCATCGCGCTGCCGCCCAAGGCCGAGACCTACAACTCGATCGAGGCCATGATCGCGCACTTCAAGATCATCATGGACGGCATCCACGTTCCGCCGGGCGAGGTCTACTCGTTCACCGAGGGGGGCAACGGCGAGCTGGGGTTCTATATCGTTTCAGACGGAACCGGTCGCCCGTGGAAGTGCCGGGTGCGGCCCCCGTGCGTGCCGGCGGTACAGATCATGATGAAGCTGCTCCCCGGACTGTTTCTGGCCGACGTGGTGCCGACCTTCGGCATGATGAACATGATCGGCGGAGAGTGTGATCGCTAATGGCTGATACGCCGCCCTTCTCGTCGTCCCGGCCGCCGTTCGTGACGACGCCACCCGCGGGCCCCGTCGCCGTGGCCGGCACCGAGATGGTGACCGTCACCATCGACGGCCGCCAGCACCAGTTCCCCAAGGGCAAGAACCTGCTCGAGGCTTGCAACGACGTCGGCTGCAACGTCCCGTTCTTCTGTTATCACGAGGGACTGTCGTCGCCGGCCGTCTGCCGGCAATGTCTGGTCGAGGTCAAGGGCTCGCCCAAGCCGGTGCCGTCGTGCTACACGCCGGTCGCCGACAAGATGGAGGTGACGACGGCGTCACCGCGCGTGCTGGACGTCCGGCGACAGATGCTGGAGTTCACGCTGCTGAACCACCCCATCGATTGCCCGATCTGCGACAAGGCGGGTGAGTGCACGCTGCAGAAGCACTACTTCGACTGGGACGCCAAGTACGCCCGCAACGACGGCATCAAGGTGCAGAAGGCCAAGGCGGTCGACATCGGCAAGCACATCGTGCTGGATCAGGAGCGCTGCATCCTGTGCACCCGCTGCATCCGCGTCTGCGACGAGGTCGCGCACACGCACGAGCTGGAGATGGCCGACCGCGGCGACCACGAGGTGCTGACCACGGCGCCGGGCCGCCGCCTGGACAATCCCTACTCGTTGAATACCGTCGACGTCTGTCCGGTCGGCGCGCTGACGTCCAAGGACTTCCGCTTCGCTATGCGCGCCTGGGAGTTGTTCTCGACGCCTTCGGTCTGCCCCGGGTGCGCCACCGGTTGCAACATCGAGGTGCAGTCGTCGCGCGCGCAGATCTACCGCCTGGTGCCGCGGCCCAACCCTACCGTGAACAAGCACTGGATGTGCGACGAGGGGCGTTTCACCTACAAACCGGTGCACGTCGGCCGCCTGTCGGCACCGAAGTCGGCCGGGACGCTGGTCGACTGGGATCGCGCGCTGGATGACGCGGCCAAGCAGCTGCGCG
>DASRQT010000096.1:0-4203 GCA_035696485.1 Polyangia bacterium | reverse complement strand
CCGTCGCCACCACGAACGGGCCGTACACGTCGGCGGCCAGGCCGGACAGACCGTCACCTTCGCCATTCACCAGGCGATAGGCCGATTCGCCGTCCGGCAGGCCCATGGTTTGGCGCAGCGCCAGCGCGTCGCGGACGCGCGCCCGGAAAAAGGCGGCGTCCAGCGCTCGCGTCTCGGCGATTCGGGTCGGGCCAGCCCAGATTCGCACCAGGTCGTTCTCGGGATCGGCGACGGCCGCGGCCATCAATTCGCCGGTTGCCGAGTAGAGCCGCAGCGGACGGCCGGGCTCGAGCGACGTCGCGTCGGCGAGGTCGGAGACGGGTAGCTGCGGATGTCCGGCACGAAGGCGCTCGGCGCCGGTCGTCGTGATCGTCGTTCCGTGCATGGTCAGGGGCGTGCCCAGGCCAGTAGTCGTTCGCCCGACCAGGCGTTGGCCACGCGGCCGGGATCGACCCATGCGCGCTCCGCATTCAAGGTGGCATAGCCCACGCGAGCCAGCTCGTCGGCGTGGTGCGCGTCGCTGGTCAGCACGAAGGTGACGTCACGCTGCTGCGCGCGGCGCAGCCAGTCGACCGATAGGTCCAGGCGCGGGAGACCGCCGTTGACCTCGAGGGCGGTCTCGGTCGCCTCGGCCGCGGCGAACACGGCGTCAAGATCGAGATCGATGGGCGGTCGCGCGCCGATCATGCGCGCCGACAGGTGGCCGATCATCCGCACTGTCGGATCCTGCATCGCGGTCACGACCCGCTTGGTCTGGGCGGCGCGACCGAGGTCAAAGTGATCGTGCACCGAGGCCAGACACCAGTCGAAGCCTTTCCGGAATTCAAGGTCGTAGTCCAGCGTGCCGTCGGGCCCGATGTTCAGCTCGACGCCATGGAGCAGCGCCAGCGAATCGCCCAGCTGGGTCTGAAGCTGCCGGATGCGCGCGCGCTGTTCCAGCAGCGCCTCGCGACCGACGCCGGCCAGCGTCCCCTCGGCGTGATCGGTGATGGCCAGGACTCGCAGGCCGCGCGCCCTGGCGGCGGCCACCACCTCTTCCAGCGACGAACGCCCGTCGCCCGACAAGGAGGTGTGGACGTGGAAATCGCCTTGGAGGGCGCCGATGGGGCGGGGGAGGGTGGCGGTCTCGGCGGCTTCGATCTCACCGGCGTCCTCGCGCAGCACCGGCGGGATGAAGGCCAGACCCAGCGCCTGGTAGATCTGCTCCTCGGTCTCGCTGGCGATCACCTTGCCCCCTTCGATCTCGGCCAGCGCGTATTCGTTGAGGGTGAAGCCGCGGGCCAGCGCGCGCTGGCGCAGCTTGATGTTGTGCCCTTTCGAACCCGTGAAGTACAGCAGCGCGGCGCCCAGCTGGTGAGCGGCGACGACGCGAACGTCGACCTGCGTGCCCCGGTGAGTAACCACGCTGGTCTTGGCGTCGCCGCGCCCGAGCACGCGAGCGACGGCCGGCATGGCCACGACGGCGTCCATTACCGCGGCGGCGGCGGTGGCGGCGACCAGGATGTCGACGTCGCCGATGGTCTCGGAGAAACGCCGCAGCGATCCGCAGGTCGACGCGTGCGTGACGCCCGGGACATCAAGCAGGCGCGCGACGATCCGGGTGGCCAGCGGCAGCGCCACGGAGATGGGCGTACGTTCGACGGCGCCGCCCTCGTCCAGGCGGGCCAGCGCGCGGCTGAGTTTCTCCTCGGACTTCTGGCCGAACCCCTTCAGGGCGCGCAGCTTCTGACTGGCCAGCACCGCGCGCAGGTCGTCGATCGAGGACACGCCCAGCTCGCTGCGAAGGCGCTGGACCGCCTTGGGCCCGACGCCCGGGAGGCGCATCAGCGCGACCACGCTGGCCGGGTGCTTCTGCCGGAGACCCTCCAGCTTGGCGACCTTCCCGGTCTCCAGCAGCTCGCGAATCTTGTCGGCGGTGCTCTTCCCGATGCCTTCGATCTTTTGCAGCTCCTTGGTGGTCATCCGGCCGAGGTCGGTCGCCTGCGCGGCGATGGCGTGGGCCGCGGCCTCGTAAGCGCGGACGCGAAAGGACTGCGGATCCCCCTCGTCGAGGATGGTCAGCTCCGCGAGGTCGCGCAGCATGTCCAGGACGTCTTGTTTCGTATCGGCCATGGGTGATGGTGTAGCCTCGATTTCGTGGGCAAGGAAGCGCAAGAAGAGGCAGGGGTGGAGACGCTGTCCATCGGTGGGCGCGAGGTCCGCGTCACCCATCCGGAGAAGGCCTACTTTTCGCGGGACGTGAAGTTAACCAAGCTGGACATCGTCCGCTACTACCTGTCGGTCGCGCCCGGGGCGCTGGGCGGCATTCGCGACCGCCCCATCGTGCTGAAGCGTTTCGTCGACGGCGCCGAGGGCCAGCCTTTTTATCAGAAACGGGCTCCGGAAAAGCGGCCGCCCTGGCTGCGGACGGTCACGCTGTCGTTTCCTTCGGGCCGAACGGCGGAGGAGGTGGTGGTCGACGACGCCGCAGGCCTGGCCTGGGTGGTGAACCTCGGCTGTATCGAGCTTCATCCACATCCGGTTCGTGCCGCCGATCTCGACCACCCTGACGAGCTGCGCGTCGACCTCGATCCAGGGCCGGGCGTGCCGTGGGCTGACGTTCGTCGAGTGGCCCTGGAGGTCAAGGGGCTGCTGGAGGAGCTGGGGCTGCAGGGTTGGCCGAAGACCAGCGGCTCGCGCGGGATTCACGTGAACGCGCGCATCATGCCGCGCTGGACGTTCACCGAGGTCAGGCGCGCGGCGCTGGCGCTGTCGCGCGAGATCGAGCGGCGCGCCCCCGACCTGGCCACGTCCAGGTGGTGGAAGGAGGAGCGCCGGGGAGTCTTCCTCGACTACAACCAGAACGCGAAGGATCGCACCACCTGCTCGGCGTATTCGGTTCGGCCCATGCCCGACGCGCGCGTGTCGGCGCCGCTGCGCTGGGCGGAGGTGCCTGACTGCGAACCCGCGGACTTTACTGTGGCGACGATGCCGCAGCGGTTTGCCACCGCCGGCGATCCGCACGCCGGCATGGACGAGGCGGCCGGATCGCTGGAGCCACTTCTGGAGCTGGCGGCCCGCGACGAGGCGTCCGGACTCGGGGATGCGCCGTGGCCGCCGCATTTTCGCAAGATGGACGGCGAGGCGCCGCGCGTGGCGCCGTCGCGCGCCCGATCCGCCGCCAGGCGGTCGTCGTCGACGCCGGCGCGGGCGCGCGCGCCGCGCAGCAAGATGCCCCTCATCGTGGTGGCGAACTCGCCGGATCGCGACGCGGCCATCGCCGGCCTCGAGCGCTGGAAGAGCAAGCATCCACAAGTCGCCACGCAGCTGGCGGTCGACGACGTGTTGATCGATTCCATGCGCGGGCGGTCGTCGACCTGGACGCGCATCCGCGTGAACCTCCGTCACGTCCCCGAGGCTGAGCGACCGCCACAGGAGATCCCCGACCCCGATGACGACCCCACGCGCGCGTGGCGGCGCCAGCGCGAATCGGCGAAATCACCGAAGTAACTCAACCTTTCGGCGTGAAGATCGCCTCCAGCTCCTGCGGCGGCACGACCTCGAGCTGTGCGAAGGTGCAGTCGCGCGGGGGTTTGTCGTCGCGCCAGCGGCGAAACTGGGCGGTGTGCCGGAAGCGCGTCCCCTGCATGTGGTCGTAGGCGACCTCGACCACCAGCTCCGGGCGCAGCGGCTCCCACGACAGGTCCTTGCCCGCATTCCATCGGCTGGTCGCTCCGGGCAGGCGCCGCGGGCCGCCGTGTTCGTCGCCGCCGCTGCCCCAGCTCGCCCATTCCTTCCACGGGTGATTCGCGAGGGCGTTTTCGCGGTACGGCCCGAGGAGGTTGACCAGGTCGCGGCGCCTGGCGTCGGTGAAGCTGGCGCACACACCGACGTGCTGCAACTCGCCTGCGTCATCGAACAGACCCAGCAACAGCGATCCGACCGCCTCCTTTTCGCTGCCCTTGTGCCACCGGAAACCGGCGACGACGCAGTCACAGTCCCGTTCGTGTTTGACCTTCAACATGACGCGCTTGTTGGGTTCGTAGATGCCGGTCGCCGGCTTGGCCATCACGCCATCGAGGCCGGCGCCCTCGAACCGTTGGAACCAATCCGTCGCGACGCCAAGGTCCCGCGTGGCCGGCGTGACGTGCAGGGGCGGTTTCAACCCGCGTAACAGCGAGTCCATCAACGCGCGCCGCTCGGAAAAGGGCGTGCGCAGGAGGT
>DASRQT010000095.1:0-11481 GCA_035696485.1 Polyangia bacterium | reverse complement strand
CGGCATTTTCGGCTCCCTCAGCGTCACCGAAAACCTGCTGCTGCCGCCTGTTGTCGCGCCCGGCGGATTATCCGTCGAAGAAATCTACACTTTGTTTCCGAACTTAAAGGAACGCGCGCGGACCGCGCACGGCACGCGGCTTTCCGGCGGCGAGCAACAGATGCTCGCAATCGCTCGGATTCTACGCACCGGGGCGAAGATGCTGCTGCTGGACGAACCGACCGAGGGGCTGGCGCCCGTGATCGTCGAGCAGATCGGCCACACCATCAGGGCGCTCAAGCGGCGAGGGTTCACCATCCTGCTGGTCGAGCAAAACCTGCGCTTTGCCGCCACCGTCGCCGACCATCACACGGTCATCGAGAACGGCCGCGTCGTCGAGATGATTCCGAACGCCGCGCTGGCGGCCAACATGGACAAGCTGCACACGTACCTGGGCGTATAAGGAAAGAGGTGAGAGATGAGATCCTGTAAACAGATACTTATGACGCTGGCCATGGCCGGCACGGTGGTGGGAACCGCGCAGGCGGAGGTGTCCGACAATGGCGTCAAGATCGGCGTTCTGTCCGATATGTCCAGCCTCTACACCGACCTGGCCGGCGCCGGATCGGTCGTGGCGGCGAACATGGCGGTGGAGGACTCCGGGATCGCCAAGAAGGGGATCAAGGTCACCATCGTCTCGGCCGACCACCAGAACAAGGCCGACATCGGCTCGAACATCGCGCGGCAATGGTATGACGTCGACAAGGTCGATCTCATCGTCGACGTCCCGAACTCGGGCGTCGCGCTGGCCGTCAACCAGATCACCAAGGATAAGGGCAAGGCGCTGATCGTCAGCGGCGCCGGCAGCGCCGACCTCACCGGCAAGGCGTGCTCGCCCAACACCATTCACTGGACCTACGACACCTGGATGCTGGCCAATTCAACCGGCAACTCCATCGTCAAGACCGGCGGTGACAGCTGGTTCTTCCTGACCGCGGACTACGCCTTCGGGCAGTCGCTGGAGACCAACACCGAGGCGGTTGTGCTCAAGAACGGCGGCAAGGTTCTGGGCAAGGTGCGCCACCCGCTGAACACCCAGGACTTCAGCTCGTTCCTGCTGCAGGCGCAGGCGTCCAAGGCCAAGATCATCGGTCTCGCCAACGCCGGCGGCGACACCACCAACGCGATCAAGCAGGCGGCCGAGTTCGGCATCGGCAAGGGCGGGCAGAGCCTGGCCGGTCTGCTGGTCTTCATCACCGACGTCAACGCGCTGGGGCTGCCGACCGCGCAGGGGTTGATCCTGACCGAGACCTTCTACTGGGACACCAACGACGCGACCCGCGCCTTCGCCAAGAAGTTCGCGGCCAAGAACAAGGGGATCCATCCGACCATGGTGCACGCGGGCGTCTACGCCTCCATCCGCCACTACCTAAAGGCGGTCGAGGCCTTGAAGAGCGACGACGGCACCAAGGTGGTGGCCAAGATGAAGGCCACGCCGACCGACGATCCGCTGTTCGGCAAGGGGACGATTCGCGCCGATGGGCGTAAGATTCACCCCGCCTACCTCTACGAAGTGAAGAAGCCCGCCGAGTCCAAGCAGCCATGGGACTACTACAAGCTGCGCGCCACGATCCCGGCCGACAAGGCCTTCCGTCCCATCAACGAGGGGAGCTGCCCCCTCATCAAATAACGCGCGCGCGCGATCCCTGAGACCGAGCCTCGGCATTTGCAAGCACTCTACGGCCAGCTTCTGATCGGCCTCATCAACGGCGCGTTCTACGCGATGTTGTCGCTGGGGCTGGCCGTGATCTTCGGCCTGCTGAACATCATCAACTTCACGCACGGCGCCCAGTACATGCTGGGCGCCTTCTCCGCCTGGTTCCTGCTGGAGTACGCGCACCTCGGTTACTGGTGGGCGCTACTGCTGGTGCCGCTGGCCGTGGGCGCGACCGGCATCGTCATCGAACGCACGATGCTGTCGCGGCTGTACAAGCTGGACCATCTGTATGGGCTGCTGCTGACCTTTGGCATCGCGCTGGTGGCGCAGGGAGTGTTCACCAAGTTCTTCGGCAGCTCCGGCATGCCCTACCGGCTGCCCGAGGGATTTGCCGGCGCCTACAATCTGGGATTCATGTTCCTGCCCAAGTATCGGGCCTGGGTCATCCTGGTCTCGATCGTGGTCTGCGGCGGAACCTGGTTCGTGATCGAGCGGACCAAGCTGGGGTCGACCCTGCGCGCCGCCACCGAGAACGCGACGCTGGTGCAGGCGTTCGGCATCAACGTTCCGCGCATCGTGACCCTGACCTACGGCGGCGGCGTGGCGCTGGCCGCGCTGGCGGGCGTGATGGCGGCGCCGATCTATCAGGTCAACCCGATGATGGGCGCGAACCTGATCATCGTGGTGTTCGCGGTCGTGGTGATCGGCGGGATGGGGTCAATCGCCGGGTCGATCATCACGGGGTTTGCGCTGGGTGTGATCGAGGGGCTGACCAAGTACCTCTACCCCGAGGCGTCGAACACCGTGATCTTCGTGATCATGGCGCTGGTGCTGATCGTCAAGCCACGCGGCCTGTTCGGACGGGAGCGGTGACCATGTCGGCGTCGCCGATACCGACCACGCGCGGCCGTCATTTCCGTTGGGCGCCCGCGACGGTGGCCACCGCCGGCATGGCGGTGGCGCTGGCGATCGCGCCGTGGCTGGGCCTTTATCCCGTGTTCCTGATGAAGGGGCTCTGCTTCGCCCTGTTCGCCTGCGCATTCAATTTGCTGATCGGATTCGGCGGCCTGCTGTCGTTCGGACACGCGATGTTCCTGGGCACGGCCGGTTACATCTCCGCGCACGCCGCCAAGGAATGGGGCTTCCCCCCCGAGGCCGCGATCCTGGCCGGAACGGCGGCTGCGGCGCTGCTGGGCACGCTGACCGGCGCGCTGGCGATCCGACGTCAGGGCATCTACTTCGCGATGATCACGCTGGGGCTGGCGCAGATGATCTTCTTCTTCTACCTGCAGGCCCCGTTCACCCACGGCGAGGACGGGATCCAGTCCGTCCCGCGCGGCCGTCTGTTCGGCTTTATCGATCTGGCCAACACCACGGCCATGTACTACGTCGTGCTCGCGATTTTTCTGGGCGGGTTTCTCGCCGTTCAGCGCATCGTCCACTCGCCGTTCGGTCAGGTGCTAAAGGGCATCCGCGAGAACGAACCGCGCGCCATCTCCCTGGGTTACGAGGTCGCGCGCTACAAGCTGATCGCGTTCGTGCTGTCGGCCGGGCTGGCGGGGCTGGCGGGTGCCACCAAGGCCATCGTCTTTCAGCTGGCGTCACTGACCGATGTGCACTGGACGATGTCCGGCGAGGTGGTGCTGATGACCCTGCTGGGTGGGATGGGGACCGTCTTCGGACCCGTGGTCGGCGCCTTCGTGATCACCGGCATCGAGAACTATCTGTCCGACCTCGGCCAGTGGGTCTCGGTCATCACCGGGGCAATCTTCGTGGTCTGCGTGCTCGCCTTCCGCCGCGGGATCGTCGGCGAGCTGATGGCGTGGTGGCAGAGGCGCCGACGGTAGCGACGGCAGGCGGCTCGCAGCGACCGCCTCAGTGACGCTTGAAGAACTGAACGGCGCGCTCGTGTTTTTCGGCGGCGGCGCGGGTTGGAAATGTGCCGAGGTTGCGGCGGCGGCCGGTCTTTGGATTGACCTTGCGCGAGTAAAGGCGATAGCCGCCCGATGCCAGCTTGCGAATCATCGCACCTTCTACGTTAGTGCCGCCGGGCCATGAAACCAGATTCTCGGGCGGCCGAGCTCTGCCGTTCCAGGGCGGTTACAGAAACGTAACTTCACCTTCAAGTCCGTTACGCAGCAGACATCTGGGGGGCCGCAAATCCGCCTGTCCGGGGGCACCGTTC
Organism: Polyangia bacterium; assembly: GCA_035696485.1. GTDB lineage: Bacteria > Myxococcota_A > Polyangia > Fen-1088 > Fen-1088 > DASRQT01. The sequence continues at coordinate 7,600 of DASRQT010000095.1, read as the reverse complement.
TTGCTGTTCCAACCATCGTTGAGTCGGGAGGCTGGCGGTGCTTAGAGAACAACTTATTACTATTGCTTCGATTATTTTGCTTACAGGTGCCGGCTGCGGGGGAGGCGGTCAGCCAACACCAGGGGGAACGCCCGGCACCGGTACCGGGGGCGCCCCGCCGATTGAAGGTAGCGGCGGGACGTCCCCGATCATGACCGGCGGCGCCGGTGGTTCGGTTGGCACCGGGGGCGCCACGCAAAATCCCGTCACCCCGCCCATGGCGGGCGTTCAGGCGTGCACCGGCCTGTTCGATCCCACCGTGTTGCAGAGCTATTCGATCGAGATCTCCCCGGAAGAATGGACCGAGCTCAACGCCGAGTTCAACGACATCCAGGCCGTCCTGGCCTACATGCCGCGGGAGAACTACCACAAGATCATCTTCCACTACGGGGACGAGACCGTCACCAACGCCGCGATACGTTTGAAAGGGCAGTCGTCGTGGGTCGACACCGTGATGTTCGACGCCAAACCCAAGATGCAGTTCGTGATCGCGTTCGATCAGGTCGACGCAAAGGGGAAGTTTCACGGCGTGGACAAGATCCACTTCGACATGCCGCGCACCGACTGGACGTTCCTGAACGAACGGATCGCCAACACCTGGCTGCGCTCGATCGGCATCTTCGCCCCCTGCACCAACAGCGGGCGCCTCACCATCAACGGCGAATACTACGGCCTCTACGCGACGGAAGAATCCAAGGATGGCTCGGTCGTCAAGCAGTTCTTCCCCGGCAACTCCCAGGGCGACCTGTTCAAGGCGGCGCTTGATCCGCAGACCAACAAGACCGCCCCCAACTGGCCCAAGCTGATGCAGTTCTGGGACGCGAAGTCCATGTCGGCCATGGAGAAGATCATCGACGTGCCCAATTCGCTGCTGGAATGGGCGGCCGAGGCTGTCCTCAACGACAGCGACGGATACTACGGCGGCTCACACAACTTCATGGTGTACGACCAGGGCGCGGCGGGCTACGTCTGGCTGCCCACCGACGTCGATTCGACCATCGAGTGGATGTCGGTCTTCACGGACCTGTCGTACCAGCAGCATCCCGTCTTCTGGTGGGAGCGCCGTCCCTTTCCGCAGCCACCCGGCCAGCACTACCTCCTGGTCATGAACGATCCCATGTGGCGAAGTCGGTACGCCGACGCCATCGAGACCCAGCTTGGCAAGTGGAACGTGACCCAGATGCAGAGCTGGATCGATAGCTGGTCGGCGCAGGTCGCCAAGGCAGCCGAGGAAGATCCCCACAAGTGGGCCACCATCGACCAGATCCGTATGGCGACCGCTGCCGCGCGCGACATGGTCGTCAAACGGCCACCGTTCCTGCGAAACTTCGTGGCCTGCCAGCGCGGCTCGTCCCTGGTCAGCGACGACGCCGATGGCGACGGCGTCCCGTGGTGCAACGACTGCCGCGACGACAACGCCGCCATCCACCCCGGCGCCGCCGAGATCTGCGGCAACATGATCGACGAGAACTGCAACGGCATCCCCGACGACGGCTGCTGAGCAGACGGCGGCCACCTGTGACGGTCACTGCGATCGCCGCGCCACCGACCCCTTGGCGATCAGCGCGCGGATGTTGGTCAGCTTGGCCTTGAGCCTCGAGGCGTTCGCCCGACCCATACGAAGCAAAATCTTCTGGCCCGACGAGCTGGCTTCGAGCGCGGGATCTACAAACAGGTAGAGACCCCCAGGTCCCAACTGCCTGCTGATGCCGTCCGCGGCGACAAGCTTGACCTTGATCGGCTCGGTGAGATTGGGTGTCGCCAGCAGGTGGTCAATCACCTCGACCACACGGTCGTTGAAGTACTTGCCCGGGAAGCCGAGGTCCTCGTAGGCGCGCTGGAACAGCGGATAGATCCGCAGGTACAGGGCGACCGCGCGCTGCGTGTCGACCGCGTCGACGAACCGGATGAACGGGGTGTAGCGCTCGGCGTTCCTGTCACTGATCACGATGCCGCCGGCAACCTTGTCGATGACCAGAAGGCCCGCGGTTCGATGCACCGGCCACAGCTCGGCCGCCGTATTGTCGGTGCCAAGGTTGTTGATGGTGGCGACGAAGCGGCGCGCGAAGCCGTCGAGGGCCAGAAAGGACGTCACCGCCTTCCGGCCCAGCAAACCGTCGAGCGCCTTCTTGAAGTAGGCGTCGGATTCGTCCAGCGGCGGCAGCCCAAATCGAGTCCCCGACGTGCCGGAATCGACGGGATGGCTGATCGCGGGCGCCGCGGGTGGCGGCAACTGTTCCACCGCGGCCGGCGCCACCTGGCGGATGACCGGCGGCGCTGGCGGCGGCGTGGGCGCCGGCCTGGTGCTCCACCACCAGTACCCACCGCCGGCGGCAGCGATGACCACCAGAGCTATCGCGACACGAGAAGCTGGGCTCACGGAATCCTGTTGGGAGCCGCAATGGCCCCGGGGTTGATCAGGTTGACCGAGCCGGGCCCCCGGGTCAACCCCGGCGAATGCGTCGAATCAGCAGCGCCGCCAGCGCCGCCAGCGCTGCCAGCGCTGCCATCGTCGCTGCCTTCAAGGCGACGACGCTGCCATCAACTTTGGCGCCGGCGACGCCACAGCCACAACCCGCGCCGCCACCGCCTTCCGCACCCGATTTGGGCGAGCCGTCGGTCGCGCGCCCGCCGGCGGCATCGGTTGCGCCACCGTCGGCGCCACGCTGGCACATGTCGTTGGACCAGATCATGAAACGGTCTGCGATCGAGTCGCAATATGACCGGCAGGCACTCTGGGCGCAGGGACTGATCGACGAGACCTTGGAGAACGTCGCGATCGGTTCCAGCGTCAGCCCCTCGTCCGTCGACACCGCCAGCGCGAACTTGTCGACGACGTTGTCGCCAAGCACGAATAGTTTCCCTGCGCGTTCGCCCAGCGCCCGAACGCTGGGGACGTTGTCCCAGACAGCGAACGTCTTGCCGCCGTCGATAGAACGGTATCCGACCGGCGCGGCGGCGCTGAAGCCAGCGACGAGGATGGTCCCGGAGGCCAATTGCACAAAGCCGGTCATCCTGTCGGTGAACATCACCGCCTTCGTGATGGTGGCGCCGCCGTCTCGCGTGATGGCCAGCGCCTCGCCGGTAGGCTCGGTGACGCGAAAAAACATCTTGCCGGGGTCGGCCGGATCAACCGCGATGATTGAGAACCAGTTCGCGCCCAGCATCGGCTCCAGGTCCATGGCGGGTGCCCAGGTCTTGCCATCATCCACAGATCGAACCAGCCGCGGCTTGATACCCGGCGGTTCGAACATCGCCAGCGTGATGATGCGCGGATCGCTGCGCGCGATCTCGACCCCCAGGAGTCCTCCCCCGAGGGGTGCCGAGTAGATGGGCGGCGCGAAGGTCTTGCCGCCGTCCTGCGACCGATAGATCCCGTAGGGCGCGTCGGCTGCACCAAGCTCGACGGCGATGGCCAGCACCCGCGACGGATCGGTCGGATGGGGGAAGGCATCCGTGACGACAGCGTTCTGCAATCTTCCCCCCGCCAGATCCCAGGTGCACGAGCCGTCGGTCGACAAGGCCAGGCCGAGGGCCGAGACCGCGTACAAATTGTCGTTGGGCGGCGCCCCGACCTGGTACAGGAATCCGCCGGTGATATTCGGCTGTTCACAGGTCCACGACCAGGTCGCGCCGTCATCGTTCGAGATGACGAGCCCGAAGTTCGTCGAAAAGACGATCCGGTGCGGGGAGTCTCTTGGCAGCAGGATCTGCATCGAGTCGGGAAACGCCCCGTTTGCGCCGGCCGCGCCGGGAACCACCCCGGCGGCCAGCGCGGCTGCCATCGTCACCCTGACAATAAAAGGTCGACGACTGCGCGGGTCAATAACCACCGTCAAGCCTCCAGCGGCAATTATGGTCGGACGCCCTCGATGCCGGCAAGTGAGGCGGCGACGCCGGCAGCCAGCTTGATGTTTTTGACCATTGTCGTGATGTTCTGGTTCGCCTGCGTGTCGCTGGGCCGGTGCCAGTTCGGGCTGAAGTCGTCTTCCTTGATCTCGATCGTCTTGTAGCCGCTCCTCTGGAACGAGCAGTCGTCGGACGTGCCGCAGTTGTTGCCGCCGAACACCAGCATGGCGCCAATCATGTAGTCGATGTTGATCTGCGTGTGCAGCGCGCGCAATGCGGGGTCGGTCGTCGTCACGTTTATTGCGGCGCGGTTTCTCGGGTCGTTGGAGATCATGTCAAGGTTGATATAGAGCTTGAGGCAGGTGCCCGGATCGCAGGTCATCTTGAGGGTCCGCGCATACTGGGTCGAACCGACGAATCCTTTCTCTTCGGCGTCGAACAGCATGAACCGGACCTCCGACTTGAACTGGTATTTGGCCAGGGCCATCGCGACGAACATCGTGCCGATTGATCCCGAACCATCGTCGTCCGCGCCGGGTCCGGCAGCAACCGAATCCATGTGACCGCCAACGATATACATCCCCGCGGCGGGATCGGACCCCGGCAGGACAATCTCGGTGTTGCGAAGACCGGCCTGCTCGATGAAGGTGACTTTGACGGCTGGCGCCTTCGCTTCCACCATCGCTTTCGCCCATTCCGTGGCCTTCTTGTAATTCGCCGTGCCCGAGGCGCGGTTGGGGAGCGACATCCCATACAGCTCGGTCACGGCTTGCAGCACGCCCTTCTGATCGACGCCGGCCAGCAATTGCCCAATCAACGCCTTCGCGTTGGGCGCGACACCGTCGATCGGCGGTCCAACTTCGGCCCTGGGCGGCGAGGTGTCGGAAGCCGTCGGACCGACGTCAGCTCCCGTCGGGCCGAGATCCGTCGCGTCGTCGCCGCCTGGGCGCTGGCCAGCATCCGCGGCCACGTCGTTCGACGAGGCGACGTCGCCGGCCTTGCTTCCGGAAACGTCAGCTCCCGATGAAGACCCTGCGTCCAACGGCGCAACGACACCATCACTCGACGACACGCAACCAGCGAGTAGCGAGAGCAACGCAATCGACAATTTGGGCAAACGTTTTTCCATGCATTTTTACGGTACTAGTGTGGGAACCTCCAACGCAACCAACATTCGTTTTCCCCGGGCGCGCGCCTCGGGCAGCATGCGTTACCCCAGGCATACAGCCACGGTGGCAACTCTGGCTAACACCGCGATCGATGTAAGCGAAACCAACTCGGTTTCCCCGTTGACCCGCGCGTTGCAGTGACAGCCTGACAGGGTCTCTGCTGCGCAATAACGTCAACAAAATAGAGCGATTAACCTAGTTTTTTTGCTGCATTGGTGCGGGTGGACGTCTATGTTATTGATTCAGGCGCGATGGGTGGCGGTTGCGGCGGGTGGCGTCAGAGAACCCCGTCGCACGGTTCTCAGGGGTCCCCCCAAACAGGGCAACAGAGGGCGCTGCAACCTTGCGACAAATCAAAAAGCGCGGGAGGAACGAAATGCGTCATTCGTCGAGGTCTTGTGATGCTTCGTGGCGTCTCGCTCTCCTGCTTGGAGTGTTCGCGGGTTGCAGCGGCGTGGTTTCACAGCCGGGACAACCGCCGACCGATCCCGGCAATGGCACCGTCCCTCCGGGAATGATTCCGGGCAGCACGCTGCCGCCCAACATGCCGCCGGTCATCGGCGACAACGGCAAGCCGATCGTGCCCGAGCCTAACCGGGTCACCATGCGGCGCCTCAATCAAAACGAATACGACAACACCGTGCGGGATCTGCTCGGCACCACCTCCACGCCGGCGCGTGTCTTCCTCAACGACACGCAGACGCACGGGTTCGACAACAACGGTGACTTGCTGGGGTTGACGCCGACTCGCCTCGATCAGTACTTCAAGGCCGCCGAGACCCTGGCCGACGAAGCGCTCAAGGCGCCGTTGCGCGCGAAGATTCTGAGCTGCGACCCGGCCATGGGCGACGCGTGCATCCGAACCTTCGTCACCAGCTTCGGCGAGCGCGCCTTCCGGCGCCCGGTCACCGACGAGGAGGTCACCGACTACCTGGCGCTGGCCGCCAAGGCCCGTACCGCGATGGCCATGCCCGAGGAGGTCGTGCATACGGTGCTGCAGGCGCTGCTGATGTCTCCGCACTTTCTCTTCAGGGTGGAGATCGACGCAGATCCGACCTCTTTGGTCCCCCACCCGGTTGGACAGTTCGAGCTGGCGTCGCGGCTGTCCTACCTTGTGTACGGCAGCATGCCCGACGATGTGCTCTACGCAGCGGCGAAGGCGGGACAGCTGACCGATCTGGCGCAGCTCAAGACCCAGCTTGGGCGCATGCTGACCGACAGCAAGGCGCGTTTCTCGCAAAGCTTCTCCGAGCAGTGGCTGGACTTCCGGGACATCGACAACTCCCAGCCCGACGTCAAGCTCTTCCCCACCTTCAACCCGGCGCTGGCCGCGTCGATGAAGGCCGAGGTCACGGCGTTCTTCGATGATTTCATCAAGAACAACCGGTCCGCCGAGGAGCTGCTCACCGCGCGCTTTTCCTACCTCGACGACAAGCTGGCCAAGCACTATGGCCTGACGGGTGGCACCGCGACGCTGGCCAGGACCGACCTCACCACCGACCAGCGTGGCGGCATCCTGGGCATGGGCGCGCTGATGACCGCGACCTCGCGAGGTAATCGCACCTCCCCCGTCGATCGCGGGCGATGGGTGCTGGCGTCGCTGCTGTGCTCGGAGCCACCGCCACCGCCGCCCGATCTGGTGGTGCCGACGGAGGACAAGATCCTCGCTGCGGCGACGGCGCGTGACTTCCTGGCCGAACACCGAAAAAATCCCAGCTGCGCCGCCTGCCATAGCCTGCTGGATCCGATCGGTCTGTCGCTGGAGAACTACGACGCGGTCGGCGCCTGGCGCACGCTGGATCGCGGCACTCCCATTCAGGCGGCGGGCATTCTTCAGGACGGCACGCCGATCAGCGGGCCGCGCGATCTGGCCCAGGTCGTCTCCAAGGACGCGCGCTTCCGCGCGTGCCTGGTCGACTACCTGCTGACCTACGCCACCGGCCGCACGACGGTGATGACCGACAAACCGTACATTGAATTCATTACCAAAGGGACGGCAGGAGGCACCGCGGGGCTGAAGGATCTGCTCACGTCGGTGGTGACCAGCGATCCCTTCCGCCTGCGACGGGGCGATACCGCCACGGGAGGTCAGCCATGAACCGCGTTTTCGACAAGAACCTTCGCTACGAAGAGAAGGAGCTCGCCTCCAAGCAGAACGAGGCCGGTCGCAGGGCGCCGCCAACCCGGCGTGGCTTTCTTGCCGCCTCCGCCGCGACCGTCGGACTGCCCTGGCTGGAGTCCCTGGCCGGCAGCAACAAGGCGCAGGCCCAGGCCGGCGCGCCGCAGCGCCTGATCGCATGGCACGTCCCCAACGGCGCCTGGAAACAGACCTGGTTCCCAACGGACTTCGGGCCCACCTACACTCTCAGCCCCACGCTGACGCCGCTGGCCAAGCTGAAGGCGAAGACGCTGGTGTTCTCGAACATCCAGAACAACGACGGCTCGCAGGTCAGCGGCTCGCACGGCCTGGGCGTCGCCGGCATGTTGACCGGCGTCCACGGGTCCAAGATTCCGCTGGTCAGCGTCGGCATCTCGGTCGACCA
>DASRQT010000094.1:0-1758 GCA_035696485.1 Polyangia bacterium | reverse complement strand
TTCGACGCCTACAAGATATTCGACAAGGCCGGCACGCGCGTGGCGGTGCTCGGGCAGGCCTACCCCTATACGCCGGTCGCCAATCCGCGCTGGCTGATGCCCAGCTGGAGCTTCGGCATCCGCGAGGAGGACGTGCGGGCGACCGTCGCCAAGGCGCGCCGGGATGGCGCCCAGTTGGTGGTGCTGCTGTCGCACAACGGCTTCGACATCGACCGCAAGCTCGCCGGGCGCGTGGCCGACATCGATGTGATCCTCACCTCGCATACCCACGACGCGCTGCCGCAGGTCGTGAAGGTCGGCAAGACGCTGCTCGTCGCCTCGGGCAGCCATGGCAAATTCGTGTCCCGGCTCGATCTCGACGTGCGCGGCGTCGAGGTCAGGGATTTCCGCTACCGGCTGATCCCGCTGTTCTCCGACGCCATCCGGCCGGATCCCGAGATGGCGGCGGAGATCGCCAGGGTCCGCGCGCCCTTCGCGGCCGAGCTTGGGCGCGTCGTCGGCCAGTCGGAATCGCTGCTCTACCGGCGCGGCAGCCTGAACGGCACGTTCGACGACCTGATCTGCGCCGCGATCATGCAGGAGCGCGACGCCGAGATCGCGCTGTCGCCCGGCTTCCGCTTCGGCACGAACGTGCTGCCGGGAGCGCCGATCACGGTCGAGGACATCCACAATGCGACCGCGATCACCTATCCGCAGGTCTATCGGGTCAAAATGACGGGGGCGCGCCTGAAGGAGATCTTCGAGGACGTGGCCGACAACCTGTTCAACCCCGATCCCTATTACCAGCAGGGCGGCGACATGGTGCGCTGTGGCGGGCTCGGCTACGTCATCGACATCCGCAAAGGCGCCGGCAGCCGCATCGCCTCGATGACCCATCTCAAGAGCGGCAGGCCGATCGACGCCGGGAAGGACTACACGGTGGCGGGCTGGGCGAGCGTGGAGGAGGGCACCCGGGGGCCCCCGGCCTGGGAGCTGGTCGAGCGCTATGTGGCGGCCAGGAAGACTGTCCGCATTCCGGAAAACCGTGCCATCAAGGTAACGGGCGCCTGATCCCGGGTCGGTTTCCGCGTCGGGAGGAGCGGCGCCGCCGAATCGCGGCCTCGCCCGGTGACGCCGGCAAAGCAAGGCAAAATGCGATAGGTTACGACTAGACTAAAGGAGACCCTGGAGGGCTGTTGGCCGATCACTAGATAGACGGGGCGCGCCAGCAGCTGGTCGCGCGTCGGGTCTACGCCCCGCGAGCATCAGGAGGGAAGTCGATGCGACGCATCGTGCTGTTCGGGATTCTGTTGTTGGCCGGGGATTTGCTGGGCGGATGCGGCGACAAGACGCCCGCCGTCTCGGCGGCGCCCCCGCCCGTCACAGTCGCGCGGCCGCTGCAGAAGAAAATCACGGAATGGGACGAATATACCGGCCGCTTCGTGGCGGTGAACACGGTGGAAATCCGGGCACGCGTGTCGGGCTACATCGACTCGCTGAATTTCAAGGACGGCCAGTTGGTCAAGCAGGGCGACCTGCTGCTGGTGATCGATCCGCGCCCCTACAGTCTCGCGGTCGAGCAGGCCAGGGCCGACGTCGAGCGTGCCAACGCCAAGCTCGAGATCGCGAGCCTGGATGTCCAGCGCGCCACCCCGTTGATCCAGAACCAGACGTTGACCGGGCGGGAATTCGATACCCGCAAGTCGGCGCAGCGCGACGCCGCCGGGCAGGTCGCCTCGGCCGAAGCCACGCTCAAGCAGGCCCAGCTCAATCTCGAAT
>DASRQT010000093.1:0-5091 GCA_035696485.1 Polyangia bacterium | reverse complement strand
GGGTGGTTGTAGTTCTGGCGAATCAGCTCGACCAGCTGCTGCTCGGCGTTGGCCGAAAATTCGGGCGTGTTGTTGATCCGGTTGACCACCGGGGTCTCGGCCCAGATCACCAGGCCGGCCCGATCGGCGACGTCGTAGGTGTGCTGCGCGTGCTGGTAATGGGCCAGGCGAACGGTGGTGGCCCCCAGCTCCTTGATCACCGCGAAGTCGGCGTCGGTGTCGCTGTCGGCGATGGCCCAGCCCTTGTCCTTGTGGTCCTGGTGCTTGTTCACGCCGCGCAGATCCAGGTGGGCGCCGTTCAGCGAAAAACCGCTGTTCGGGTTCAGCGCCACGGAACGCAGACCGAGGGGCACCGTCACCGAATCAGATACCGCGGCGCCGTCCATCAGATCCACGCGCACACTGTAAAGGTACGGATCCGGCCGTCCGTTCCACAGGTGCGGGTTCGTCAACTTGCCGCTGGCCACGGCGTCGGCGTTGCCCTTGGCCGGTACAGAAGCGGTGGCGGTCAGGGTCAGCGCGGCGGCGCTGGCGGCGTCCACCACCGTCACCTTGACGCTGGCGCTGGCGCTGGCGGCGCCAGAGTTTGACAGTTTCACCGTCACCGCCAGGTCGGCCGACGCCGCGCTGACGTTGGTCTGCCTGACGTAAACGCCCGCCGATCCGTAATCCATGGGGCTGATGGCCACCGGCGGTGTGGCCAGCAGGTGAACGCCCCGGTAAATACCGCCAAAGAACGTGAAGTCCGCGGACAGCGGCGGCACGTTCACCGTCGGGCTGCCGGCAATGATGGCGTTGTTGGCGTCGACGCCGGCGGCATTGTTTACCTTGACCGCGATGACGTTGTCGCCGCCGACCATCAAGAGATCGGTGACGTCGAAACGAAAGGCCGCGAAACCGCCCCTGTGCGCGCCGGCCACTCTCCCGTTCACCCAGACGTCGGTCAGGATGTTCGAGCCGTCGAACTGCAGGTAGAGACGTTTGCCGGCCATACCGGCCGGCACCATGATGTGTCGCCGGTACCAACCGACGCCGCGAAAGTAGGGCGTGGTCGGTCCGTCCTGTCCATCCATGGCATTCCAGGTGTGGGGGAGATCGGTTTTTGTCCAGGCGGCGTCGTTGTACGCCGTCGCTTCGGCGCCCGCGACGTCGCCGCGATTGAACGACCAGCCGGGGTTGAGGCTGGTGTCGACGCGACCGCCAGCCGACGGCGTCGTGCCGCCAGTTCCACCGCCACCTGCATCGGCGCCACCGCTGCCGGCGGATCCGCCTCCGGTGCCTCCGGTGCCTCCGGTACCGGTCGGGTTGCCGCCGCTGCCGGTGGCTGGCCCGTCTTGTCCACCGCCGCCGCTGCCGCCACTGCCCGCGGCGTCCGCACCGTAACCGCCGCCCGCGCCGCCGCTGCTTGCGGCGTCGGCACCGTAGCCACCGCCCGCGCCGCCGCTGCCCTTGCCGGGCGTGCCGCCCGAAGATCCGCACCCGGCGGCACCGACGACGAACGCCGCCAGGCTCAACCCGATCAAATTGAATCTTGCGGAAAACCCGCGCGCTCCGCCACTAGAACGCGATGTCATAAGGGTGCAACCGTGGCATTTTGGCCGTGTCCGTGCCAGTGGGATTGTTGCTTCGAATCCGCTCATCAAGAATTTTGTCTGTCATTGGCGACAGCTGGAAAAAATGGTTTCTCAATCAGAACGGCAACGGTGTTATAGGGCATCCGGGTTGGGCATCGGCGCGAGCAATCGCAAGTAAACCCGATAGAATATCGCCGTGCGAATCGCGCTCGCGGTGTTGCTCGGGCTCGGCTTGGCGGATCCGAGGCGACCTGGAATCGGGGATCCAGCACCGACGCTGGAGCTCGAAACCCTGGAAGGCCGATCATTTTCCCCTCCCCGGGGCAGCGGCGCGACCGTGGTCGAATTCTTCGCGACCTGGTGCGAGCCGTGTCACCGCGCCCTCGCCGATCTTGGTGCGGTCCGGTCGCACCTGGCCGCGCCCACACGGCTCATCGTGGTGGCCGTCGGCGAGGACGCGACCACCGTGCGCCGTTTCCTTGCAGCAAACCCGCTTCCTGCCGGTGCCGAGCTCGCGCTGGATCGCACTGGCGCGACAGCCCGGCGCTGGGGTCAGGATCGGTTTCCGACGACGTTCCTGCTTGATGGCCCCGGTGTGATTCGCCACATCAACCGCGGCTGGGGCCCCGGCTACCAGGCACGTATCCTCGGCTGGCTGCGCGAGCTCGTCGCCCGCGAACCTCGACGAGAGCACTGACTGCTCTTTTCCTTTCCCACTTCACGCCTTTCAACTGTCACACAGACATAGCGTAGCGGGCCATCCGCTTGTGGAGCGGGTCAGGCACCAACTGTCAGGCACCAACTGGCAGCCATCAACTGGCAGATAGATGTGACGCAATGCTAGAGCACCGTGTCGTACGCTTCTTCCTGGTCTGCCTGGCAACCTATGGCTGCGGCTCCGGTGGGACGCCCCCCGCCGGTAAGTCCAGCGGAGGCGGGTCAGGCGGTTCGAGCGCAAGCGGCGGGCAGGCCGCAGACGCCTCCCCGGGTGGCTCCGGCGGCTCGAGCTCCGGAAGCGGCGGCGATGATGCAGCCGGCGGATCGGGCGCGGACGACGCGGGCGGCGGCGCCAGCGGCGGCGACCTGGCCGGCGGCGATGACGCCCGTCGCGACGCACCGGGCGGTGACCGCGACGCGGTCACGCCGGACGCAGGACGCATCACCTACGATGGATCGTATCCGACCACCGTGGATGGCAGCCCCGCCCCGAGCTACAAGGGCGAAATTCCCCAGTATCCTGACGTTGGTCCGACGGTCATGATGGACTGCCCCGACGATCCGACGATGGGGTACACGGAATACAGAGACACGTTCCACGTCGAGAGCCCCTACACCATCCCGACCAACACCCGTTTCAGCATCACCGATGGCGGCATCTACAACTTCTGGGTGTTTCCCGGCGACGCGCCCCACAGCCCCACCGCCAACGGACGAAGCCCCCGCTCCGAAGCGCGCTGGGGACAGCTGGTGGACGCGGCTACTGGTGGCAACTTCACAACCGGTCAGAGGATCTGGAGCGGCGACGTTTTCTGGGAGGGCAGTGCCAACGGTTCAGTCGTCTTCCAGGTGCACACGACCGCTACCGGCATCGGGCCCGTCTACCTCGTCATGAACGGCAATTCCGTACCACCGATCAACGGGGCCATGGTGACGGGCGGCATCGTCGGTCGATGGGTCAACATGAAGGTTGCTTTCGATGCCTCCACGCTGTCGTCGAGGCTCTACATCAACAATTGCCTCAGAGGGACGATTACCGGGGGCCGGCGCGGTGACGGCAACTTCTACTTCAAGCAGGGCGTCTATCACTGCGGCGCCGGCGGTGGATGTCGCGATCACTACAAGAACATTCACTTCTACCGAAAGTAGCCGCAGCGGTCATTGGTCTGCCCGTCAGGGACGAATGGCCACGACCTGCTTGCTGCTGTGGTGGTACATCACGCCGCCCGCGTAGCTGGGAGCCGCCAGGCTCCAGGTCTGCCCCAGCGGTCCCAGATCGCCGTAGCCAAGAATGGCGGTCTCGTCGAGCACCTTCGCGTTGGCGTCGATGACGTACGTAATTCCCAGGGTTGTCCCGAAGTAGAGCTTGTTTCCGATCATGACGGGGCTGGCGTAAAAAGCGGGGATCGACCAGCCGTCGGTGTGCGACCGCACGTTATCCATGGCCACGTCGTTGCCCTTGCTGTCCATGGCGGTGGTCGCGACGTTGCGGCCGTAGACGAGCTGCTCGGCCGCGGTGGGCGATCGCTGGACGCCGACCGGAAGCTCGAGATACTCGGCCTTGCCGGTCTCGACGTTGACCCTGCCCAGGGAGTGCGGAGGACCGGTGTGGGTCCCCGCCCAGCGGTCATTGTTGTTGGTGACGGTCAGGAACCAGGCGTAGCCGTTGGCGACGATGTTCGCGTGCCAGCTCGGCACCACGTGCATCATGCCGTTGTAACTCCAGTCGGCGGTGGTGTTGAGGTTGACCCCGGCCATCGACACGTACTTGCTCGTCGCCGTGTCCCAGCGGCGGACGTCGGCTAGCTTGCCCAGCGGCCAGCTGTGCACCAGTTTGCCCGTGGCGGCATCGAGAACACTCAGCGCCTCGTCGGGCGGCTCGGTGAACCAGTAGGCATATTTTCCGTCCCAGCTCATCGTGTAGAGCGCGGTGGCGGCACCTCCGGCACACGCGCCGCCGCCGTTGCACATCGGCGCCTTGGCGGCCCGGTATTGCCACAGCGACTTGCCCATGCTGCCGGGAGCCAGGCTGGTCATGCTGAGACCGACCGGCGTCTCCAGGACGCCGTGCGGTCCGCCGCGCCCGTGCACGACCGCGGGCGTGCCGTCAGGCAGCTTGCCCATGACGGCGGTGTTGTAGAAGGTCGACGCATCGTCAGCCGCCCAGGTCGTCCTGCCGGTCATCTTGTCGATGCCGTGCAGGTAGTGCCAAGCGGCTGGCCGCCCGGGCGGATCGCCCATGCCCTTGCCCAGCGGCGACAAGATCACGAGGTCGTTGCCGATCATGAACGGCTCGTGCTGGCGGTTGAAGGGGAAGGGCGCCTCCTGCCCGGCGAAATCGGCTTCCCAGATCGGCGCCAGGATCCCGGCCGCATCCGGTTTGCCCGCGACGTCCCAGCAGCCCATGTGCCCCGCCGAATTGAAGAACCAGACGTATTTCCCGTCGGTGATCGGAGTCCACGAGGTGGCGTCGCTGTACTGGTCCGCCATCCAGCTCAGCACGCCGCCGTTGCCAATCAGCGGCTTGGTCCGCCACTTGATGGTCCCGGTGGTTCGATCGATGCCGTAGCCCTGGATCGTGAGGCTGGTCCGGGCGCCCGAGAACGGCAGGAACGTGGTCAGAAACAGCAGATCGCCGGCGACGGCGATGCCTCCCTGACCTTCGTTGTCGAGGTTGGTGCGCCAGAGGATGTTCTTGTTGGCGGCCACGCTCCACGTGGTGGGAGCGCCCTCCGCGTTCACGCGGAACGTGCCGTCGGGGCCACCGGCTTGCGGCCAACTGGCGAGGGAGAAAGGAGCG
>DASRQT010000092.1:0-17673 GCA_035696485.1 Polyangia bacterium | reverse complement strand
CGATCGCGCGCGCCGCCTGTGACGTCGCGCGCGAGCTGAAGGCCCGGGCGCTGGTGGCCTTCACCCTCACTGGCGGCACGCCGCGCCTCATCTCCAAGGCGCGTCCCGCCGTGCCGGTGATCGCGTTCTCGCCAGCGCCCGAAAGCTTACGCCGGCTTGCCCTTTATTGGGGCGTGTTGCCCCAGCACCTGGAACTCATCACCAACTTCGAAGAGCTGGTGGTTCGCGTTACCGCAATCCTGCGCCACCAGAAGGTCGTCGCGTCCGGCGACTGCTTCGTGATGGCCTACGGTTCACCGCTCGGCCAGGGCAGCCCAACCAACTCCATCCGTGTCGTCCAGGTTTAGATGAATCGCGTGAGGGAGGGACGGCTTTGCCGGCCCGAGCTCCTCGCGGGGGGCGCGGGACCCTCCCAGGGTCCCGATCCAATGTCGGGACGGCTTTGCCGGCCCGAGCTCCTCGCGGGGGGCGCGGGACCCTCCCAGGGTCCCGATCTAGCGTCGTCGGAAAAAGCGGCCGCGCAGCGCGAGGGGCAGCAGCAGGAGAAGCAGCCAGGCCCAGCTCGACTCGGCGTGGGCGTGTGGATGACCGCCCAGGTGACAGCCGCCGGCCAGGAGCTCCGCGGCGCGGGCGCTCGCGGTCGACAACGTCAAGCCGCCGGCCAGAAACCCCACGGTCAACACTTTGATCACCCGAAGTCGCATCATCACTCCTTCTACACAGTTGGGGCAGCAGGATGCCACTCTACATCGGAGGCGTGGTGGCAGAAACGGGATAATCGGTGGCCCTCGGGCGGCCGACGTGGCCGCCTGGCAGGTGCGCTCAAGCTCCTCTTGCTGGCCGCACCCGCGGCGGCACTGCTGGCGTCGCCCGCCGAAGCCGTCGAACCTGCGGAAGCCGCCGCCGCTGCCGGAGCTGCCGAACCCGTCGAACCCGTCGGACCGGTCAAACTCGCGAACCCCCCTCACCGCGACTTCAACATTGTGCCGCTGGTGGGAGGCAGCAGCGACATCGGAATCGGGTTTGGGCAGACCAGCGACTGGGTCCGCCTCGGCCCCGAGTATCACCCCTACCGCTGGCGGCTGGCGACCGAGGCCTTCGTCACGTTCAAGGCGCGTGGCGACAACGTCATCGTCCCGTTCCAGGACTACTCCCTGCAGCTGATCGTTCCGGAGCTGCTGCCCGAAAAACGACTTCGCCTGATCATGCGCCTGTCATTTACCGATGAAGCCACGCTGAAGTTTTACGGTATCGGCAACAACTCGCCCGAGCCACCGCCCGCCACCCCGGCACGCGAGGCTGAATACGGTCGCATTCATCCAACGCTGGCCTTTGCGGCGCGAACGTCGCTGGGATCGTCCTGGTTTGCACAGGTCGGCAGCGTCTACACGCACAACTGGCTGGATGTCCCGAGCGACAGCGTCCTCGGCCGGGCACAGGTCATGGGCCCGCAGGACGTCCGCGACCGGATCGGCAGCTTTGCTCGTCACGGCGTCGAGTTGATCGAGGTCGCGGCGGTGTACGACTCGCGCGACAGCGAACTGGTCGCAGGCGAGGGGATGTACCACAAGCTGCAGGTGCGCCTCAGCCCGGGCATACCCGGCTGGTTGCCGTACGCCTACCAGCAGGTGAACCTGACCGCGCGTTTTTACGCCACCCCGATCCCGCGCCGGCTGACGCTGGCATGGCGCGCAGTCGGCGACGTCATGTTCGGCACGCCGCCGTTCTATGAGCTGGCACGCTTCGACGAGACCCCCGCCATCGGCGGTGGCAACGCCGTGCGCGGCGTCCCGGCGCAGCGCTACTACGGGAAGGTCAAGTTGTTCCAGAATCTGGAGGCCCGCGCGCAACTGGTGTCGTTCTTCATCGGCAGCAAGCACGTGGTGCTGGGGGCCGCCCTGTTCTTCGACGCCGGCCGCACCTGGACCGAGCTTGGAAGTCGCCATCCTGAGCTGGACGGGACCGGTCTTGGCCTCAAGTACGGCGTGGGCGGTGGCCTGCGCCTGCAACAGGGTGAAACGTTCGTGGTCCGCGCCGACATCGCCTGGTCCCCCGACGCCCGCCCCATCGGCGGCTACTTCGCCGCCGGCGAGATATTTTGATGGGAACCCATCGCGCCATCGGCTCTGGTCAGTTCAGCGTCTGCGGCAGGGCGAGGCGAAAGGGGGCGATCTCGGCGTCGAAGGTGTTGCCGGTGTCGGTGACCATTTGATATGTCCCCTTCATGGAACCGGACGGGGTCGGCAATACGCACCAGCTGGTGTATTCGAAGTTTTCGCCCGGGCGCAGGATCGGCTGGGCGCCGACCACCCCGTCGCCGCGCACCTCCTGAACGCCGCCGTTGCCATCGCTGATGATCCAGTGCCGGCTGCGCAGCTGCGCCGTCACGGTGCCCTGGTTCTCGATATGGACGGTGTAGGCGAAGGCGTATTGTCGCGACGACAAAGATGATCGCTCAGGGATGTACTCGCTCTTTACCGTGACCAATATTCCGTTCGTGACAGCGGTGGACATTCGTTAGACAACCTGCCAAAAGCGCGAGATTCATACAAGGAGGCGCCATGTCGACCAAAAATATCCCCCTACGAGACCGTCGGTGCGTGCCCTGTGAAGGCGGAGACCCGCCGCTCGACGACCCCACCACCAACCTGCTGCTGGCCGAGCTGTCCGGCTGGGAAATCGGCCTCGGCAGCGACAAGGGCGGCAAGGGCAAGACCCACAAACAGCTCACCAAGACCTTCCGGTTTGACGACTTTCTGGGGGCGATGGCCTTCGTCGATCGGATGGCGGCGCTGGCCGAGGAGGAGGCGCACCACCCCGATTTCGCGGTTCACTACAGCCAGGTCGACGTGACGCTGTGGACCCACGCCGTGGCAGGACTGTCGGAGAACGATTTCATCCTGGCGTCGAAGATTGATGCCATCCTGACGTGACCGGATGAAGGTTGTGATCACCGGAGCCACGGGGCTCATTGGCAGCGCGCTGACCGCCTCGTTGCTGCGCGACGGTAACCAGGTCTCCGTCCTGGTCCGCGACGTGGCGGCTGCCGCCCGCCTTCTGCCGGGCGCGACGCTGCATCCGTGGGACGCTACCGGCGGGCCGCCGCCCGAGGCGGCATTTCAGGACGTCGACGGGATCGTCAACCTGGTCGGCGAGTCGATCGCCGGCGGGCGCTGGACGGACGCGCGGCGCAAGCGCTTGCGTGACAGCCGCATCATCTCGACGCGCGCGCTGGTCGACGCGATCCAGGGCCTCGGCCGCCGTCCGGCGGTGCTGGTGTCGGCCTCGGGGGCCGGTTACTACGGCGATCGCGGCGACGAGATCCTGACCGAGGCGTCGGCGCCGGGACACGGTTTCCTGCCCGACCTGGCCCGCGACTGGGAGGCGGAGGCGCAGCGCGCGCACGATCTCGGCGTGCGCGTGACCATTGTTCGCAATGGCGCCGTGCTGTCCCGCGATGGCGGTTTCCTGCGCAAGGTTCTCACCCTGTTTCGCCTTGGCCTGGGCGGGCGGCTGGGGGACGGGAGGCAGTGGTTCCCGTGGATTCACCTCGACGACGAGATCGGCCTCGTTCGTCACGCGCTCCTGCAGACCCAGGCTGCCGGGACGCTGAACGCTGTTGCGCCCGAACCGGTCACCAACCGCGAGTTGACCGCCGCGCTGGGCGAAGCCCTGTCACGCCCCACGGTGCTGGCGGCCCCCGAGTTCGCCATGCGAATGGCCCTGGGCGCGATGGCCGACGAGCTGCTGTTCGCCAGCCAGCGTGTGATGCCGGTGCGGACGCTGGAGTCAGGCTACAAGTTCAAGCACCCGCTGTTGCGCCCGGCGCTGAAGGACCTGCTGGCGAAGAAGCGCGGCTAGACCTTCAGTTTGGGCGCGCTGATCTTTTCGATGTCTTCGCGGATCGAATCCCAGACGGCTTGCGGGATGCGCAGCCAGGCCTGGACGATCGCGGGATCGAACTGGGTGCCGGCGTTCTTCTCGATCTCGGTGCGGGCGACCTCGTAGGTGCGGCACTTGCGATAGGGGCGGTCGCTGGTGATGGCGTCGTAGGTGTCGACCACGGCGAACACGCGCGCCCCGATGCAGATCTGCTCCCCCGCCAGCTGGCCGGGATACCCGGTGCCGTCGAACCGCTCTTGATGGTGCAAGGGGATGAGGCTGGCCCGCTCGAGAAAGGTGATGCCGCGCAGGATCTCGAATCCCAGGGCCGGGTGCCGTTTCATCTCGGTCCACTCGCCGTCGTCGAGAGGTCCCGGTTTCAGCAAGACCGCGTCGCGGACGCCAATTTTCCCCAGGTCGTGGAGGGTCGCGCCGCGTTCGATGTCGTCGAGCTCCCGCCCGCTGATGCCCAGCTCCGTCGCCAGCTTTCGCGCGTAGCGCCCGACGCGGCGCGAATGCCACTGCGTCTCGGAGTCGCGCAGGTCCAGCGCGGACACCAGTCCGTCGAGGAGATTCGAGGTTCGCTCCTCGACCAGCGCATCGAGGCTCCGGTTCACACGCGACAGCTCCTCGGTCTGCCGGCGCAGCTCGGCGGTGATTCGCACGTTTTCGCGCTGCAAATGCGCGTGGTCGGCGGCCGCGCGAACCGCGCCGCGCACCTCGCCGTTGTCCCAGGGCTTGGTCAGGAGACGGTCGATGCCGACCTCGTTGATAGCGTCCAGCGCCGAATTGAAATCCGCGTAACCACTGACCAGCAGCCGGCGGGCGTCCGGGCTCTGCCGGCGCGCGCTGGCCAGAAGCTCGATCCCGCTCATCCCCGGCATCCGCAGGTCCGAGACGATGACGTCAAAGCTGTTCTGCCCCAGCATCACCAGGGCTTCCTCCGGCGAGCTGACCGTCGACACCGTCAGCCCGGTGTCTTCGCGAAAGAGTCGAGCAAACGCCCGACAGAGGCTGGGCTCGTCGTCTACGTACAACACACGCGACGCTTCTGTCCCCGCCAGCATGTTCTCCACATCGGCAGTCGCGCCCTCGGTCTTGAGGGCGGGCCCTGCGTATCAGTACCTGTCTGTAGTGAAACGAGCCATTCTGCGTCACTTGCTTCCCGTGATGATTAGATAGATGATTAAAGCGGCGCCGATCTGCAGGATTTTCCCTGCGGACGTGCACGGGCGCGAAAAGGGGACGGCGGGTGCACAAGAAGCGAGGAGAGCCCATCCTGATACAGCGCATCACGACCTCTCCGGACGGTCGAGATGCGCCGCGCCGTGCATCCGGCATGCGCGAGCGGCTGGGCGTGTATTTTCTGGTGGCCGTTCTAATGCCTCTGGGGCTTGGGACCTTGGTGTCCGAGCGGCTCGTCGAACGACACATCAAGGGGTTGGCGGTGACCAGCGCCAACGAACGCCTGGACTCGATCCTGGCGCACCTCGAGGACCAGGGCGCCTCGGTGGCAGCCAGGCTGGCCATTGTTGCCTCGCGGCCCGAAGTGCCGGCAGCGGTCACTTCACGCGACGCCTCCGCCGCCGGCAAGACGCTGCGCGGCATCGAACACTCGCAGCGCCCCGAGATGTTGTGGATGGTCGATGCCGTGGGGCGGGTGGTTTCGCCTGCGCCGTCGGGATCGTCGCCGGCTGACATCGACCACCTGGTTTCGGGCGGACAGTTGCTGCCGCGCCTGCTGGCGGGCGAGGTGGTGACCACGTACGAGGAGATCGATCCGGCGTGGCTGCCGGCCGAACGCCCTGACCTCGCTGCGCGCGCGAACGTCCGCTCGCGATCCGCCACCGTGAACATGCCGGCCAAGGTTCTGGTTCAGCTGGTCGCGGTTCCGGTCAAGGACAAGGAGCAGGTGACGGGCGCGCTGGTGGGGGGGACGATGCTCACCGGTGGCCACCCGTTCACCACGCGTCTGGCCGATCGGCAATACGCCGCCGTCATCGTTCATCGCGGGGTCTGGGTCGCCAGCAGTGTGTCGGACGAGTGGGGACCTGTAGCGGGGCTTCCGATCAGCGCGGCGCAGGCGGGCGCGCTGGCTGCGGGACGGCGCTGGATCGGCCCGGCGGTGCACATGTCAGAAGAATCGTTCGCGGCGATGGACCCGCTCAAGAACGGCCGCGGCGACGTGATCGGCGGTGTCCTTGGCCGCGTCAGCACCGCGCGCCTGTCGGTCTTGCGATCAGATGCGCGCCGCTCGTTCTTCATCGCGATGGGCGCGGGGGCAACCATCTCGCTGCTGCTGGCGCTACTGGCCTCGCGGCAGATAACCGGGCCGCTGCGGCGTCTAGCCCAATCGGCGGCCGCCATGGAGAAAGGGCAGCTGGATACGCAGGTGCCGGTCGAAGGGAACGACGAGGTGGCGCAGCTGGCGCTGGCGCTGAAACGCACCGCTGGCGCGCTGGCCGAGTCGCGCAACGCCCTCGAGGCGCGCGTCCGTGAGCGAACGCGCCAGCTGGAAGAGGCGCGTGATCGGGAGGCTGCGCTGAATCGCGACCTGACCCAGCAAAACGAACAGCTTTCGACCCAGAGCGAGCAACTGCGCGCGCAGGGGGACGAGCTCGAGACGCAGCGGAGCGAGCTGGTCGAGAAGACCCGGCGTGGCGAGGAGGCGGACCGGCTGAAGAACGCCTTCATCGCCAACATGAGCCACGAGATCCGGACGCCGCTGAACTCGGTTCTGGCGCTGTCGCAGCTGTTGCGCGACGGGATGGCGGGATCCCTGTCAGCGGACCAGCGAAAGTACCTGGAGGTCATCGAGCGCAACGGGCAGAACCTGCTGCGTTTGATCAGCGACATCCTCGATCTGTCGCGCATAGAGGCCGGGCACCTGGAGATGGACCTGCAGGCGCTTGAGGTTGAAGCGCAGATCCGCGGCGCCGTCGGCGCGCTGATGCCGCTGGCCGAGGCCAAGGGGCTGGAGCTGTCGGCCAGGGTGCCGCCCCAGCTGCCGCCGGTGCTGTGCGACGCCGATCGGTTGCGTCAGGTCTTGACCAACCTGATCGGGAACGCCATCAAGTTCACCGAGGCCGGCCAGGTGATCGTGTCGGCCGAGGCGCGCGGGAAATACGTCGCGGTCCACGTGACTGACACCGGCGTCGGCATCCCGGAGGGCGCGCGCAGCAAGATCTTCGAGGAATTCTTCCAGGTCGATCAGACGCTGGCTCGCCGGCAGGGCGGGACCGGGCTTGGCCTCGCCATCGCCAGCCGGCTGGCGCGCATCATGGGCGGCGAGATCACGGTCGAGAGCGTCGTCGGTTCCGGGTCGAGGTTCACGTTCACCTTGCCCCAGGCCGCCCTGACCAGCGACGTCGCGCTCAGCGGCCTGGGCGCCGCGCCGGCGCCTGGTGAGGTCAGGGCAAAACCGTCGTCCAGGGGCGGCCGCCTCGATGCCGTCAGCCTGTCGCACCAGCCCGGGCACGGTTCGTCCATTCTGATCGTCGAGGACAACGAGGACAACCTGTTCACGCTGCGCCAGATCCTGGGCGCGCAGCCCACGGCGTTGACACTGGCCACCGCGACCAGCGGGCGCGAGGCCATCGAGTACTGCCGCCAGCGGACGCCGGATCTCGTCATCATGGACATGCAGATGCCCGGCATGTCGGGGCTGCAGGCGACCGGCGCCATCCGGGCCCTGCCTGGCGGCGCGGAGATCCCGATCGTGGCGCTGACCGCGCAGGCCATGAAGGGCGACCGCGAGCGGATTCTGGCGGCAGGCTGCGACGAATACCTGGCCAAACCGATCCAGCCCGCGGCGCTGCTGTCGGTGGTCACGCGACTCTTAAACCGGAACGCGCAGGAGAAGAACGGGGGCGGCCCGCAGCCGTCGCAGGGGAAAAACGACAGGGATCTCCAGCATGGCACGCATACTCCTCGTCGATGACAACCGCGACAGTCGCTTTGCGGTGGTCGAGACACTACGCAAGCTGACCGACTATGTGATCGACGAAGTGGACAGCGGGCCCGCGACGCTGGATCGCGTTCGCACCGAGGACTACGATCTGGTGCTGCTGGACGTGCAGATGCCGGGCATGGACGGGTACGAGGTCTGCCGCCGCCTGCGCGCGGACGAGCGGACGCGGCGGCTGCCGGTCCTGTTTCTGACCGCGACGCACTACCATGTCGAGAGCCGCCTCAAGGGCCTCGACGTCGGCGCAGACGACTTCATCATGCAGCCGGTCAGCAATCAGGAGCTGGTGGCGCGCATCAAGTCGGTCCTGCGCGTCAAGGCGCTGGCCGACGAGATCCGGCAGCACAACACCGAGCTCGAGAGCCGCATCCAGGAGCGCACCGTCGACGTGGAGAAGCTGGCGCACCAGCTGCGCGCCGAACGCGACACCCTGCGCGAGACTTTCGACGTGTTCGAGGAGGGGCTGTGCCTGTTCGGCGCGGCCGGGACCCTGGATGTGGCCAACGCCACGGGACGGCGTCTGTATGACGGCGGCCTGCAAGCCGATCTGGATCAGCTGGCGCGCGATGCCGCCGAGAACGCCGCCAGCTGCGAGCGCGGCGTCACGGTCGCCGGCCGCGTCTACGTGGCCAAGGCCTATCCGGTCTCGGGTCGGCGCGCGGTGCTGTACGTCCGCGACATCACCGAGCAGCGCGACAGCGAGGTGCGCCGACTGCAAGCCGAGAAGCTGGCCTCGATCGGAATGCTGGCCGCCGGTGTCGCGCACGAGATCAACAATCCGGCGGCGTTCGTGCTGGCCAACATCGAGGCGCTGTCGGGACAGATGCGCCTCATCGACGACAAGCTCAAGGACCTGCCAGCCGGGATGGCGGCGCGGCTGGGCCTGTCGGACGTGCTGTTCGAGGCCAGCGCCATCTTGCAGGAGTCCAAGGAAGGGATGGCGCGCATCCATCGCATCGTGCGCGATTTGAGCTCGTTCTCGCACGCCGACGACGACTCGACGGCGCCCATCAACGTGAACTCGGCGGTTGAGTCCGCGCTCACGATGCTGCGCAACGAGCTCAAGTACCGCGCCCGGCTGGAACGCGACCTTCGCGCGAGCAAGGCGGTCAAGGCCAACTCGGCGCGTCTCGGGCAGGTGTTCTTGAACCTGATCATCAACGCCGCGCAGGCGCTGGGCGAGACCGGCAGCAAGACCAATGTGGTCGCGGTGCGCAGCTTCGATCTCGGTGGCTTCGTGGTCGTCGAGGTCGAGGACAACGGTCCCGGCATCCCGCCCGAGGTGCTGCCGTACATTTTTGATTCGTTCTTCACCACGAAACCCAGGGGCGTTGGCACCGGGTTGGGGCTACCCATCTCGCAGGGCATCGTCCGTGCCCTGGGCGGCGAGCTGACCGTCGAGAGCACGGTGGGCAAGGGCGCCAAGTTTTCCGTCACGCTACCGGCGACCGCGGCGGTCAGCGAACCCATCGCGGTGCCGCCGCCCGTGCGCAGTCAGAACTACGTGCGCCGCCGCCTTCTCGCCGTCGATGACGAGGCGCTGCTGCTCAAGGCTTACCGGCGCATGCTGGCCGATTCGCACGATGTGGTGACGGCCCTCGGCGGCACAGAGGCGCTGCGGACGCTGGAACGCGACGCGCAGTTTGATGTCATCCTGTGCGACCTTCAGATGCCCGAAATGTCCGGCATGGATCTCAACGCCGCCGTGCGCAGCCAGTATCCCAACCTCGCCGACCGTTTCATCTTCGTCACGGGCGGCGCATTTTCTTCCGACGCCAAGCGATTTCTCGAAGAGCCGGGCGCGTCGATCATTCACAAGCCATTTCGCATCGACGAGCTGCTTGCGCTGATCGACATCAAGGCCCAATCCGGAAGGGATACCCGCGCCGCGCCGTCCGAAGATCCGCACGCCGTCCACGTATAGTGGCGGCATGAACGGGCGCAGGCGCAAGCTGGTGGTCGCGGCGCTGATCCGTGACCGCGACGATGGGCGCATCCTGGTGTCGCAGCGTCGCGCGGATCAGCCCATGCCGCTGCTGTGGGAGTTCCCGGGCGGCAAGGTGGAATCCGGAGAAGCGCCTGCGGCGGCGCTGGCGCGCGAGGTGCGCGAGGAACTTGGCTGCGACATCGCCGTCGGCCGCATCCACGACGTCGTATTCCACGCCTACCCCGAGTTCGATCTGGTGATGCTGGTCTACAACTGCTCCATCACCGCCGGCGTTCCGCGCGCCGTCCAGGTCGCTCAGCTCGCCTGGGTCGCACCGACCGAGCTCCCCACCCTCGACCTGCTCCCCGCCGACTACCCCCTCGCCCGCGCCCTGGCCGGATCCGCTCCCCTCGCCCCCGAAGGGGGAGAGGGTTAGCCAGGGGGGTCCGTCGCCTAGGACGGCGCGTCCGGCGTCGCCGCCGGCTGCTCGGTGGTGGTCTCCGGCGCCGCAGTGACGGCTTCGGCCGGCGTTCCCGCCTCGTGGCCGGGCAGCGGCGGGTGACGCAGGGCTTCGCGCTGGGCGATGCGCGCTGCTTCGGTTGCGTCGCGTTTGCACGCGCCACACATTCCCGGCTCGGCCCAGTTGCCAAGGTGAGTCTGGAGCTGGCTCTCGGGCGGCCAGTAGATGGGCGTGTTGCAAACCTTGCACGGGATCTCGCGCGTCTTGCGGTCCTTGAGGAACTCGATGCAGGTCTCGCACTTCCGCTCGGGCGGGCGCGCCTCGCGGCGCTTCTTTTTGTTGCGCCGAGGTGCCGCCGGGACGGGGCCTCCGTTGGGCGCGGCGACCGTGGCGACCGTGGCGACTGCACTTTCGGTCGCACCCCCGCCCGGCGCTGCCAGGGGCGCACCAGCTTCCGCCTCGTGCGCGGGGTGTTCGTCCTTGAAGACCGGCTTCACGCCGGCAGCCAGCTGCTGCGCCTTGGTCCACGTCCAGGTGCCGGTGCAGTGATCGGTCTTGCAGGCAATCTGCCGGTCCTCGAGCTCCCCCATCTCTTTTTCGCACTCGGTGCAGTAGTGCGGATAAGGATCACCGGTCTTGCCGCGAACCGCGCGCGCCAGCTGGCCACCGCGCTTGTCCGTCCAGGTCCGCTTGCAGCCGGCACGCCGGCACGGTCGCTCGACGTCTTTCAATCGGCTGTAGATGTCGAGGCAGCTGGGGCACATCCGGTGCGGCGCCTTGGGGGCCGGCTTGCCCGAGATGCAGGCGTCCAGCTGGTCGCTACGCGACCAGATCCAGGTCTTCTTGCAGCCCGACGTCCGGCAGCGCACCTCCCGGTCAGCGATGCCGCCGAACACGGTCTTGCACTCGTCGCACATGCGGCGCGGCGGTTCGTTGGTCTTCCCGGTGGCGTAGGCCTCGATCTGCTCGTCCGCGGTCCAGACCCACTTGTGCTTGCAGCCGACGATGCCGCAGCTGACCTGCCGGTCTTTGAGTTTCTTGTAGACACCCTCGCACTGCGTGCAACGCGTGGGCGTCGCCTCCAGCGTAACCTCCGGCGCTCCCGCCAGCAGCTGCGCCCGGCGCGTGAGCACCGACGTCCGCGCGCAACCGGGGACGGAGCACGGGACCGGTTTGTCCTCCAGCGCACCGAGCCGCTGCTCGCAGTCCGCGCACAGGTGGGTCGGCGGCTGACGTTTGCTGGCGAAGGCCTCCAGCTGCGCCATCAGCGGCCAGGTCCACGTCCCGCTGCAGCCGGGCCGAT
This sequence comes from Polyangia bacterium, assembly GCA_035696485.1. GTDB lineage: Bacteria > Myxococcota_A > Polyangia > Fen-1088 > Fen-1088 > DASRQT01. Next base: position 6,134 of record DASRQT010000092.1, on the reverse strand, counting down.
CGCAGGCGCGCTGGGCGTCGCCGAGCTTCGCGAATTTTTCGCGGCATGGATCGCACATGCCGGACGCCGGGTCGTTTGGGTCGGCGGCCGTGCGTCCGCCCAGCGCCAGGTTTCCGGACAAGGAGATCCACGTGCGCGAACACCCCGCGACGGAGCACGGAAGAGATTTCGCGCCCAGACGATCAGCAAGCGTAAAACCGGCGGAACCCATTGGGCGAAGGGTCCATATGCTGACCGACACACCCCCGCCTCCGCAAGGGCAAAACGAGTCGTGCCCGAAGGCAAGAGGGTTCCAAAAACGACGATGCGGCGTTTCAGCGGTCGGCGTCAGTCCCGGGCCCGCTTGCCTGCGGGAAAGGGGGAGGGTAGACATCGTGCTGCCGGCCATGCAAATAACCATTGAAGACATTTCCCCGGTCGAAAAACGCGTCGATTTCGAGCTGCCTTGGGCCGACGTGGCGCCGAAATTAGACAAGGCCTACAACGATCTGCGACGCGACGTGCGCCTCAAGGGCTTTCGCCCCGGCAAGGTCCCGCGCGCGTTGATAGAGAAGATGTACCGCCGCCAGGTCGAGGACGAAGTCGCCCGCGATCTCATCGAGCTGTCGATCGGCCAGGCCATCCAGGAGAAACAGATCCAGCCGGTCGCGCCGCCCACGGTTGACACACTGGAGTTGAAATCCGGCGCGGCGTTCAAGTTCACGGCCCGGGTCGAGGTGCGGTCGCAGGTCGTCCCCAAGGACTACACGGGACTAGCCCTTAGTCGGCGCCCGGCCAAGGTCAGCGACGAACAGATCGCGGAGGCGCTGGAGCAATATCGCCGCCGCCTCACCGAATACAAGGCGGTCGATGGCCGCACCGAGACCGCCGCCAGCGACGTCTTGATGGTCGAACTGCACGGCCGCGTCGGCGAACACAAGGTCAAGCGGCGCACGGTGGGAGTGGATCTGGAAGATGAGGCCGGCGGCCCCTTGCCGGGTCTGGCGACGCGGCTTCGCGGCCTGCCCATCGACGCGCAGAACGTCGACGTCAAATACACCATCCCGGAGGACCTTCCGCACAAGGAGCTGGCGGGCAAGGCCGTGTCCCTGCACGTCAGCATCAAGGAGGCGCGCGAGAAGAAGCAGCCTGCCCTGGATGACGATCTGGCGAAGGACACCGGCGAGGCCGAGACGCTGCAGGGGCTGCGCGACAAGATCCGCGAGCGCCTGCTGGAGTCCGACCGCCAGCGCATCCACCGCGAGTTGATGAGCGCCGTCATCAAGGAGCTGGTCAAGCGCAACGACTTCCCGATCGCGCCGGCGCTGGTCGAACGCCACGCCCAGGCCATCGTCAACCGGGCCAAACAGCAGCTCATGATGGCCGGCATCGACGTCGAGGCGGGCAACTTCGACGACGGCAAGATGCGCGAACAGTTCGCGGGCGAGGCCGAGGAAGAGGCGCGCGGCACCATCCTGGTCCAGGCCATCGCGGAGCGCGAGGGGATCACCGTCACCGACGCCGACATCCAGAAACGCGTCGCCGAGCTGGCGGCCGCCCGCCAGGAGAACCCGAAGAAGCTGCGCGCCGAGCTGGAGAAGGATCACCGCATCCATCAGCTACGCAGTCAGATCGTCGAGCAGAAGACCCTTGATATGCTGATCGCTCAGGCTAAGATCACCGACGAAGATCCCGTGACGTCCGATCTGATCGCTCCCCCCGATGCCGGCCGGCTGGTTGTCACGCCCGACGAGGCGCGGGCCGAAGCCACCGCCAAGCAAACGAAGAAACGGAAAACACCATGACCGACCGCTTTCGCCTCACCACGCAAGACAGTCCACCTCCTGCCATCGGGAACTTCATCATCCCGACGGTCATCGAGCAGACCCACCGCGGTGAACGCGGCTGGGACATCTTCTCGCGGCTGCTCAAGGACCGGATCATCTTCCTGGGCACGGCGGTCGACGACCAGGTCGCCAACATCATCATCGCCCAGCTCCTGTTTCTGGAGAGCGAGGACCCCGACAAGGACGTCATGCTCTACATCAACTCGCCGGGGGGCATGGTGACCGCCGGGATGGCGATATACGACACCATGCAGTACGTGCGGCCGGACGTGGCCACCTTCTGTATGGGGCAGGCGGCCTCGATGGGGGCGTTCCTGCTGGCCGCCGGCGCCAAGGGGAAACGGTTCTCGCTGCCGCACGCGCGGATCCTGATTCACCAGCCGCTGGGCGGATTCCAGGGCCAGGCGACCGACATCGACATCCACGCCAAGGAGATCCTGCGCACGCGCGACAAGCTGAACGAGCTCCTGGTGAAGCACACCGGTCAGACGCACGACCGGATCAAGTCCGACACGGAACGCGACTACTTCATGAGCGCGATGGAATCCAAGGAGTACGGGATCATCGACGAAGTGCTGGTGCAGAAGCCGATCCAGTCGGGGAAGTAGCAACCGGCGCGGGCGTCGGCCCTGGCGGCGGCGGCGCGGGTGGAGGTGGCGGCGGCGGCGCCGGTACGAAGTTGATCACCACCCGCACCACCGTGTCGCGTTTGATGTTGCTGCGCGGGAAGTGCAGCCGGCGCACGGTCGTCATGATGCAGCCGGACAGACCCTCGAGCTTGACCGAATCCTTGACCGGCTCGAGGTCCTTGACCCGACCGTCGGCTTCGATGATCAACTCCAGCTCGAAGATGCCCTGCGTGCGCGCGTCCTTCTTGTATTGCCGCTCATAACAGGCCTCCAGCGTCGCCTGCTGCCGGCGAAGCGTCGGTTCGATGTCGGTCAGCGGGCCGCTGATCCGCTCGGCACCCAGCATCTCCATGTGGCCCCGGGGGGGTGGCGGTGGGGGTGCCGGCGCCGGTGCTGTCGCCGCGGGCGACTTTGCCTTGGACCTTGCATCGGCCTTGCTGCCCGACGCGGCAGGAGCCTTCGCCCAGGCGGCGGTCGAGACCGCCAACACCGACAATGCAAGCAGGCGCATCACCCCAGGAAGATAACCCAAGTCCCCTCCGACCACCCCGCCTGACTTGCGGGTCGGGTCTGTGCTACCTTTTTAGTAGTGCCGACCGAGCGCAAACGCGACGAACACGGGAATCTGTCCTGCTCCTTCTGCGGTAAGAACCAGAAGGAGGTCAAGAAGCTCATCGCGGGCCCGACCGTCTACATCTGTGACGAGTGCATTGGCCTCTGCAACGACATCATCGCGGAGGAGATCGAGAAGGAGTCGGAAAGCTTCGGCCTGGCTCCGGTGCCCAAGCCCGCCGAGATCAAAACCGTCCTTGACGACTACGTCATCGGGCAGGAACGGGCCAAGAAGATCCTCGCCGTCGCCATCCACAACCACTACAAGCGCATCGACGCCAAGGTCGGCGCGGAGGACGTGGAGCTCGGCAAGTCGAACATCCTGCTGCTCGGCCCCACCGGCTGCGGCAAGACGCTGCTGGCGCAGACGCTGGCCAAGATCCTGAACGTCCCCTTCGCGATCGCCGACGCCACCAACCTGACCGAGGCCGGTTATGTCGGCGAGGACGTCGAGAACATCATCGTCAACCTCCTGCAAAACGCCGATCACGACATCGAGAAGGCGCAGCGGGGGATCGTCTACATCGACGAGATCGACAAGATCGCTCGCAAGGGTGAAAACCCCTCGATCACGCGCGACGTCTCGGGCGAAGGGGTGCAGCAGGCGCTCTTGAAGATCCTGGAAGGGACGGTCTGCAACGTCCCCCCCAAGGGCGGGCGAAAGCATCCGCAGCAGGAGTTCCTGCAGGTCGACACCACCAACATCCTCTTCATCTGCGGCGGGGCGTTCGTGGGCCTCGAGGACATCATCGAGCAGCGCATCGGCCAGAAACAGATCGGCTTCGGCGCCAAGATCCAGTCCAAGAAGGAACGGCGGGTGTGGGATCTGCTGCGCGAGGTTCAACCGGAGGATCTGCTGAAATACGGCATGATCCCGGAGTTTGTCGGCCGCCTGCCGGTCGTCGCCCCCCTGCACGAGCTGGACGAGACCGCCCTCATCGACATCCTGACCAAGCCCAAGAACGCCCTCATCAAGCAGTATCAGAAGCTGTTCGAGATGGACGGCGTCAAGCTGCGGTTCACCAAGGGGGCGCTGTCGGCGATCTCGGCCGACGCGCAGAAGCACAAGTCCGGCGCCCGCGGCCTGCGCGCGATCCTGGAACAGGCCATGCTGGACATCATGTTCGAGGTCCCCTCGACCGGCACCAGCATCCGGGAAGTCGTGATCAACGAGGAGACGATTCAGAAGGGGCAGCAGCCGATCCTCATGTATCAGAAGGGGGCTGCCGCTGCCGGCGAGAGGTCCGCGTCTTAACGGAGGTCGTCCGATGCGTCGATGGTACTTGTGGGTCCCGGTTGTGATGGTCGCCTCGTTGATGTACTGGACGGTCGCGCTGGGTCTTGGCGGCCTCTCGCTGATGGCGGCCAGCGCGTTGTCGCAGGGGCAGGACCTGGGGTTCGGACCCTCTGATCAGGCGGTGGCGAATCGCTATGACCAGTCGTACGACCCCATCCTCGTGCACCTCGAGGAATCGGTTGAGCCTGAGGACGTCAACGATGACGTCGGCTGTGGGTACGCCACAGAGCGCGACCAGGGCGACGCCGCCTCCGGCCCCGGCCAAACGGCCTTTTAGTCGGGCCGCGGATCCTCCGATAATTGGCCCAGGGGGCCGAGAGTTGCTACGATCTCCATAGTCGGCCCGAATTGCGGCCCGGGTCGGCTGCTTGCCGCTTTGGCCCTGCCCAGGAGCAACCATGTCCGACCGCCACGATGAGAGACGAGTTCCGCGCCGGATGCCGCTGCTCCCTCTGCGCGACATCGTCGTGTTCCCGCACATGGTGGTGCCGCTGTTCGTCGGTCGCGAAAAGTCGATCAGCGCGCTGGAAGAGGCGATGGGCAAGGGTGGCTACAAGGAGATCTTCCTCAGCGCCCAGCGCAAGGCCAAGACCAACGAGCCGGTCCCCGAGGACATCTTCACCGTCGGGACCGTCGGAACCATCATCCAGCTGCTGCGCCTTCCCGACGGGACGGTCAAGGTCCTGGTCGAAGGCAAGCGCCGCGCGGCCATCCGCCGCTTCACGCAGACCGAAGGCTTTTTCACCGTCGAGATCGAGGAGCTGCCCGACGTCGCGGAGCGTTCGGTCGAGCTGAACGCGCTGGTGCGCGAGGTGCACGCGACCTTCGAGTCCTACGTGAAGCTGAACAAGCGGATCGCGCCCGAGATCCTGATCTCGGTCCAGACCATCGAGGATCCCGGGCAGCTGGCCGACACGATGGTGGGCCAGATGCAGCTCAAACTGGCCGACAAGCAGGCGATTCTTGAAATGGATACGCCGTCCAAGCGGCTGTCGCGCCTCTACGAGCTGATGAAGGCGGAGATCGAGATTCTGCAGGTTGAGCGGAAGATCCGGACGCGCGTCAAGAAGCAGATGGAGAAGACGCAGAAGGAGTACTACCTCAACGAGCAGATGCAGGCGATCCAGAAGGAGCTGGGCGACAGAGACGAGTTCAAGAACGAGCTGACCGAGCTGGAGGACCGCGCCAAGCAGAAGAACCTGTCGAAGGAGGCGCAGGCCAAGGTCAAGAAGGAGCTGAAGAAGCTGCGCATGATGGCGCCCATGTCGGCCGAGGCCGCGGTCGTGCGCAACTACGTCGACTGGGTCTTGGCCCTGCCCTGGGGCGAGAAGAGCGAGGAGAGCCTGGACGTCATCGAGGCCGAGCGGATCCTGGACCGGGATCACTACGGGCTCAAGAAGGTCAAGGAGCGCATCCTCGAGTACCTGGCCGTGCAGGCGCTGGTGAAGAAGCTCAAGGGGCCCATCCTGTGCCTGGTCGGGCCTCCCGGCGTCGGCAAGACCTCGCTGGCGCGATCGATCGCGCATGCGACTGGGCGGAGTTTCGTTCGACTGTCGCTGGGCGGGGTGCGTGACGAGGCCGAGATCCGCGGCCACCGCCGCACGTACATCGGCGCCCTGCCGGGGAAGATCATCCAGTCGCTGAAGAAGGCCGGCACGCAGAACCCGGTGTTCCTGCTGGACGAGGTCGACAAGATGTCGACCGATTTTCGGGGCGATCCATCGGCGGCGCTGCTGGAGGTGCTGGACCCGGAGCAAAACAGCACCTTCA
>DASRQT010000091.1:0-6416 GCA_035696485.1 Polyangia bacterium | reverse complement strand
TTCCCACAGCACCCGCACCGCGGCTTCGAGACGGTCACGGTCGTGCGGCAGGGGCTGCTGGACCATTCCGATTCCATGGGCGCGACCGCGCGATATGGCGGCGGTGACGTGCAATGGTTGACGGCCGGCAGCGGCATTCTGCACGCGGAGATGTTTCCGCTGGTTCATCCCCAGCAGCCGAATCCGCTGGAGCTGTTCCAGATCTGGCTGAACCTCCCCGCCTCGCGCAAGATGGTCGATCCTTATTTCGCGATGCTGTGGAACCCGACGATTGCGCGCCGGGTGGTGAAGGACGACAAGGGCCGGTCGACCGAGCTGGCGCTGGTCGCCGGCCGCTACGAGGATCTCAGCGCGCCCGTCCCGCCGCCCAACTCGTGGGCCGCGCAGGCCGACGCCGACGTCGCCATCTGGACCATCAAGATGCAGCCGGGCGCGCGCTGGATGCTGCCGGCGGCGGCGCCCGGGAGCAATCGATCGCTGTATTTTTTCCGCGGGTCGGGGCTGCGCGCCGGCGACGGGACGGTGCCGCCGTACCACGAGATCGAGCTCGTTGCCGACCGGGCCATCGCGCTCGAGGCCGGCGGTGACGAGGCCGAGCTCTTGCTGCTGCAAGGCCGTCCCATCGGGGAGTCGGTGGTTCAGTACGGACCGTTCGTCATGAACACGCGCGACGAGATCCGCCAGGCGTTCGCCGACTACCAGCGCACGCAGTTCGGTGGCTGGCCCTGGAAGAGCAGCGATCCGGTGCACCCTCGCACCGAGGGGCGGTTCGCGCGGCGGCCGGACGGGCGCACCGAACGTCCGGGCTGACCAAAACCCTGTGTAGCGTGCGCTGATTCGCGCTACCGGCGCTGCCTCTTGTGCTGCTCCCGCTCGCGGATGACGGCGGCCTCTTCAGATATCGTCAGCATCGCCAGCCGGGTGGCGCCCAGCAGGTTGAAACAGGCCCAGACCAGCCCACCGGCGCCGACGAATCCGACCGCCAGTGACAGCGCGACCAGCACGCGAAAGGCGATGACGAACGACGACGAGGCCAGCCCGGCCCCCAGAATCGAGATCAGGCTGGCGCTGGAAAACGATCCCATGGCGACGTAGGCGGCGTGAAGCGCGGTCAGTAACATGACCGCCTGCTTCTCGACCCGGCTGACCTGAACCAGCAACAGGTCGGTCATGGCCTGCGTCTTGGATTCCCCCTCCAGGCGCGACGACAGCGCGCGCATGCGTTCGGCCGCGCGCAGGAATCGGGTGCTGGTGCTTTGCGCCAGCACGGAGGCGGCGTTGGTCAAGATCGCCGGCGCCGCGATCAGCGACAACACGGCGAAGGGATTCTGCGCGAGGGACCCGGTGTCGGCGATCATCGTTCAGCTTCGTCCAACATATCGCGATCCGGCGCGCCGGTCGACGGAACCGGCGGGCGGCGGCGGCTACCCGCGTGCCAGCGTGAGCGTTCCGAGAAGTATGAACAAGACGCCGGCCCCGCGTTTGATCCAGATGGGCGGGATTACGCGCGCCACCGCCTCGCCGGCCCCGACGGCGATCGCCGACGTCGCCACCAGGGCCAGCGCCGATGCGGCGAACACGATCCAGCGCGAGTTTGCGCCCGATGCGAATGACAAGGTTGCGAGCTGTGTCTTGTCGCCCAGCTCCGCGACGAAGATGGCGGCGAACGTCGAGAAGAAGAGTTTCCAGTCCATGAGGGCCGTCCTGCCCTGATTGTGCGTCACGGCCGGGAAAAGACCCAGATCAGGCCGCGGCGACGGTGACGGTCTTGGGGGAAGCTCCGGCGACCAACAGAAGGACGACTGGCCCGGCCCAGCTGGCCTCGGCATGTATAGGGCCCGAGAGCAGGATATTCGCCAGCCCCAGAATGATGCCGAGACCGACGAGCGAGCGCCGAGCCAGCGGCGACCAGTAACTGACCGGCGACAGCAGCAGCGCCGCGCATCCCACCGCCAGCGCGACGTCGACGCGCGCGCCCGGTTCAAGGCGCATGAACGCCGACGTGATCAGCCAGATCCCCGCCATCATGCCAAGCGCCGGATAAACCATGACGTACTCCTTCACCGTCAAAGGTGGGGTTGTTCAGGACGGGTGCAATGGGGGCGGTGCCGAAACGCTACCCGGGCGCGGCGAACGGTTCCAGCTCGGCCGCATAGCGCTGGAACAGCAGCGGCGGCGATCGGACCTTGCGGCCGGTCAACATCCCCTCGATCATCTCGGCGTTGGCGGGCGCCTTGCCGATGTGGTGGTTGTTGGTGACGGCGTAGACCTCCTCGGTCGAGGTCGCGCGCGCGATGGCCTGGATGCGTTCGACCCAGGGACGCAGCTCGTTCGCGGTGTAAAGGTAGTCGTAACGTTCATCGCGGCCGGCGTCCTTGCGAAACCAGTCGCGGTAATTGCGTCCGTGCAGACGCACGTAACCGACCGACCCGATGGCGCGCGCGGCTGGCCGGATCGAATTGGCGAACAGCGGCTGGTCGACGTTCACCAATCCCATTCCCCATTCGGTCAGCGTGTCCATGACCTCGGCGCTGTTCCAGGTGGCGTGCCTGACCTCCAGCACCAGCGGCAGGCCGTCAAGACCGGCGCGTAGATCGGCGAGCCATTCGATGTTTTCGGGCGTGAAACGGTAGCTCCAGGGAAATTGGATCAGCACCGCGCCCAGGCGCTGGCGGCGCAGCAACACGTCAAAACCGGCACGCGCGGTCTTGAGCTCGTCGGCGGTCCAGGCGGATCCGCGCTCGTGGGTGAACCGCCGCCAGAGCTTGGCTGTGAACTTGAAATCAGCGTGGTCGCCGACGCGGTCGGCCCACTTCTCGGCGGTGGCAACGGTGGCCGGTCCGTAGAAGGTGCTGTTGATCTCTATGGTGGAGAAGTATCCGGCCAGGTACGACAGCGGATCGAACCCCTTCGGTTTTGGGCTGGGGAAGACCACCCCTTTCCAGTCCGGGTAATCCCAGCCGGCGGGGCCGACGCGGATGCGGCTCATGGGCAAAGGATAGCGCCGGCGCCGGCGTTTTCGGGCGATAGTGACGGCCGGTGGTCCAAAGTAGCGACAAAGGCGGTGACAAGAGCGGCGACGGTGAAACCGACGACTGGGCTCTGTACGCGCACCATCGCGCGCGGCTGACCGACTCTATCGCCGAGATGGCTCCGGCGCCGGCGTCGCCCGTTGGTCGGTTGTGTTTGCTGGGCGCCGGCAACTGCAACGACGTCGATCTGGCGCGCCTGGCTGGACACTTCGCGGAGATCCACCTGGTCGACATCGACGGGGCCGCGCTGGCGCGCGCGGTGGCCCGGCAGCCGCCCGATATCCGCGCCCGACTGCACCGGCACGCGCCGGTTGATCTGTCGGGGCTGTCGCCCCGGCTTGGCGCGTGGAAAAAGCAACCGCCGACCTTCGCCGAGGTGGAGGCCACGGCGGCGACGGGACGAGAGGCGATCGTCGCGCGTCTGCCGGGCCCGTTCGACGTTGTCGCCTCGACCTGCGTGCTCACCCAGATGGCGTTCAAGCTGACGGAGGTGCTGGGAGAAGACCACCTGATGATGGGCCCCATCCGGCAGGCGCTGGTGGCAGCGCACCTGGCGACGCTGCTGGGCCTGACCGCAGCGGGTGGCACCGCTCTGTTCGTCTGCGACCTGGCATCGTCCAACTTCTATCCCCTGGACGAACTGCCGCCCGAACGCGATCTGCGCGAGGTGATGGCCGACATCGTCGACACAGAGGTGTTCTATCAGGCCGCCAATCCCACGCTGGTTCGCCGACTGCTGCGCAGGGACGAAACCCTGCGCGGCCGCGCCGGCGAACCACAGTTGCTGGACCCGTGGCTGTGGACCGGGCCCCTTGGCCGCACGTACCTGGTCTACGCGCTGCGACTTTTGCGCACATGACCGTTATTTACCGAGTTGGGGCTCGGTTCGAAACCAACCGGCAACGATCGGTCGCGTAAGCTCACCTCATGCAGGCGACCGTCATTGATGCCGAGCCGGGGCCGATCGCGATCGAGCCATCGCGGACCGCCCTCGTCATCATCGATATGCAGCGCGATTTTCTCGAGCCGGGTGGCTTCGGCGAATCGCTGGGGAACGACGTCTCCTTGCTCGGCGCCGCCATCGCGCCCTGCAAGACGGTGCTGGAGGCGGCCCGGCAACTGGGCATGCTGATCATTCACACCCGCGAAGGGCATCGCCCCGATCTCAGCGACGCCCCGCGCGCGAAGGTGGAACGCGGCGCCCCAAGTGTGCGCATCGGCGCGCCCGGACCGATGGGGCGAATTCTGATCCGCGGCGAGGTCGGCCACGACATCGTCCGCGCGCTTTACCCGCGGCAGGGCGAGCCCATCGTCGACAAGCCCGGCAAGGGCGCCTTCTTCGCCACCGATCTGCGCGCGATCCTCACCAACCGCGGGATCAAGGATCTCATCATCTGCGGTGTCACCACCGAGGTCTGCGTGCACACCACCGTGCGCGAGGCCAACGATCGCGGTTACCGTTGCATCGTCCCCGGCGACTGCTGCGCCTCGTATTTCCCGGAGTTTCACCAGGTCGCGCTGCGCATGATCAAGGCCCAGGGGGGGATCTTCGGCTGGGTGTCAGACGCCCGCCGCGTGGTCTCGGCACTCGCCAGGCTGCCCGTGCCGGAGTTGCCGGCAGCCCAGTGACATCGGGCCGCGCTTGCGTATGCTTCGCCGATGGAGACAGCGGTCATCGTCGGTGTGAAGACTCTCGGGCGCGCCATCGCCACCCACCTCGGCGCGGCCGGCTGGCAGGTGGTCTGCGCCGCCCGCACGCGCGCAGACGTTGATCGCGCCGCCGCGGAGGTGAACGCCGCCGGCGGGCAGGGCGTGGGCGTGGTGTGCGATCTCGGCGACCGCTCGTCGCTGGACGCGCTGGTGAAGGGCCAGCCGCGTGTCGATCTCTGCATCGCCGCCCAAACCGCCGGCGGGCGTTTTGGATCACGCCCGCTGCTGGAGATCGACGACGGCGAGCTGGACCACCAGTATGCCGGTTACCTGCGCGCGACCTGGAATCTTCTCAAGGCCGTGGGCCCGAAGATGACCGCGCAAGGCGCCGGCACGTTCGTCCAGATCGGGACGTCGTCGGGCATCCGCACCAAGGAGGGGTTCGCCGTCCTGGGCGCCGCGCAGCACGGCCTGCGCGCGCTGGTACAGGTGGCGGCGCGCGAATGGCGGAGCCAGGGCGTTCACGTTGTGTACGTGCCGATCGACGGTCCCATCGACAGCGAGAAGACCAGGGACTGGCTGGCCAAGGCCGGCGCCGACCGCGGGATCCCGCAGCTCGCGATCGCGCGCGCCTGCGAGTACCTGCACCGCCAGGACCGTCACGCCTGGACGCACGAGCTGGTGCTGCGCCCGGCGGCCGGCGACTGGACCGCGCCGACGTAGGTCGCGCTCAGGGCATCTTGGGGCAGCCGATGCGTTCGCTGCCGATCACGACGTCGTCCAGCCATAGCTCGATCGGCGCGTTGAACGGCTGCCCATACCAACCCAGCATCAGCTTGTTGAAGACGGGGGACTGCCAGACGCCGGCGGCCGGTTGCGTGCCGGTGCAGCCGCCTCCGACCTTGACCACGTCGACGCCGGTCTGCGCCTGCCCGTTCAACCAGTAGTGCATCTCGTTGTTCGGGCCGTCGAACTTCCACTCGGCGCACACCCAGCTCTTCTCGGGGTAACCGGTCGGCCCCGATTTTCCGCAATCGATGGTCGGAAGGGCGGTCTCGGTGGCGCGCACGGTGTAACCGGCCATCAGCCGAGCGTACATCGCTCCGTACGCATATTTGGCGATCTGTGCCGACCCGGGCATCAGCCCGTTCGCCTGAACGGTATTGAAGTGAACGCCGCCGGTCGGCATCTGCGTCAGCCACATCATCATGCGTCCGTAGAACGTGTTGCCCGGGACCGGGAACAGCGGCCCCCCCTGCTTGATGATCTGCAGCAGGCTGGAGGTGTTGGCGGGAGCGGTCACATGCAAACCTTTGCCGCCGCTGAAGGGGCGGGTGGTGTCGACCTCGATGGTGCCGCCGACGACGTCGGTCGTCCACGCGGGGGCAAGGCCAGCGGCTCCCGGGCCATAGCGTTCGAAGTCCTCACACAACAACGCTCCCGGTACGCAGTTGGTCACGGCGTCGCCGGCGGGTGGCCGATCGGTCGCGCCGTCGCCGCTGGCGGAGCCGCTGTCATCCGAGCCCGCGTCGCCTTCGGGCCGGACATCCTGGGACGAAGATCCACCTGCCGCGTCGCTTCCCCCGGGACCGCCGCCGGAGCCGACCATGCCACCGCTGCCGGAGGCGCCGCCGGAAGAGCTACCCGACGCTCCCCCCGACCCGACCGGTGTTGCCGAACCTCCGGACCCGGTCGATCCGCCGTGCCCGCCGGTCCCGGGGGTCTGCGCGCTGC
>DASRQT010000090.1:0-2169 GCA_035696485.1 Polyangia bacterium | reverse complement strand
CGAGGAGCGAATGGTTCCTCCAACTTCGAAGCCGCCAGTCTCTCGCTTGATGTAGTTCGACAGCCATTGCCAAGATTCGTCGCAGGCTGGAGGAGAAGCGTGCGACGGTCTTCCCAAATCCCCGCTGTACGCCTACGTCGTCCGACTTCTGGATCCGAGCGACGAAGCACTGCCGATGAAGTGGTTGCGCGACTCCCTTCCAATCCTAAGGCATTTGATCGATATTAGATTGTCAACTTGGCCGAGGTCGGAGTTCATAGTTCCAGTCACCATGAAACGTGTGTGGGTGCAGCGCCAACGTTCGCATCTCCGCCTTGGTCACTTGTCGGCCCGTCGGATACGCTCGCTTGTCCAGTCTGGCCTTGACGCGGAGGCCCGCCTCGGTTGCCGTGTAGCCGATCAGTTCCACGACGGTTTCGAAGGTGCGGAGCGGACGACCGCGCCAGTTCTTTGTGATGTGACAGAACAGCCGGTGCTCAATTTTGTTCCACTTACTCGTGCCGGGCGGGAAGTGTGAGACATGGATACGCAGCTGCAGGTCGTCGGCCAACTGTTGCAATTCCATTTTCCACACGCGCGATCGATACCCGTTGCTCCCGCCCGCATCGGCCGTGATCAGCAGGGTCTCGGCTCGTGGATAGGCCTGCCGTCCCATCATCGTCCACCACTGACGGATCGAGGCGACGGCGAACGCGGGCGTGTCATGGTCCCGCCCCACGCTGACCCACGCCTCGTTGCGCGCCATATCGTAGACGCCGTACGGAATGGCTTTGCCGATCGCGTCGCCGGGGAAATCATGGACGAGCACCGCCTCCGGTGTCTTCGTCGGCTGCCATTCCTGTCCGGCATTCTTGAAGTCGCCGACCAATTCCTTCTTCTTCGTATCGACCGAGATCACCGGTTGCTGGCGCTGCAGGAACGCCGTCGCGGTGGCGTTGATGTGTTCGAACTGGGCATTGCGGTCGGGATGCGAGGTGCCTTCGCGACTCTTGCGAACGGCTTGCAGCCGGTAGCCCAGGGCGTGGAGCAGACGCCCCACGGTCGTGGAGCTCACGTCCCAGCCCTGCGTCGTCAACGCGGCGGTCAGCTTGGCTCGGCTCTTACACGTCCACCGCAACGGCGACATCGGATCGCCGCGCGTGAGCGGCTCCACCAAGGCCTCCAACGCCGCCTTCAGGCCCGGCTGGGTGTCGCCGATGCCGGGACGGCCCGCGCCGGCGCGCCGAATGCGCGTGCTCGGGGCCACGCCGGCCGCCAGTTCGCGGCGGCCGGTGCGGATCGTTTCCCGCGCCAGTCCCGTCGCCGCCGAGACCAGCGCGTCGCCGCCGTAGCCGATCGCCACGGATTCGGCCGCCGCCCACAGCCGGCGCGCCCGTTCATCCAACAGCGGGGCCATGACCGTGAACTTGGCCACGATGGTGATTTCGAGATCATCATTTCGTCTCACACCGCTGTTAGATCACATCTACGCTAAGATAGCAATGTAATTTTGGTCAGGAGCCTTAGCTTCCGATGGAACAGACGCTACTTCTTAACGCGTCGTACGAGCCGCTCAAGATTGTCCACTGGCAAAAGGCGGTCACGCTCTGGTGCCAGGGCAAGGTTGAGGTCATCTCTGTGTACGACAGAGAGATCCGCGCGGTGTCAATCAGCTTCAAGCTTCCCTCCGTCATTCGGCTCCTGCGCTACATCAAGATCAAGCGGCGCTTTGACTACGTCCCGTTTTCACGCGCGAACATTTACGCGAGAGACGACCACCGCTGTCAATATTGCGGCGATCCGTTCTCGACGAGCGAACTGACGTTCGATCATGTGGTGCCGGTCGCCCAGGGCGGCCGGAAAGATTGGGAGAACATCGTCACCTGCTGCGTCTGCTGCAACCGCCGCAAAGGCGGGCGGACGCCGGTTGAAGCGGGGATGCGCATGCTGCGGACCCCGCGCCGCCCCGAGTCGGCACCGGCCATTCGAATTACCGTCGGGCTGCGAAACGCGCCCGACAGCTGGCGTGACTACCTATACTGGAACGCCGAGCTCGACGACACCTAGCGGCCTGGCGTCACCACCGCGGGTATTATGCCCCGGGCCCCCCGGCCCTTCACCACCCAGCGCCTCTCCACCAGGTCACCATCTTCATGCCCCACTCGCGCGTCACCGGCGTTCAGCCCTATC
>DASRQT010000089.1:0-6192 GCA_035696485.1 Polyangia bacterium | reverse complement strand
TGGAAAGACCGCGAGAAGGCCGGGCTGGACATCAAACCGTATCACCCGGCCGTGTTTCGTTACGGGGATGAGGTGGCGACCGACGCGTTCATCAAGCTACAGGGAAATCCCAGCTCGAGCTGGACGGGGAACAAGATGCGGTTCACCGTCGACTTCAACCGCCTCGACAAGAACAAGCGGTTCCATCGCCTGCGCAAGATCGTCCTGCACGCTTCGCCCAGTGAGCAGTCCTTCCTGCGTGAACGATTGGCGACGTCATACATGCGCAGCCTGGGGCTCCCGGCCGCTTGCGAAAACAACGCGCGCCTGATGGTGAATGGCCGTTTTTATGGTCTGTTCACGAACCGTGAGGCTGCCGACGACGAGATGTTGCAACGGATCTTCCCCGATGGCCACGGCGGTGACCTCTGGAAGTCCGGCTTCGCGCTCGACAACAAGAAGATCGCCGATCACGCCGATCGTCACGACGCGCTGATGAAGACGCCCGACGTCGCCACCATGAGCCAAATGGTCGATCTGGACGAGACGCTGCTGGATTGGGCGGCGGAGGCGATGCTGCCCAACGACGACGGGTACTGGGGCGTGAACCACAACTTCTACATCTACGATCACCCGACACGCGGATTTCTGTGGTTGCCGTACGACCTGGACGCGACCTTCGACTTCGTCGAGTTTTCGGCCGATCCCATCACGCGGGTACCGTCGTGGTCGGCTGGGTGGGGTGTCCACCAGCAAGCCGTGATGGCGGATCCCGCCCTGGTCGCCCGATTCGTCACCGCGGTCGAGCGGGCATGGGAAGCGTACGACGTCGACGTCCTCAAGGCGCGTTTGAACCGCTGGTCGGCGCAGATCGCGGCGGCGGTGAAGGAGGACAACGTCAAGCCGTTCTCGACGGCAGACAACCAGCTGGCCATCGCCCGCATGAACGGATTTTTCTACCTGCGGTCGAAGCACGTGCGGAGCTGGCTGGACTGCATGCAAAGCGGTACCGGCGACGACAGCGATCACGACGGCTTTATCTGGTGTCATGACTGCAACGATCGGGACCCGGCCATCAACCCGGGCGCCGCCGAGATCTGCGGCAACAGCGTCGACGAGAACTGTAACGGCCGCAAGGACGACTGTCGCTAGCCGCTGCCGCGCCGGCAACCTGCTAGGGTTGGGGGGTCGTGACGTCGTCGTCGGCCCAAGGCCAGGATCCCGCGCCGGCCGCCTCAATGGCCGAGATTCAGAGCGCGACGCCGCCGCCCTGGAAAGGGCGGTCGTGGTTTTCGCTGCTGCGCGACGTGATTGGGGGGTGGGTTCTTCTGCGCGATCGCGTGGTCCAACTGGCGGGTCTGCTGGCCGCGTTCGTGCGGCCGCGCCGGCTGCGCGCGCGACTTGAGCGGCTGCGGTCGCTGGGACACATTGACGTGGTTCCCACCACGGCGCAGGTGCTGGTCGCGGCGCGGGATCAGATGTTCCTGGGCGCCGCCCAGGAGACCAAGCTGTTCTATCGCAGCCAGGGCATCCCCTGGATCTTTCACAACCTGCGCCGATTCATCGCCGGCCCCGCGACCATGATGGATCCCGCCGGGTTGTTCTCGCCGCGCGACACGATCGTTCACCACGTCCTGCAGACGTTTCACCGCCATCCGGTCTACGATCTGGTCTTGCTGCGGGGCTTCCCCGGCGGTGTCGACGAGATGTTGCACCAGACGGAGCAGATCCTGGCCGGCCGGCACCCTCACCAGCGCGCCCTGACGTCGCTGATCGAAGACGGCTCGTACTATCCGCGGCTCTTGCAGCAGGTGAAGGAGTTTCGCGCCGATCCCAAAGTCGCCGCGCAGCCGATCCCGGCCGGGCTGGTCGAGCGGGCACCGCTGATGCTGGCCATGGACCAGTTCAAGGACCTGCGCGGTTACGCCCGCTATGCGGCGCGCCTGCCCGTCGGTCCCATCGGCGCGGTGGGCTCCTGGCTGGTGGTCGCCTTCAACGGGACGCTGGGGGCTCTGCTGCGCGTCAGGCTGGGGCCGTCGGCGCTGAGGTTCGACTGCTGCGACGAGGGTCTGGTGATCAAGCACCTGCCAGGCACCGGCGGCGTCGCGCGCTGACGCGCGGCCGTGGTATGCAGGGCCGAATGCGCTGGAGCGTCGGCTGGTTCGGGGTCAAGGACCTGTTCACGATGATCAACCTCCTCGGCGGGGTGGTCGGGATTTATTTCTGCGTCCTCGGGGATCCGGTCTCGGCCGGGTACGCGATCCTGGCGGGTTACTTCTTGGGCGACGCGCTGGACGGACCGGTCGCGCGCGCCACCGGAACCGGTAACCGGTTCGGCAGCGAATTCGATTCGGCGGCGGATCACGTCGGGCAGGGGATCGCCCCGGCGGTGGTGGTATTTGTCTCCTATCACCAGACCGGCCAGACGCTGCTGGGCGGTCTGCTGATGGCGGCGCTGATCAGCACGGCGTCGATCCGGCAGGCGCGCTTCAACGTGGCCAAGTTCGATTTCCCGCTGGCCTACTGTGGACTGCCGCGGACCATCAGCGGCTTCATCGCCGTTGCCTACCCGAACTCGATCATATTTCACGAGTCCGATTTCGGTCATCTGTTTGGGGCGGTCGTGATCGGGATGATGGCGGTGTTGAACCTGGTCCCGATCCCGTACATGACCCACCGAGGCGATCGGAAGATGCAGTTGTGGGCCAAGCTGCTGGTCGCCAGCTTCCTGACGCTTCCGTTCGTGGTCTTCATGTTCGCGCGACCGTTCACCTTCGACATCATGTTCATGTACGGATTTGGCTACGCCTGCGGCGCCTGGATCCCGGTGCTGCCGGCTGAGCGGCGCGCGTTTTACGCCGAATATCGTCGCTGGGCCACCGAGGTCGCGACGCTGCGATAGGGCAGGGCAAACTTCGATGATCGCGCGAACTCTGATGGTGCAAGGGACCGCGTCCGCCGCCGGCAAGACGCTGCTGGTTGCGGCGCTTTGCCGGCTGTTTCGCCGCGCGGGGCTACGCGTGGCGCCGTTCAAATCACAGAACATGGCGCTGAATGCGTTCGTCACGCCCGACGGTGGCGAGATCGGGCGCGCCCAGGCGGTGCAGGCGGAGGCGGCGGGGGCGGCGCTGTCGGTCGACATGAATCCCATCCTGCTCAAACCCGAGGGCAGCGCCCGCTGCCAGGTGATCGTGATGGGGAAATCCGTGGGAAGCCTGACGGCCGCCCAGTACCACGACAAGAAGGGCGAACTGGCTGGGGTGATCGCGGCCAGTCTGGGCCGGCTGCGCGAGGCCCACGACGTGGTCGTGATCGAGGGTGCCGGCAGCCCGGCGGAGATCAACCTCAAGGATCGGGAGCTGGTGAACATGCACGTGGCGCGGCTGGCGGACGCGCCCGTGTTGCTGGTCGGCGACATCGATCGCGGGGGCGTGTTCGCGTCGCTGGTCGGGACCATGGAGCTCCTGGAACGCCACGAGCGCGCCCGCATCGCCGGCTTCGTCATCAACAAGTTTCGCGGCGACCTGTCATTGCTGACGCCGGGGCTGGAGACATTGACCGGACGCACCGGCGTTCCGGTGCTGGGGGTGGTCCCGTTCATCGACGATCTGCGGCTTCCCGACGAGGACGGCGTGTCGCTGGACGATCGGGACCGGGGGCGCGACCGCACGTCGGGATCGGTAGCGGTAGCATCGGGCGCGCGCGACCTGGCGGTGGTGGTGGTGCGGTTCCCGCGTCTCGCCAATCACGACGAGCTGCAACCGCTGGAGTACGAGCCCGGCGTGCGGCTGCGCTACGTCGATCGCCCCGAGGAGATCGCCGCGGCCGACCTGGTCATTCTGCCCGGGTCGAAGAGCACGATGGCCGATCTGGCCTGGCTGCGTGAGCGCGGCCTCGGCCAGGCCCTGGCCGCGCGCATCGAGCGCGGCGGCCCGGTGCTGGGGATCTGCGGCGGCTGCCAGATGCTGGGCGAGACCATCGAAGATCCGGGCGGCGTTGAATCGGCGATACCGCACGTGGCCGGCGGCCTCGGGTTCCTTCCGCTGCGGACCCGATTTCAGGCCGACAAGATCGTGGCGCAGGTCAAGGCGAGTCCGTCGGCGGGCAGCTTTCTGACCGGCGGGTTGCCGCCCGGGACAACGCTGACCGGCTATGAGATTCACGCCGGCGTCGCCGAACGCAGTGCCGGCGCGCCGGCGCCGTTTCGTCTCAGCGCGCGCAATGGCCAAGCCGTCGATCTGCCGGATGGCGCGGTCGGGGCCGGCGGCGTGGTCGTCGGCACGCTGATTCACGGCCTGCTGGAAAACGCCGCCGTCCGGTCGTCACTGCTGGCGTCGTTGCGCGCGCGTCGCGGCGACCCGACGCCGCCGCCGTCGCCTGCCGCCGCTCCCGGGGACGTTTACGACCGGCTGGCGGATGTGGTGCGGGACAGCCTGGACTGGCCGCTCGTGCGCCGGATCACCGGGCTCGCCTGACGCTCGCTGGCCCGACGCGCTCGGTGATTCCAGCGGTGGCGAAGGTGGCCATCTCCAGCTGCGCGGCAACGGCGGCGCGACAGAGCGGAATCGCCAGAGCGGCGCCGGTCCCCTCACCCAGCCCCAGCGCCAGGTCCAGCAGCGGCGTGGCTTGCAGCAATTCCAGAGCCAGGCGGTGTCCACGCTCCGAAGACAGATGAGCGAAACAGAGGTAGCCCCGCACCTCCGGGACCAGCCGCACCGCCACCAGCGCCGCCACCGTGCTGATGAACCCGTCGACGACCACGGGCAGTCGCCGCCGCGCGGCCCCCAGCATCAGACCCGCCATCCCGGCGATCTCCAGACCGCCCACGGCGCACAGCACGCCCACCGGATCCGATCGATCCGGGCGGTGGCGGGCGAGGGCGTCGCGGATGACCGACGCCTTGTGGACGACGCCGCGGTCATCGAGGCCCGCGCCGCGCCCGACGGTCTCCTCGGGCGGGCGGTCGGCCAGGACCGCCAGCAACGCGGCCGCAGGCGTGGTGTTGGCGATCCCCATCTCGCCGACCCCCAGCAGCGCGACACCTCTGCCGGCCGCCTCGTCGGCGACCGCGACGCCCACGCCCAGGGCGGCCTCCGCCTCGGCGCGCGACATGGCCGGCTCGACGACGAAGTTACCGGTGCCGGCGCGCACCTTGGCGGCGACGAAACGCGCGCGGCGTTCCGCGGGCAGCGCCGACAGATCACCGGCGACGCCGATGTCCACGACCGTCAGCGCGATGCCCGCGACACCGGCCAGGGCGTTGATGGCTGCGCCGCCGGCGAGGAAGTTTCCCACCATGGCCGCCGTGATCGACGACGGGTAGGCGCTGACGCCTAGCGCAGCGACGCCATGGTCGCCGGCGAAGACGACGATCTCGGCCACCTCGGGGACAGCGGCGTCGCTGCGCCCGCGTGCGCCCGCGTACCAGGCCGCCAGCTCTTCCAGCCGGCCCAGGCTACCAGCCGGCTTGGTCAGTCGCAGCTGCCGCGCGCGCACGGCCGCGGCCGCACCCTCATCAAAGGGCGGCGGGGGTGCCATCAGGTCGGCGGACAATTTCTCCGGCGCGCTGGCCGCTCGGTTCGAAGCCGCCACGCGATAGCGCCCCTCGTGCTTCGCGTCCGCCAGCGGGCGGCGCGCGCGCCAGCCGGTCTGTTCCAGCATCGGGCGTTCGGGAAACTCGACCGGGTAGCCGACGCAGAGATAGGCCACCGGTTCGATGCCGGCGGGGAGCCCCAGCTCGGCGCGCAGCACGGCCGGTTCAACGATGCTGACCCAACCGACGCCGACCCCTTCGGCACGCGCTGCCAGCCACAGATTCTGGACCGCGCAGCACGCGCTCCAGCGCAGCGCCTCGGGTTGCGCGCTGGTGCCCAGCACCACCTCTTCAGCCGGCCGCAGATCGACCGTCACGCACAGGTTCAGCGGGGCGTCGACGATGCCTTCAAGCTGGTAGGCCAGATACTTCTCGCGACGTTCGGGCGAATACCGGGCCGCCTCGGCGTCCCGGCAGCGCAGGAAGCTGGCGCGAATCCGGGCGCGTGTCTGCACGTCGCGCACGATGACAAAGTCCCACGGCTGCGAGTACCCGACGCTGGGGGCGAGGTGGGCGGCGCCGAGGATTCGATCCAGTACGTCATCTGATACTTTAAGTTCTTTTGTGAATAACCTGATATCACGTCGTTTTTCAATAACGGAGTAGATGGACTCGCGGGC
>DASRQT010000088.1:0-12261 GCA_035696485.1 Polyangia bacterium | reverse complement strand
GGCGCTCGACGCTGTCACTCTATAGCAAGCTGGCAGGCGGAGCCGAGCCGCCGCTGGCCTTGGTGCAGGCGGAGAAACGGCGGCTCGATGGTCGCCCCTACGCTTCCGAAACCGAGAAAGACCCGTTAGTGACCGCCTCGTCGGCACCGCCTCGGTCGGGAGGATTCACGCCGTCGGCATCGCCCGCCGCGGTGGCGAACACGGGCGGAGACATCGCGCGGGTCTCGCGGGGCCTCACCGCCGCCGACGACCAGTTCTGGAGGGACAACGTCTGCTACACAGGCGGCAATGCCAATGGTTGCATGCCTGGTTGGTGGGGGGGGTCGGGGGAGCCGGTTTATGTCCATTGGTACGGAACGAGGTCATCGTTCCTCCAGGCTGCCGCCATATCTGGAGGGACGATCTGGGTCGCCATCACATACGAAGGGGGCACCCTCAGCCAGAACCCCGTGTTTCTCGGTGAGTGGCACAGCTTCTACCTCTTCAGCACCAAGACCTGGGACTGCTGCGGTATCTGCGCGTGCGGCACCTCGCACTATGATCAGCGGCACCACCGGTGGGACATCGTGGGCGGAGCGGGTAAAACCTATGACTGGACTTACGAGTTCAAGTCAAATACTTGCTGGGACACCGACTGCGAGTCCCCGTAGATCACTCGTGCCGGGCCGAGACTGTCTCGGCCCGGCACTCGCACCGACGCCCGGCGGCGGCCGGCTCGCTCCTGATAACGAGCCTTCGAATTCGCTGGCAAGAGTGCGAATATAGCCAGCACTGGATCAATGATGCGCCGTCTTGTCGTGCCGTTCGCTCGCGCGGTTTCCCTCGCGGCCCTGCTGTCGCCGGTGGCGGCGCGGGCGGACATGAGGGCGCTGGCGAAGATCGCGGTCAAGGATGGCGTGATTCACGAGGGGTTTGCCTTCGACGATGGCGGCGGCAAGCTGGGCTACGCCGAGACGTCCGGCGACGGGAAGGCGCGCCTTCACGTCGGGGCGCCAGGTGGCAAGACGGTTGCGACCGACATCTCCTCGTTCACGTCGGCGCCGGAGAAGATTCTGTTTTTGGCTGGCCACTGGTTTGTGATCACCAATGAAGGGTCGCGCCGCGCGGCGGTCGTGGCGCCCAATGGACGCATCAAGGCCGAGATCGGCCCGTTTGGGGATTGCTTCCTCTCCAGCGCGCGCGGCAAGACCTTCGTCACGGTCACGGACAGGGGCGACACCCCTCGCGGCCATGGCTATGAAATCGCCGCGTATCGCCCCGACGGCACGGCGCTGGGACGCAAGCCGGTCACCATCGCCGCCGACGGTACCCTGGTCGGCAGCGAGGGCCTGGTGTTCGTGGCCTTCACCGGCGGCTACCTGCAGGCGCTGGTGAAGAAACCGGGACGCTACAACCCCAGGGCCGATGTCCGCGGTGGGACCGAGATGGCGGTGCTCGACGTCCTTACCGGTAAAACCGGTCCCGGCAAGAACGTGTCCGATATCCCGCGCTTTCTGCGCTTTGTCGAGAAGCGCGCCGAGAAGCCTGGCCTCGAGACCTTCGTGCGGGTCGGCGACGATGCCGCCAGCCTCGAGCTGGTGGGGCCGGGCGAAAAACTTCGGCCGCTGGCGCTGCCGGCCAAGTTGTCGCTCTACGAAACGGCGTCGCTGCAGCAGCAGGTGTCGAACGGCCGGCTGTTTTTCTCGCTGACGGTCGACCCGCTGAATCCGGATCAGGTGGCGGCCCAGAAGAAGGGCGATCGCGTCCTTCATCTATTCGAAGCCAACGTCGGCGCCGCCAGGGCGACCCGGCTGGGCCAGGTCCCGCTGGGTGAGACGCAGGCGTACTCCTGGGCTGCGGCCGGCAACAAGCTGGCCGTGCTGAAACGGACCCAGGCC
This sequence comes from Polyangia bacterium, assembly GCA_035696485.1. Classification (GTDB taxonomy): domain Bacteria; phylum Myxococcota_A; class Polyangia; order Fen-1088; family Fen-1088; genus DASRQT01. The sequence goes on along the minus strand of DASRQT010000088.1, from coordinate 10,384 downwards.
AGCGGCGGCAACGAGCTGACTATCTTCGCAAGGTGAACGATTGTTCGTCGATTACGAATAGTTCTGTTCAGATCATCCTGAGATTCAAACCACGCGTCTGGGCCTAGGCTGATGCCAGCCATGATCAGAAATGCAAACAAGGTCCTTTTGGCGCTTCTTTCGACATCGACGTGCTTGTGGCCCACGGGTTGCGCCAGAAATTCGGGCGATAACCCGGGACTCGCGAAGCCCGACGCTGTCATCCCCGAAACAAGCAGCCCTGATGCTGCGTCGCCTCCCGATTCCAATCCTGCCGGCGTTGCACCGCCTCCCGATTCCAGTGCCGGTGACGGAGGCTTCGTCGACGCCGTCGTCGACGCCTTTGCTGCGGATCGAAGTAGCGATACCCTGGAGCCAATTCGTGTCGTGGGCGGCGCGGCCGGCGACGCGGGATATCTGGGCTGTCTGGTCCTTGGGCAGGACTTCAGCGGACTGGACGGGAATATCGTTACCGTCCGAATCGGCCGTCCGGGCCGGGGCGAACGTCTCGGTTCAGGGCAAGTTCGCATCGAACAGGGCGCCTTCTCCATTCGCCTGCCGGCCGCGATCGAGAACAGCCTCTACAAGCAAAAAATCGTCCACGTCGATGCCGACGGCGATGGCATCTGCGGCGCCGACGATTTCATATTCACGGACTTCAGTGCCAACGAAAGCAATCCCCCCAAAGACTTTGTCTTCATGGTCAGCCCAACGTCCCCCTTCAACAGAGCGCGTCCTGAGGAATTCACCCGGTTATGCGAGGATATCCGAAACTGGCCATGACGCGTTCCAACCTCTGGACACCCGGACCCACTCGCCGAACCATCCTGTCGGGCGCCATCGGCGGCGCGGCCCTGCTGTTTGGATGCGGCAAAGAAGACCTGTGGTGCACCACGCGCAACCCGCAGATCGTCGGACCTTATCCTGCCCCTGACGTGCAGCTCGAGCGCTCGGACATTCGTTCTGATCCCGGCGACAACAATCTCGTGAAGTCGGGCGTCCCGCTACGCGTGGTGATCCGGGTGGGCAGCAGGAACGGCGCGGATTGCGTCCCGATGAAAGGCGCGGTGGTGAACGCGTGGCAGTGCGACGCCGCCGGACAGTACGCGTCCTACGCCAGCCTCGGGACCGCGAGGAATCAGTTCCTGCGCGGCTACCAGGTCACCGACGGCTCGGGAGTGGTGGAGTTTGCCACCATCTACCCGGGCAGCTACGCGGGCCGGGCGGTGCACTTTCACTTTTCCGTTCGTATGAGCCCGTCGCAGAGCTACCCGGACGGGGCCTTCGTCGGGCAGATCTACTTCCCCGACGCCGTCACCGACGAGGTCTTGATGCAGGCCCCGTATTCGAGCGCAGGCCGGATCAACAACGCACAGGACAGCTTCTACAGGGACGACATGCTTGGCTCGGTGTCCCGCATGGACGACGGGTGGCTGGCGCAACTCGAACTCGGCGTGTGACAGCCCGACATCTGCACTCACGTCTCCTTTCGCCCCGACCGAGGATTCAGTGCCGATGCCGGTGATGGATGTCGTCACTGTGTTCGTGTTCATGGGTTAGGCGCGTGTGCTGGTGCGGGTGGCTGTGTGGCCCGGACGGCATGGGGTCATGAGTGTGCCCGTGGTGCTGGTCATCGTGGGTGTGCATGTGTTCATGCACAAGCGGTTCATGCGTGTGCTGATGGCGATGCCTCTCCGAGACGTGTAGCGCGACCCCCACGACAAGCAACCCTGCCGCTACCGGGAAATGCCAGCCCGGCCATGGCGAACCCAGCGCCAGCGACACCACACTTCCGACGAACGGCGCCGCGGCGAACACGGACGCCGTTCTGGCCGCCCCGACCAGGGTCTGTGCGCGCAGGTAGAGCTGCAGGCTGAGCCCAAAGCCCACAGCCCCGATGACGAACAGTGCCGCCCCCAGAGTGGCGCCCGGAAACAATTCCCCGGATGCAGCCGCCACCGCGGCCGAGATGCCGCCGCCCAGCAGACCCTTGAGCGCCACCACCGCCAGGGGATCGTGGTCGGCCAGCGTTCGCGAAATGACGTTGTCCAGCGCCCATGCCAGGGTGGCTGCCGCGACGAAGACAACGCCGGCGAGGCCGGTGTCGCCGCCGGGCGGCCGCCCCGCCAGCAAAAGGCTGCCACCGGCCACGACAATCGCGGCGACGGTCGCCCGACGCCCGAGGTGTTCGCGGAAAAAAAGCCGAGCCAGAACCAGAGTGAACGGCATCTCCAGCGTCAGTAGCAGCGAGGTTGTGGCTGCGTCGGTCCGCTTGACGCCCAGGATCAGAAGCGCGGGAGCGCACACCGCGCCCAGGACGGCGACCGCCAGCAGTCGCCGTCCAGCGCGACCTTTGATCAGTGACATTCCAGGAGGGCGCCGTCTTATGGCCAGAACCAACCCACCGCCCGCCGCCGCCCCCAGATAGAGCAGTGAAGCGGACGCCCACGTGCCGCTCCCGGCGCCGGCCAGCTTCAGGAAGGGGACCGTCACCCCGAAGAAAAGCGCGGCCAGTATGGCGAAACCGATCCCTCGGCGAATGGGTCTGGATGAGGACATGGATGCCCGAACCTGAGGCGAAGTCTATCGCCCGATTTCGGATATCGTGCACTCGGAAGGCCAGAAAAGTAGATCGTGACCGACGCCAGCAAGATCCTCATTGCCCGGGGTATCCGCGGTCTGGCCGATGGCCTGGTCAGCATTGCCCTGGCCACCTACCTGACGGAGCTTGGGTTCAGCCCGGTCACGATTGGCGCGATGGTGACCGGGACGCTGCTCGGATCGGCGGCTGTCACCCTGGGCGTGGGCTTTGCAGGCTATCGGCTGTCGCGCCGACGCGTCCTCATGGCGGCGGCGGCGATGATGTTCCTGACCGGCATTGGCTTCGCGGGGCTCACGAGCTTCTGGCCGATCATGATCGTGGCGGTGGCGGGCACGCTGAATCCGTCCTCCGGCGACGTGAGCTTGTTCCTTCCTACCGAGCAAGCGGCTCTGGCTCAGACGGTGGCTGGCCCGGCCCGAACGATGGCGTTCGCCTGGTACAACCTGGCCGGCTCGATGGCGGGGGCGGTCGGGGCCCTGATGAGCGGGGTGCCGGCGATGGCCGCGGCGCACGGTGACGTCTCGCTGCGCGCCGCGGAACGGGGCGTGTTCTTGTTCTACGCGGTGTGCGCCATCCTGACCGCGCTGATCTACACCCGTCTGTCGCCGGCCCTGGAGATTCACGCTTCCGATCGGGGGGCCACGCCCCTGGAAAAGTCTCGCTCAGCCATTTTTCGGTTGGCCGCGCTGTTCAGCGTGGATTCGTTTGGCGGGGGATTCGTCGTGCAGTCGCTGCTGGTGCTCTGGCTCCATCGGCGATTTCACCTCGACGAACGCACGACGGCCGCAGTGTTCTTCGTTGCCGGCATCCTGAGCGCGTTCTCCCAGAGTCTCTCGCCCTGGGTGGCGTCACGAATTGGTCTGGTTCGTACGATGGTCTACACCCACTTGCCAGCGAACGTGTTCCTCATCCTGGCGGCGCTGATGCCGACCGCGCCGCTGGCCATCGCGTGCCTGCTGCTGCGAATGGCTGTCTCCCAGATGGATGTTCCGGCACGCCAGGCTTTCGTGATGGCGATTGTTCCACCGGCGGAGCGAGCCGCTGCTGCGAGTGTCACAAACGTGCCCCGAAGCCTGGCGGCCGGCCTGGCCCCCCTTCTGGCAGGAATCCTGCTGGAAAAGACCGACTTCGGCTGGCCGCTGGTCATAGGTGGTGCCCTCAAGGTGGCCTACGATCTGACGTTGCTGTGGCAGTTCCGCGCGGTCACGACCCTGGAAGACGGCGTGCGGTGACGCCGGGGAAATCTCTTCAGCGCAGGGCGGCGCTGGCTTTCTCGGCGCGTTCCAGGCGGTGATTGACCTCGTCCCAGTTGATGTTCTTGAAGAACGCATCGATGTACTTGCCGGCGGCCGATCCGAAGTCAATGGCATAGGCGTGCTCGTACATGTCCATGACCAGCAACGGCGTCGCGAACGCCAGCGCCTGGGTGTGACCGCTGGCCCAGTAGGTGCGAACATCCCCGGTGTGGAAATTGAAATCCACGATGGTCCAGCCGCTGCCACCACCGAGGCTGTTTCCCACCGCGCGGAAGTTCTCCTCCCAGTGCGCAAAGCTGCCGTAGCCGGTCGCCAGGCGCTTTTCGATGGCGCCGCTGGCCTTGCCGTTGCCGCCCAGGTTGGCGAAATAGTGCTGGTGAAGGATGGCTGAGTTCGTGAAGGTGAGCTCCCGTTCCTTGAGGCCGCTGACGATGAACCCGGGCGTGTCCTTGGTGACGGCAGCCAGGTTCTCCTCCACCTTGTTCAGATTCTTCACGGCGCCGGCATAGTTGTTGTCGTGGTGCGAGACAATCATCTTCTCCGAGATGCCGCTGAGCTTCTTCGGGTCGAACGGCAGCGGTACAACCGCATGTTTGCCGGCGAAGGCGGGCGCCGTCGCGCCGCCCGTCGAAGAAGGTGTGTCGCCGAATGCCTTTTTTCTGCTGGCGGCGACGAGGACCGCCGGAGCGGTGACGGCGATGCCAGTCAGAAGTTCGCGTCTATTGATGGACATGGTCTCTCCTTGTTTGTTGTGGGCAAGCGAGCTTCCAGGAGGTTGCGGCTCAGGTTGGTTTTGTCGGGACGCGGGTTCGCTATTGACGGACAATGCCTACGAGCTATTTTGTACAAAGTCTTCCGACATCGACGCACACATGGAAACTGGCAGCACCTCGACGACCTCTGCTGACGACGGGCTGCCGGAACAGCCCGACTCCGGCGGTTGGATCCTGGCCATCGATCGCCCCGTCGTGATGATCGTCGAGGATGATTTTATGCTTCGAGGTGCGCTCACCGAGCTCCTGCGCACGGAGGGCTACCTGGTCGAATGTTTCGCGAATGGTCTCACCGCGCTGAAGAGGTTGGAGGAGTCTGCGCCCAAGCCCGGCGTGATCCTGCTCGACATCATGTTGCCATACATGGATGGGCTGGAGTTTCGCCAGGCACAACTGTCGTCGCCCTTCAGCGACATCCCGGTCGTCGTGATGACTGCCATGAAGCTGTCGAAGACATCGGCTGCTTCCTTGCAGGCGGCGCGCACGTTTTTCAAGCCACTCGACATCCCTGGCTTGCTGGAGACGACGAGGAGGCTCTGCCCGGCCGGCCTCGCCTGACCTGCGGTTCATCGTCCCTTCTTCCTTGGAGCCTCTTTGGTTTTCTTGGGCAACGCCGCGGCGCCCTTGAAAGCCCGCGCGAGCCAGGCGCGTAGCTCGTCGAGATCGCCCATCATGCTCTCGGGGAGCATCACCTTGTCGCTGCGTGCTCGCCCATCGCCCATGGGATCGAACCGGCTCGCTCCCTTGAGCGCCAGCGCCGCGGCCCGTTCCGGTTCGGGCAGCCAGATCATCGTCGAGCGTCCGAAAAGCCCCGCGAACAGGTGACCGTTCACCTTCGCGGCGACACCACCGAACATCTTGAGGGTCTCGACACGGGGATCCTTCGGCAGCGCGGCGTGGAAGACGGGATGATTCTCGGGCGGCACTTTGACCCAGGCCATGTGCGCAACTTATCGCGGTTCGTGGCATGGTTGCGACCGGCTTGAGACAGATCTGGATCACGCGAAGGGGCGCGCCAAACGTCCTTGTGGTGAAGGAGGCCGCCGATCCGACGCCCGGACCCGGTCAGGTGCGCGTGCGTGCTGCCGCGGTGGGGGTGAACTTCGCCGACGTCATGGCGCGCATGGGCCTTTATCCCGACGCGCCCAGGCTGCCCTGTGTGATCGGCTATGAGGTCAGCGGTACCGTTGATGCCGTCGGCGCGGGCGTCACGTCGGTAAGGGCTGGCGACCGCGTCGTGGCGCTGACCCGCTTCGGGGGCTACAGCGACACCGTCGTCGCGCCGGAGGTGCAGGTCATCCCGATTCCTGCTCGGCTCACGTTCGAGAAGGCCGCGGCGTTTCCGGTCAACTACAGCACCGCCTGGATCATGCTGGTGAAGCTGGGCAACCTGGGCAAAGGCGAGCGCATCCTGATCCACGCGGCGGCGGGCGGGGTGGGGCAGGCGGCGCTGCAACTGGCGAAGTGGCGCGGCGCCGAGGTGTTCGGCACGGCGAGCGCCTCCAAGCACGAGCGCCTCAAGCAGCTGGGTGTCGCGCATTGCATCGACTACCACCACCAGGACTTCGAAGAAGAGATCCGCCGCATCACGGGCGGCAAGGGCGTGCACCTGGTCATCGACGCGGTCGGCGGCCGGTCGTTCCGCAAGAGCTATCGTTCGCTGGCGCCCATGGGTCGGCTGTTCATGTTCGGCGCGTCGTCGCTGGCGCCGGGCCAGAAGTTGAACCCCATCGCGGCCGTGCGCGGCTTGCTGAGCATGGGCTCGTTCAAACCGGTGCCGCTCATGAACGACAACCGCGGCGTCTTCGGCGTCAACATGGGCCACCTGTGGGACTACGCCGCGGATCTGCGCGTGATGATCGTGGAGATGCTGGCGCTCTATGATCGCGGAGTGCTCGACCCCATCGTCGACCGGACGTTTCCCTTCGACAAGGCGGCCGACGCGCACAGGTACCTGCAGGAGCACAAAAATTTCGGCAAGGTCCTGCTGACGCCCTAGGCCTTTGCGGAAGCCCGGTGGTGTACTCTGCGGCCAATGCCCTTTCGTCCCGTTCGCGGAGCCACGCTACCCATCGCCTTCTCCGCCGCCGTCGCCTTCGCCCCCCTGGCCGCACGCGCTGACAGCACACCGTCGGCGCCACCACCGACCGAGATCGCCATCCCGACGTTCCAGATCCTCTCGGGCGCCGTGATCCAGGTTGCTGCGCTCGCCGGCTTCGTGCTCATGGCTGATCGGCTTGAGGGCGCCGTGGGAACCGGACTGGGACTCGCGGTCCTCGCGGCCGCTCCGGCGCTGGAAGGCCTGGCCGTCTGTGGAATCGGCAGGCTCAGCAGTCACTACACGGGAGGTTGCGGCGCGCCCATCCTCGCTGGCTATGTCGGCATGGCAGCGGCCATCGGAATCTACTTTGGAGCGCACGAGGTCCTCGGCGGCAACGACACGCTAGGCTTCGCCGCCTTCGCTTTCGGCCCGGCAGTGTTAGCGACCTACATCTGGCACCACCGTAAAGTTCCGCACGCGGAGGCGAGCGCCTTTTCCTCGGCGGCGCCTCTCTTCGAACACTCCGCCTTCGCGCCGCGCGCCGCCCGCGAGCGATCCAACGCCGCACCCGCAGCGGTCCCACCCCTGTTCGTAGCCCGGTTCTAGCGGCCCGCCACCCACAGGATGCCAGGGCCCTGCACGGTCACCGTGACGTAGCTTCCCCATTGTGGCAACGGCGGGCTGTCGCCAAGGTCCAAGCGCGCCTTGATGGTTTCACCAGGGGACGGGCGCTTCCGCAGGTTTGCCTAGAAGTGGCCGCCCAGGGCCAGTCCAGCGTCGGCGCGCGCGCTGATGAACGGCGCGACCGACAGGGAAGTCATGGACCCGAGCCCGAGCCGGGCGGCCAGGCCGGCGTTGTAGCGTTCGGCGGCGCGGTAGGCGTTCACGAAGCCCCAGATGCGCCCGCCAGCCGCCATCGCCAGTCCGCCGAGAAACAGCGGGACGGCCAGCGGACTCGGCTGCCTGTTGCGATTGGCGGTGGTCACAGAATCGTCGGGCGGCAGCTGACTCACGCCCAGCACCATGGCGCTGATGCCGCCCACACACAACCCCCACGTAAGGAACGCGCCGCGCGTGTCGCCGGCGTAAATGCTCCCCGCGCCGGGGATGAGTTCCAGGGCCACCGCGCCGCCGGTGCTCTTGCTCTCAGCCTCGTAGATCATCGCGGCGCGCCTGGCCGGCGACAGATAGGCCGGTGGCGCGAAAGCACCGGGGGGCCAGGTCGCACTGGACGGCAGCGGAAGTACCGGCGCGGTGGGGGGGGGCCAAGGCGGGGCTGGGGTAGGAACTTGCCCGACGGGCGCTGGCGAAACGGGCGGCGTCACACCGCTCGGCTGTTAGTTGGCGTTCGCTTGCGCGAGCACGGCTCGCGAGGCCAGCACCAGTCCAGCTATCAGAATCGCGGATGCCAGACGAGCAGCGAAGAGCATGACGACCTCCCCTGCCGGACTGTGCAATCGGGGCGCCAGCGCCTCCGGATGCGTCAGCGAGCGAATCGCCGCGGTGGTCACTGTCCGACGGTGTCAATTCCTGAACGGGGACCCGACGCTTCCGGAGATACTCCGTACTCGGTTGACAGCTGCGCCACCTGCCGGGCGGTCACACACTGGCTGCTCGTGCGCCCGGCCAAGACGCCCAGCCGGCAGGTGTTATCCGATCGACGCTAGCGACCCGCCGCCCACAGGATGCCGGGCAGGTAGTGATCGTTGACGAACGTGCTGTTGGCTGTCCACAGTCCGTCGACGTGGCCGAGGCCGGTGTAGAAGATGCGGCCGGCGCCTTCGGTGCGGTGCCAGGTGATCGGCACCGGATCGCCGCCGTCGAAGTTCGAGCAGCGCAGGATCACCTGGTTGGCGGGATTGAACCCCGAGTAGGTGTAGATCTCATCCGTGTGCATGAATGGCGCGGTGATGCGCGCGATGGCGGGATGGGTGGCGCCGGCGACGGGCATGCAGGTGGCCGTGCGCGTCCCGCCCGGGTGGCCGATGAACTTGCCGCCCATCATGGCGACGTAGGGATGCGTGGCCGGATAGCCGACGTCGGTCGCGGCGTGGAACCCGGCCAGGGCGCCGCCGTTGCGTACGAACTTCATCAGCGCGTCCAGCTCGGTCATGCCCGACCCGACCGGTGAGCCGGACGATTGCACCATGACCACCAGGCGGAACTTGGCCAGGTTCTCGTCGGTGAAGAGGTTGTTGTCCGCGTCCTGGATCTCCACGGTGAAGCCCAGCGCCGTCAGCTTGTCGCGCAGGACCATCGACGCCGGCACGGCCGACGTGTGGCGATACCCGGTCCGGTACGTGTACAGCAGCACGCGCGTGTTCGTGTTGGGCATCCCGACCGTGTCGCCGGTGACGGCCATGTCCGTCGCCGCCGGCGCGTCCACGGGCGGCGCGGTGTCGACGCCGGCGTCGGCCGGCGGTGGCGTTACCGTGCTCCCGCCCGAACCGCTTGCGCCGCCAGAACCGGGCGGGGGCAGGGTGCTGCCGCCCGTCCCCACCGACCCGCCGGTTCCGGCGGGGGGCGGCTGCTGCGCGGGACTGTCGGACTTCCCGCAGGAGGCAGCGGCCACCGCCGCCAGGACCAGAACAAGCAACTGACGCGCGACCATGGAGACCAGCGTCGAACAGCGCATTGGATCCTCCTCCTCCTGCTGCGGTGTGTCGGCCAAAAGCTCCCGCGACGCCAACCGCCTTACCAACGAGACCCCGACTAATACCACTATTTCAGTGCCGGTGGGCTGCGCCTTGAGCCGAATTCCAGAATTAGCTGCCAGGGGCCGCCGGCCGCGTTATTATCTGGAGCTGTCCTCGAAAACTCAGTCCGTGCCGTTACCGTGGTTTCGGCCTAGGACTTACGGGGACTGACACCACTCGTGAGCTTGCCGGAACTGCACCTATCCAAGCCGGGCGTCGTCTTCCCGGCCACGGGCGTGGACAACGCCGAGACCATTCGCCGCGTTCGCGCGCGCTTCAAGGGGACGGACGCGGAGTTCGTCAGCGTCGCGGCGGCCATCGAACACGTGTTCAGGCTGTGCAAGACGCAGGTCCGCTACCTGGAGGGCGATGTCAGGCCCGGCTCCGTCGCCGACTATGCCGTCGCCGCGGCAAGGCAATGCCTGGAAGTGAACGATGTCACGCTGGACGAGGTCGACCTGGTCATCGGCGGCGGCATCGCGCGGCAGTACTTCGAACCCGCCACGGCGATGGAGGTGGCCGGGAAGCTGGGCATCAAGCGGACGCACGCCTTCGACGTGACCGCGGCCTGCGTCGGGCACATGGAGGCCATTCAGGTCGCGGCGGCGTACCTGAACATGCACGAAAACTACCGGACGGCGTTGATCTTCACCTCCGAGCTATCCGGCGACTTCCTCAGCTACGACGTGCAGACGGTGCGCGATCTGCAAACCAAGACCGCGGGCCTCACCATCGGCAACGCGGCCGCCTGCGTGCTGTTGCGATCCACGCCCTTTCCGGGGGGCGGCATCCGGCTGCGGTCCATCAACACCTTCACCGCCCCCGATCACTGGAACCTCTGCCAGGTCCCCCTGCAGGGAACCCTGGTGTCGTCGTCTGTCGAGCTGATGCGCCTGGGCAAATACATCCCTCCCTGGGTCAAGGAGCGGCTGGCCGCCGTGGGCCTGAAGCCCGACGACATCGATTACTACGTCTTCCACCAGCCGAGCGAGATCATG
>DASRQT010000087.1:0-5767 GCA_035696485.1 Polyangia bacterium | reverse complement strand
ATGCGCACGTGGCGAGCGGCGGGTCTCCTGGTGGCGTTGTGGACCGGCTGCGGATCAACCGCTTCCGATCCCAGCGTGATACCGCGCGGAAACTGGGGGACCGAGCTGGCAACCGTCGAATGCCGGCAGATTTTCGGCTGCTGCGATTCCACCGAGAGGATGCGATTCAGTTTTGCCGACGAGGCCCAGTGCCGGCAGATGATTGCCGGCAAAGCACAAAAGGATCTGGATCAGATCTTTGCGCTCGGGTGGATCACGTACGACGGCAAGGCCGCACGACGTTGCCTGGACGAATCGGTGGCGGCGGGCTGCCTGCGCATCCAGTTCAACGCGACGGTCGGGGTGGCCGGACCGTCGTGCCCGCAGGTCTCACGGGGGACGGGGAAGCTGGGCGCCACCTGCGAGGATCTGGACTTCGTCTGCGAAAGCTCGAACTGCCTGTCCGGCTCGGGCACTTGCGGCCCGCCGCGTGCCTGCCCACCTCCAGCGCCGTGCGCGGCCAGTCAATATTGCGACGAGGGCCTGGGCGGGTGCATGCCGGTGAAAGCCGACGGGGTCGCCTGCGCCAGCAACGTCGAATGCGATGCCTCCCTGGTCTGTCGATTGGGCGTGTGCGGTGCGCCGCTGCAGGATGGCGCCGCCTGTTCGTTGAACTCGGATTGCATCAGCGGCGCCTGCATCCGCAGCAGCCCCACCATAACCGCCTGCGGTGCGCCCCTGCCCGATGGTGCGCCCTGCATGCTGGTCACGGAATGCGCCAGCGGCAGCTGCTCCTCGACGGGGACCGCACCCAATACGTGTGGCCCCCGGTTCTGCGACGGCCTGTGAAGTCTTACTTTCCGTCCTGGTACGCTGAAGACTCAGATGAATGTCGTCAGGCGTGCGGCGGCGCGCCCCGGGGGCGGTCTACGCGGGGAGGGACGGGCCGGAGCAAATCAAGGGCGCGTCGATTTGCGCGAAGACATGGAGCCAAGCAGGCGTTTGACCGCGAGGCCCAGAATCTCCGCGTGGTCGAAGGCGATCGGTAGTACCTTTCCGCTCGCGTCGAGCACCTCGACAGCGCCGCCGGTTTTGCCGGACTTCGGAGCGCGCAGGCGGGCGATGACGACGGCGTCGCCCCGTTCGCCCTGGGCCAGGAACCGCGCCTTCTCCACCAGGGCGTAGTAAGCGACCGAGATCACGCGCATGCGCGGATCGCGCTTGGGGTCGCCGAACGTGGACAGCTGCTCGAGGAACACGTTCGTGAGCCCCAACTTGTCCCGCAGGAGACGGGCCGCCGTATCGTCGAGAGATTCGGGCAGCCGGACGAATCCGCCGGGCAGGGCCAAGCGATCCTTGTAGGGGTGCTCGCGTCGCCGAGTGAGAATCGTGTGCAGGTCCTCGTCGAACACGGAGAGCAACACGACGTCCACCGCGACCGACAGTCGCTCGTAGGCGTTCGGATCAATCCCCCGGAGGAATAGAGCCTCGTCGTCCGACTGGCGGGCTCGCTTCTTCGAATCGTTCTTTGGCTTCTCAGGCATCGACACCGGTAGCGTCGATCATTCGACGATCAAGTTCAAGCGTGCGCGTCCGAGGCTGATTGGAGAGGATCCTGCCGCTCCGCCGGGGCGCCGTCCGCGCGCTCGACATCCCGCCCGCCGGTAACGACGGCGCGGGTCAAGTTCCGCGCGGCAGACTCCATCGTTTGCAGCTGCCCCAGCGCCTGGCAGGTCTCCTCGGCATTCATCCCGCCGGCCATGCGGCGAACCTTCGCCATCACGAGAGCCATGGGCTGTGGGTAAGGAAGGTGCAGCTTGATGTAGATGTCCCCCCTCAGCACAAGCGCCATCGGATCGATGGTGGCCGCCTCCGGGAAGTGACGTTCCAGCCCGAGCACGGTGCCGGCGTCCGTCCAGATCGGATCAATGGGCCAGCCGTTCCCGACCGGCGCGTGCCAGGCGAGTTGGCCGGTCGCCCGGCTGAACGCGTAGCCGTTGCCGTTCTGCGAGGTGACGAAGACATTGTCGCTGACAGGCTTGCCGGCGCCGTATATGAAACCGCCCATATCGAAGGCGGCACGAGAAACGGCGTCTCCCCCACGCCCTACTGGAACCGCCGACGTCCAGAGGAGCGTGCCGTCCTTGGCATCCAGCGCGCGCAGGTAACCGTCGCCGGCGCCGTGCTCCGTCGCGGCGTAGACCCGCCCTCCGAGTGTCGTCGGGGGCGTGGGGTGACCGCCGAACGGCGTGCTCCACAGCTCCGTCCCCTGCGAGACGTCAAAGGCACAGACCATTGCGCCCCAGGCGGTGCCAGCATAGATCCGGCCATCCTCCACCGACACCGGGCTCACCAGGTTCGCGCCGTTGCCGGCCGTGGTCGTCCAGAGGACAGTTCCCGTCGCCGCATCCAGCGCGACCAGCTTCTCCCCGGCGACGGCGTAGACCACGCCGTCGGCCACCACCGGCTCGGCTGCAAAGAAGTAGAACTCCGACGAGATCCACGCCGGCGTTCCGTCCAAACGGACAGCGTGCAGCCGGCCATCCCACGAGCCGCTGTAGACCATCCCGTCAGCGACGGCGGGTGTGCCCCAGGCGAGGTCGTCCATGTTGTATTTCCACAGCAGTCCCAAACCGACCTTGTGCGCGGTCAGGCTGTTACCGCCGTGGGCGTAGACCACACCCTTGTCGTGCGCCAGACCCCACACGTAGCCGCCCGCCCCCGACAGCTGCGCCTGCTCCGCTCCGGTCGCGAACGACAGTTTGTGAATGTCCCCCTGGAGGGTCCCGACATAAAGGTGAGCGTCAGCGGGCTGAACTCCCTTCACCACCACCGCAGAGCAGCTCGCGAGGATGGATTTCGACTCCCATCCCACGGTTCCCGCCTTCGCCGAACTCACCCGAACCCGCTGATTCCACACCGTCATCATCACGTTGCTCGCCATCGCTTCACCGTCCCTTCGACCTATCAACGCGGCGGCGAACCGGCTATTCCGTCCGAGAGTGGCGCCCGGGGTCCTGTGCAAAAGACTGCAGTCGCGATCGCTACGCGACAACACTGGGAGCCTGCACCGCTGGCCGAGCTCGAGCGCGGCGACGCGACGGAGCTGGTTCGACGTCGTCCTCTGCCAGAGCGCGCACCAGGAAGGGAAGATTCCATGAAATTGTTCGTTCTCTCAGTCGGACCGACGAGCGAGGGCATTTCATGCTCGCGCCGACGGCGGAGGAGGCGCGTGGAGATTCGGATGGGGCCGGACAACTCGAACACGCTCCTACAACTGAAAATAGGAGGCGCGAGAATGAAAACTCGAACGAACCGCTGGCATCAGTCGACAAGGGAAGGCCTTGAAGGGGAGGGCCGCCATTTCTGGCATACTCAATTCAGACCGAATTTCTTGAACAGGAGGCAGTGGTCGTGAACGTCGGGCGCGCACTAACGACTGTTCTCGCATTCGCTGCGATCTGCCTCGTCGGCGCGTCCGCCGTGGCCAAGGAGGTCAGCATCAAAGGCCACAGTCGCAGTGATGTTAAGAGCGGGTGTAGCGGCGACGGAGACGTAGGTTGGTATAGCGGCACAAAATACGGAACGTACGGCTGCGTGAAGGCAGATGGCAGTGGCATCGTTTGCGGTGGCTACACACCCCATTATAAGAAGACTTGCTCGACCTTCAGGGAGGCGTCGTTTCCACCGCCAAAACTTCCGACGAGGGACGATGCCGTGAAGGCTGCCGAGGCGGACGGGCCCGCGCAAAAGTAGTAGGCGGTTTCCCGGGGGCGCGGTCGATGGGGAAGGAAGCGTGACGCCTGGTTGACAGAACGATTGTAGCAACCGGAGGTGACGCGGCGAGACGTCGCGCTTGTTCGTCCCAGTCCCGCAGCACCCTCCGTCGGCCTCGGATGGTGAAAGCTCCTCAACACAGGAGGCACGCCTAGGCGTTGCTGCGGGTAGGCCGACGCCTCATACAGACTTCTTTTCCGGAACGCGTTGCTGAACTCGGCCACGATTGCGCGAGGAATCTCTTCGAGGGCTGTCGCACCCTCGAACTTGAGCACCACAGACTGCACGCTACCGCGCGCTGTCGGTGTCCCGCGATTGCGCCGCCGCCGAAGCGCCTCGCGCAAGGAAAACTAAAAACACAGCCGCGGTCTCGCTGGCGCCGATCTTCGGATATCATTCCGTCCGCGAGTCCTGATGTTTGCGCTCCCCGGTATCGCCGCGCTGATGGTCTTCATCTACGTGCGGCCTCACGAGATCTTCGACTGGTTGCATTTCCTGTCGTTCCCGACCGTCCTGGGGGTGGCCGTCGTCGGTCTGGTGATCGACTGGCGGATCTCGGCCAGCCGCCCGCGCGTCTATCCCCTGATCGTCGTCTCGGTCCTGTTTTTCGCCTGGGCGGCGTTCACGGTGGTGGTCAAGGTCCCGGTGGGGGCCGGCCCGCACGTCACCCTCCTGGTGGTATCGCTGCTGCTGTTCCTGGTGACGGCGTTCGGCGCGCCGAGCATTCGCGGATTTCAGGCGCTGGCGACCATGACCTTGGCGATGTCGATCTTTCTCGCGGCCGTCGGCGTCCAGCAGGGGCTGTCGCCACGCGTCTGCATCATCCGCAACGACGCGGCCGACGGCGGACCGGGCAGCGTCGTTTCCGACGGGCGAGGTTGCACGGCCAGAAAAGACTGTTACGAAAATGGCGAACCGGAGACAGAGTATCTGTGCGAGCGCACCGGTCTGTTCGGTACCGCTTCGGTCGGCGGGCGCGTCCGGTATCGCGGCATCTTGCAAGATCCCAACGAGCTGGCCTGGGCGATCAGCATCGGGCTGCCGTTCGCCTTCGTCTTTCAGCAGCGGCGGCGATCGGCCACGCGACTGGCGCTGCTGATCGGCGCCGTGGCTCTGGCCATCGTCTGCGTGGTCATGACCCAGTCCCGCAGCGGACAGCTGGCGCTGCTGGCGGTGGTCGGCGCCTATTTCATCCGGCGTTTCGGCTGGAAGGGCATCGTCGCCGCCGGACTGCTGTCGGTGCCCTTGATCCTGTTTGGCGGGCGCGTCGGCGAGGAGGCCGATTCGTCAACGACGGAACGACTCGATTGCTGGGAAGCCGGCCTGGGCATGTTTCGCACAAATCCGGTTCTTGGTGTTGGCGCCGGTCAGTTCGCCGACCACCACTATCTGACCGCGCACAACTCCTTCGTCCTGACCCTCGCCGAGCTGGGTCCCCTGGGCATGTTCCTCTGGAGCTGCGCCTTCTACCTGGTGTTCAAGATCCTCGTGCAGGCGCTGCGCGACTTCGCCGACAACGAAACCAGCGCCATCGTCGCGCGCTGGGCGATGGCGCTGATCGCATCGCTGGCCGGCTCACTGGTGTCGTCATTCTTTCTGTCGATCGCCTATCACCCGGTCCTGTGGGTGCAGTTCGGCCTGGTCGCGGCCTTCTACGGCGCCATACACCGGCACGCGCCCCACTGGTGGGTCCGCTTCGGCTGGCGCGATGTCCTGCTGATCGCCGGCACGGACATCATGATCATCACCGCGATCTACGGCTACGTCCGCATGTACGGGGAATAAGGGCTTTAGTCCGCTCGGTCGGATTTGCGGCGGCGGCTGATGATGACGATGCTGGCGAAGGCGCCGGTCAGGAGCGCGGCGGCCAGCAGCTTTTTCTTGTGGCGGACGCGCCTCGCGGAGCAGGCGCAGCCGCCTGCGCTGTTCACGGTGGGAAATTCGCCGCTGACTTGCGAGGCGGCGCCGGGCAGGACCTGGGCGTCCTCGGCAACCTTGCACCCCTCGGCGG
>DASRQT010000086.1:0-11892 GCA_035696485.1 Polyangia bacterium | reverse complement strand
GGGTGAATTTGATGGCGTTCCCCAGCAGGTTACCGATCACTTGCATGATCCGATCGCGGTCGCACACGACCACGCCATCGCCCAACCCGTTGGCGACCTCAAGCACCAGGCCATTTTCCTGCGCCTGCGGCGTATAAAGGTCCACAACCTCTTGCACGAGACCATTCACGCGTTCACGTTTGCGTTCCACACTGAGCTGGCCCTGGTCAATGCGCGTGGCATCGATCAGATCGCGGATGAGGTGGTCCATGCGGAGAGCGGCGCGCTGGGTTGCCTTGAGAGGCTTTTGCGCCGCCTCGTCCGGCACCAGCCTGAGGACCCTTTCGGTCCCCAGCTTGATCGCGCTCAGAGGACTACGGAGATCGTGGGCCACGACCGCCAGCATCTGCTCTCGGGATTCGGTCGCCGCGTCGGCGCGCTGGCGGGCCGCGTGCAGTGATCGGACCAGAAAACAGATGGACGCGCTGACCAGCGCGAACAGGATAAGATCGGAGTTTGCGCGCAGGAAGGTCTCGCTGGTTTCATCGCGCCAGTAGACGCGAAGGGCGACTGTGCAAAGCGCCGCCGAGATGATCCCGGGACCCAGGCCGAACAGCCAGGCGACCAGCATGACAGTCGGCAAGAAGATCAGATGGCGGTTGTGGTGACGACCCCACCATTGATTGAGGGCCAGCCGACCCACGATGACCGTCACGGTCATGGCCACCGAGGCCCCATACCGCAGCCAAATAGACTGGATTCGCACGGTCTCGACGCCTCCGCCACCGGACCCTACCACCGAAACCTCCGGCGATAGCCGTCCTATCGATCTACTTATTGACGTTGGTCTTCGGCGAGCCAGGCCAACCAGACGTCGGGGGCGAACCCGACCGTGGCGCGGCTCCCGTCGCGGACGATGGGCGTGCGCAGCAGCAGGGGATCCTCGACCAGCATCTGTTCGATGCGGGGGCCGGTGGGCGCGGCGTACTTGAGTCCTTTTTCCAGATAGCGTTTGCCGTCGCGGTCGATCAAGGCCTCGGCGCCGCCGACCCGGCTGGCGACGTTGCGCAGCTCACCGGCGGAGATGCCCTTTTGCGCCAGATCGATCTGCTGGAACTTGATTCCGCGCTCCTTGAAGAAGCGCTCGGTCTTGCGGGTCAGCGCGCATTTCCTGGTTCCGAAGATCTGCAGGTTCACGGCGACATCTTCGGCGATTCCATGCCCATCACTTCATCCTCAGACGTTCGACCGGGGTTCCGCCGATGAGGTGCGCAGCGACGATCTCGGCGACGTCCTCGACCTTGACGCCGCCGTACCAGACCTGTTCGGGGTAGACCACGACGCTGACGCCGCGGGAGCACTGATCCAGGCAGCCGGCGGCGTTGGCGCGGATCTGCCCCTTGAGCCCCTTTTCGTGCAGCAGCCGTTTGAACTCGTCACGCACGGCCTCCGAGCCTTTGCTGGCGCAACAGCCCTTGGGATTGTCTGGATCGCGCTGGTTGGTGCAGACGAAGACGTGGCGCTGATAGTGCGGTTCGGCCATGACCGTGTGAGACTACCGCATACCCGCGGGTCGGCGACCCGGAACCTCTACAGCCGGCCCACGTCGCGCTCGCGGACCCAGCCCTCGAGGCCGTTGGCCAGCCGGATGCGCAGCCAGTCCTGGTCACGCTCCAACAGGCGGACGCGCAGGCCCGCGTGCAGATCGAAGCTGGTCCGGTAATTGACGTCGGCGCCCTCCTTGACCGCCACGGCGTCCGGCAACACCACGCCGAACGGAACGCGATCGAGATGGGCGCGCCCGGCCAGCAGGCTCCCGGCCATCAGCGCGGCAACGGCCAGGATGGCGGCACCGGCGCCCAGTGCGCCGCGGGCATCCTCGCTGGCCCGGCGGCGGGCGAACAACGTCACGAAGAAGGCGAGGTGCAGGCTCACGAATAGCCAGGTCTCCGTCGACGGCGACAGGGCGGTCACGGCGCGGATCCACAGCGCCTCGCGCGCGGCTCCCTCGATCTTGTCTCGCCCGCGCCGGTCGGCCGCGCTGCGCGCCTGGGTCAGATTGTAGCGCGCGTCGTCGTCGTCGGGATCCAGGGCGACTGCGCGCTCGAACGCCCAGATCGCCCGCCCCAGCGAATCCGCGCGGTAGTAGGCGCTGCCCAGATTGAAGAACAGATCGGACGACACCAGCCCCTCGCGATCCAGCTGCTCGTACGCGGTCACGGCGGCCGGGTAGTTGCCGCGCAGATAGGCGTCGTTGGCGCGGCGCCAGGCTTCCTCCAGGCGGTCGGCGCGCGCCGGGGCGGCCGCCAGCACACCCGCCATGGCCAGCACCGTCGCGGCGGCCATACGGCGGGTCGCTCCGGCGGCGGTCACGCGGCCTCGTCGCGCAGGGGCGCCTTTTCAATGGCCACGATGAGATCGCCCGCCCGCTCCAATGACGCGCTCATCCGCTCGCGCCCGACATTGCTGGAGCCGGGCGCGAAACGCGCCTGGTCGCAGTCCTCCAGTTCGGCGATCGTGCGCCCGACGATCGCATCGGGCATCCCACGCCGCCTGAGAAGCTCGCGCAGCTCGTCCATCCGCAGCCCGGCCACGGTCCGTCCCAGACGCGCGGCCAGAACCTCGCGCACCACCCGGTCGATCTCGATGTAGAAGTCCGAGGTTCGATTGCCATCACGGTGGTCCTCGGCAGCGCTCAGCCGCCTGCGGATCATGGTGCGCACGCGACGGCGGCGGGTGCGCTTGGTATCGCCGCCCAGGCGCTCGCGCACCCGCGCGAAGAGGATGGTCAGCGCCAGCCCCAGCGGCGGCGCCAGCAGAATTCCCAGGAACGCCGACGACCGGTAGAACGTCGCCCCCAGGTCGCGCCGCGGCGCAGGGCGGGCGCGAATCGGCCTGATCTCGGCCGAGATCACGTTCTCCACCACGCCGGCGGCAGACTTGCCGTCAGAAATTCCCGCAGTCGTCCTGTCGCGCCCGACGGCGCCGCCGGTGACCTCCAGGCGGATCGGTTCGCTCCTGGCGGCCGCGTACGCCTTGGCCTGCGGATCGAAGTAAGGGAGGGACAGCGACGTCAGCATGGTGACGCCGGGACGTTCCGGCAGCAGCAGGTACTCGAGGGACTTGGTACCGGACACGGTGTCACCCGGATCGATGGTGACGTTGATCTTGGGTTCGTACCGCTTCCAGCCGTCGATGGGCGCAAATACCGGCGGGCGGACGTTGCGGACGTTCCCCTCTCCCTTGATGTCGATCGTGAACGTGACGGCTTCGCCGACGCCGACCATGGTGCGATCAACGCGCGCGGCGATGGTGAAGCGACCGACGTTGTTCGCGTCGAACCCGGGTGGCTGGTCGGCCTTGGGCAGTGCAATGGCCTCGATCACCGTCGCTTCGGCCTTGAGCCGCTGCTTGCGCAGCGTCGCGCCGAAGAAGTCGACCTGCGCCACCTGTGATTCCATCGGCGAGATGGTCAGCTTGCCCGGCTGCAGCGGGAATAGCGCCTTCTTGAACAACATCGCCACCTGGTAGTTGCGACCACCGGCCTGTTCCTGGGTCAGCGTCAGGCCCTTGCGCACGTTGTTCGGGGTGACGTCCTCGGTCCAGAACGCGTCGGTGCGCGGCTCCGAGACCGTCTCGTAGTTGTCCATTCCCTGCGTGAGATAGAGGTACCAGCCGACGGTGATCTGTTCGCCGACGTAGGCCGTGGTCTTGTCGGGCGCCACGCGGATGAAGTTGGCCGCGCTGGCGGAGGCCAGCGGTGGCGCGCCGCTGGATGGGCCGGGCGACGCGGGCGGCGCCGCCACCGGCGGGGGCGTCGTGGGCTGGCGCAGGCCGGGAAACACGGGCGTGGGAAACCCCCGGCGGCCGGGCCGGATAGCGTTGCCGCCCGGCGTGGGGGAGCCGCCCACGCGGATGCTGACCGGGTTCGATCGCATCTCGCGCCCGTCGATGCGCACCCGCGCGCTGCCGATGGTGATCACGCCCTTCTGTCCGGCCGTCGGCGCGACCTGGTACTCCCACGTGAGGCTGTTCTGAATGAAGGTGCCGCCGCCGCCAATCTGCATGTGTGTCGCGCGATTGGGCCCGCGCGGCGCTTGCAGCACGGTCAGGCCGCGGAAGTCGGGCGGCTGGAACGCCGTGATGTTCTGCTGCGCGATGTTCAACGTCACCTCGTAGGTGAAGCCTTCTTCGGGCGCCACCTGCGTCCGGTCCACCTCGGCGACGAACGAGGGCGCCTGCGCCTGCGCCGGCGGCGCTGCCGCCGCCGTCACGGCCACCAGCGCCGCGACCGCCGTCAGGGCCAGGGGCAAGCGGGCGGCTTTGCGACCGAGAGGCGACATGGCAGACCGGTTTGCCACGCTTACCACCTCGATACCAGGCCCTTGCCGCATGGCCCGCGGTCACCAGTCCCGCGTCGGCGGGCGGCGCCGCACGGCGCGCATACGGGCCCGCTCTCTTTCCAGATCCTTGGGGCTGCGATCCAGGCTGTCGAGGACGGCCTCGATCTCCTTTTCGTCGGCCGGTTTGTCCTGCTTGTCGTTCTGTTGCGGCTGCTGGCCTTTGTTGTCGTTCTTGTCCTTGTCGGCCTTCTTCTCTTTCTTCTCGTCCTTCTGATCCTCTTTCTTGTCCTGTTTCTGGTCGTCGTCCTTCTTGTCCTTCTTGTCCTTCTTGTCGCCCTTGTCTTGCTGGTCTTTCTTGTCGTCCTTGTCCTTCTTGTCCTTTTTGTCCTGGTCGTTCTTGCCCTTGTCCTGCTCGTTCTTCTTCTCTTCTTCCTTCTGCTTCTTGAGCGCGATCTCCAGATTCCACTTGGCGCGGCTGTCGCGTGGATCCAGGGTCAACGCCCGTTTGTAGGCTTCGACGGCCTCCTTGAATTTGTCCTTCTTGAAGAAGGCGTTGCCCAAGTTGTAGAACGCCGCCTCCTTGAGGCCGCTGTCCTTGGCCTCCGTCGCGCGCAGGAACTCCTGCCCGGCCTCCTCGAAACGCGACAGCGCGAACAGCGCAGTGCCGCGATCGAAGTGCGCCGCCGGATCCGCCGGCAGCTCCGCGACCGCCCTTTCATAGGAGCCGAGCGCCTCCTCGGCCTTGCCCGCCTTCATGTGCGTGTTGCCGACCTCGACGTCCTTGTTGCTGCGCTTGAGCGGATCGAACGCGCACAGCAGCGGCACCGGCAGCAACACCGCGACGGCCCAGCGTCGGGCCGGCGTCATGACGCCGTTCACGACTGTCGCTCCGGGCGCGGGCGGCGCCGGCGGTCGGTGCTGCACGCTTCACCCACCAGCAGCAGGAAGGCGGGCAACAGCAAGATCTCGAACGCTTCGTCGTATTGCTTGACCACGCGCGCTTCGTTCTCCGTGCGCTTGAGCCCGGCCAGCGCGGCCTCGACCTGCTCGACGCCGAACCGTTTGAGGTCGGCGTGGAAATATTCGCCGCCGGTCTTGTCGGCGATCTGCTTCAGCATCGCTTCACCTAGGCGCGACGTGACGTACTTGCCGTCCCTGTCCTTGACGTAGCCGCTGACCTGCCCCTTTTCGTCGAATTCCGGGATCAGCTCGCCGGAGCGCGAACCAATCCCGACCGTGAACACCTTGACCCCCAGCTTGGACGCCTCGTCCGCGACCTCCAGCGGCTCGCTCTCGGTGTCTTCACCGTCGGTCAGCAGCAAGATGACCTGGGCCCGCGTCGGCCCCCCGGCCACTCGAAGCCGCGTCAGCAGATCCAGCCCCGCGCGCATGGCGCGCCCGATCGCGGTTCCGCCCACCGGCATGTCCCAGGGGGCCAGATCGCGCCAGAACAGTTTCACCGCCGCGTAGTCCGTGGTCGGCGGGTAGGTCAACGTCTCGCCCGCGAAGGCAACCACGCCGATGCGATCGCCGCCCAGGTGATCCATCAGCCGCTCCAGCTCGCGCTTGGCGCGTTCCAGGCGCGATGGGTAGACGTCCTTGGCCAGCATCGAGCGCGAAAAATCCAGCGCCACCACCATGTCCAGTCCCGGCTGTCTGGTCAGCGTCGCCCGGCCACCCGCCTGCGGACGCGCCAGCGCCAGCGCCAGCAGGCCCAGCGCCAGCACCACCTCGGCGGCGCGGATCACCTTGCGCGCCGGGGATACCGACGCCGCCATCTTGCGGATCAGCGCCGCCTCGCCCAGTTGCGCCAGCAAGCGCCGCCGCTGCGCGAAGAACAGGGCATACCCCAGCACGGCGATCGGAACCGCCAGCAGGAGCCACAGCAGGGCAGGGTTGGCCAGCCGCATTCAGGGAAGCCGTCTGAAGCGTGTGAGTCGCAGCGTGACCTCCAAAACCAGCAGCGCAAACGCCACCAGCAGGAAGCGCTGGTAAAGCTCGGAGTACAGGATGCCGCGATCCTTGATGCGGGATTTTTCCAGATCCTCGAGGATCTTCTGAAAGCGCTCCGCCAGCGCGTGCGTGTCGGTGGCCAGGTATGGCGTGCCGCCGGTCATGGTCGCGATCTGTTCCAGCAGCTTGGGGTTGACCGGCTGGCGCGGGCGAAGCTGCTGCATCAGCCTCGGCGGGGCCTTCTCCTCGTCTTCCTTGGCCTCGTTGTCGCCGGCCAGGATGGTGTGGATCTTGACCTTCAAGGTCTGCGCGTAGCTGGCCGCCTGCAGCGGCGAGATGTTGCCGGCGTTGTTGTCGCCGTCGGTCAGCAGGATGACCACCTTCGACCGCGCGTCGGATCGCCGCAGGCGATTGAGCGCCACGCCGATGCCGTTGCCGATGGCCGTGCCGCGTCCGTCGATGATGCCGACCTGCAGCTCGCCCAGCATGCGCAGGAAGGTGCCGTGGTCCAGCGTCAGTGGAATGTGCGTGTACGCCTCGCGCGCGAACACCACCAGGCCGATCCGGTCGGTGGGGCGCTGGCGGACGAAACGGTCGATGACCGCCTTGGCCGCCTCCATGCGGTTGGGGATCAGGTCGGCCTCGGTCATCGATCCCGACACGTCCAGCGCGATGACGATGTCGATCCCTTCCAGCTCCAGGTCGTCATTGACGCGCGAGGTTTGCGGTCGCGCCAGCGCGACACCGGCCAGCACCACCACCGCCAGCCGTAGCACCAGCGGCAGCTCACGCAGCCGCGCCACCAGCCCAGGCCGCCGGCCGCCCAGCTCGGAACCGCGCGAATAGGCCAGCACCCCGCGCCGCGACGGCGCCCGGTGGATCCCGGCCCACAGCACCATCGCCACCGCGATCGGGATCAGCGCCAGCGCCGCCGGGTGCGCGAAACGAAAACCGTCCGCCCCGCGCAACATCCACAGGTATGCGGCCGCGAGCGGGACGAACACGCCTGCGATCAGGCCATAGGGGATGCGCCCGCGGTTATCCACCGGCCGCCTCACGTGGCGGGGCCGCCCCGGCGGCCTGGACGGTCCCCGCGGGGAGGTCAGCCTCGGCCGGCCGCGGCCGCGTCGACGAGACGACGCGCAGGGCCGTCTCCAGCGTGCCGCGCGATTCGGCGGCGGTGGGCGAGATCTTCGCGAACTTCACCAGGTCGCAGCCCGACAGCCACGACTCGATCTCGACCAGCGTCAGGTCGGTGAGGACGTGCTCGCGCGCGGCGCGCTTGCGTAACGTTGACATCAGCTCGTCGGTGGTCATCTCCAGCGAATCGAAGCCGAAGCGCGCGCCGAGGTAGTCGCGGATCACCTCGGACACCGCGAAGTAAAACGGCCGGTTGTCGGCGTTTTCCAGGAAACCATAGCCGCCCAGTCGATCCAGGCGTTCCAGCGCGATCTCGTGCGCCGGCCGCGGCGGCGGGCCCGGACGGTCGAGGGCGCGCGCGCGCAGGCGGCGCACGATGAGCCACGCGGCCAGCGCGCCCAGCGCCGCCGCCAGCAGCCCGCCGGCGACGTAGACCAGCAATAGGTTCTGCTGCCACACGACCACCGGCGGCGCGTTGTCCTTGAGCGCGGGCTCGGGCTCGTTGGCGATGAGGCTGGCGATCTTGATGGCCACCGGCGCGGTCCTGGCGCTGCGGACCTCCCCGGTCTTGCCCAGGTAGGTGACCTCCACCGACGGGATCTCGACCTCGCCCGGTTCATACGCCGCCACCGTCAGCGTGAACTCGCGGCGCGTGCGCGCGTCACCCAGGTCCTGTTCCGCCTCCTTGCGGTCGAGGATGGAGAACGCGCCCAGGTCGATGGTGTTGGGCAGGTTCACGGGTACACCCTTCCGGCTGATGGCGGTCAACGTCAGCGCGATGACGTCGCCGACATGGGCGTTGGTCTTGTCGACGCGCGCGGCGACTGTCGGGGCCTCGGGGTCGGCGGCGGCGCCCCCGTCGGCGGCAACCCCGGCAGCGTGCGCCGGCATCGACATCGCCAGCAGCGCGCCGGCAATCCACATGGCGACGACACGCATCAGTGCCGCAGCCTCCGCGCCCGCGCCTCGAAGAAGCTGGTCAGCGCCGGCAAGTAAGGGCGGTCGGTGCGCACCTTGACCGTGTCCATGTCGAGGCGCCGGAACAGCGCCTCGCGCGCCGTGACCAGCCGGCGCGCCTCGGCGGCGAAGGCGCGTCCCTCCGGCCCGCTGGTGTCGAACAGCGTGACCTCGCCGGTCTCGGGGTCCTCGAGCTCCAGGAAACCGACGGCGGGCAGCGCTTCCTCCAGCGGATCGGTGACCGACACCGGCACCAGGTCGTGGCGGCCGGCGGTGATGCGCAGCGCCCGTTCGTAGCTGGCCGGCGACGCGAGAAAGTCCGAGATCAGGAACGCGACCGCGCGCCGCCGCGCGATTCGCCCCAGAAACTGCAGCCCGGCGCCGATGTTGGTGCGCGGGCTCTTGGGCGCAAAGGACAGGATCTCGCTGATGACACGCAGGACGTGTTTCTTCCCCTTCTTGGGCGGGACGAACTTTTCCACGTCGTCGGTGAAGATGATGAGGCCGACGCGATCGTTGTTGCGGATGGCGGAGAAGGCCAGCACCGCCGCGATCTCGGCGGCCAGCTCGCGCTTTTCCTGCGTGCGCGAGCCGAAGTTTCCCGACGCCGACATGTCGACCAGCAGCAGCACGGTCATCTCGCGCTCTTCCGTGAACAGCTTGATGTAAACGTCATTCATGCGCGCCGACACGTTCCAGTCGATCTGGCGAATGTCGTCTCCCGGCATGTACTGGCGCACCTCGGAGAACGCGATGCCGCTGCCCTTGAACACCGAATGGTACTGGCCCGCCATCCGATCGCGCACCAGCCGTTCGGTGACGATCTCGATCTTTCGGATCTTCTTCAGGAGCTCGCGCGTCAACATGGCGTCGCTGGTGGGATTTGCCCCGGTCAGGGGACTTCGACGTGCTCGAACAGCTTGCGGACCACGGTCTCCGACGTGACCTCGTCGGCCTCGGCTTCGTAAGTCAGGATCACCCGGTGGCGTAACACGTCGATGCCGACGGCCTTGATGTCCTCCGGCGTGACGTAGCCGCGATGGCGCAGGAAGGCGTGCGCGCGCGCGGCCATGTTGAGGAAGATCGACGCGCGCGGGCTGGCGCCATACTCGATGAAGTCGGCCAGCTCGCCCAGGCCATACGCCTTGGGCTCACGCGTGGCGTGCACGATGTTGACGATGTAGTCTCGGATCTTCTCGTCGATGTAGACCTGCTGCACCACCGACCGCGCCTCCGCCACCTCGTCCGGCGTCGCGACGGGCCCCGCGCTTACCTTCACCCCCGAGGTCATGCGGTCCATGATCGCCCGTTCGTCTTCGCGCGACGGATAGCCGACCTTGATCATCAGCATGAAACGGTCGAGCTGCGCCTCCGGCAGCGCGTACGTCCCTTCCTGTTCGATCGGGTTCTGGGTCGCCATCACCAGGAACGGCTGCGGCAACGGGTGCGTGGTGTCGCCGATCGTGACCTGCCGTTCCTGCATGGCCTCCAGCAGGGCCGACTGCACCTTGGCGGGGGCACGGTTGATCTCGTCCGCCAGCACCAGGTTGGCGAAGATGGGGCCGCGCTTGGGGATGAACTCGCTCTTGGCCTGGTTGTAGATGACCGTGCCGACGATATCGGCCGGCAACAGGTCGGGCGTGAACTGAATCCGCTGGAATTTCATGCGCAGCGCGTCGGAGAGGGTCTTGACCGTAAGCGTCTTGGCCAGCCCCGGGACCCCCTCCAGCAAGACGTGGCCGCCGGTCAGAAGCCCAATCAGGATGCGCTCGATCATGGCCTTCTGGCCGACGATGACCTTCGAGACCTCGGCGATCAGCTTTTCGACGAAGGCAGACTGTCTTTGAACCAGCTCGTTGATGACCCGGACGTCCATAAAGTCTCCATAAAGTCTCGATTAGAACCGCCGTTCCCCGGCGAGGCGCAGCTTACAACCGCCGGGGTTGCGAGGATATTTCCAAGTCGCTTGGGAACGCGGGTGGGCACCCGGAGGCCTCCCCGGCGCGGCCTGCCTTCCTTATGGCGCCGCATTGTGATAGCTAACGCGCCATGAGTCGTGATGTGGACGCCAAGAACGCGCGCCTTTTCGACCGGCGCACGGTGGAACGAAATATCAAGAAGGGTCTCATCACCCGCAAGGACTACGAGAAGTACATGAAGGCGCTGGACGACGCGGCCGACAAGAGCACGCAAGGCGGCGAACACATCGGCGCCGACGGCGCCGAGGACGAGGACGAGTCCCCGACCGAGCCCGACGCCCGCGGCACCAATTCGCACTGATTAACTTCGGAACCCTGGGAGGGTTCCGAACCTCCCGCGATGAGATCGAGCCGGCAAAGCCGTCTCTCCCTCACGCGATCTCCCTCGGAACCCGAACCTCCCGACGCGAATCTACCGGGCCTTATCGCCGTTCGTGTCACCAAGGTGCCGGACACGGCCAACCGACTGTAATCGCTGGCGTTTTAGTGCAGCGCGGTAGACGCGTCCTGCCAACAGCGCCCATATAAACAGAAAGGGTACTGATGTTGCCACGAATGAGCCATGACACAGGCTGACGACGAACATAGCCTGTTGTCTACGTGTGCGACAGCCGCGGTGTACCCGCGGAAACAGGCGACGATCCGGGGTCTGGCGGGGGCGGGTGGAGTGATACCGACAACCAGCGGAGGTCAGCAATGCCAATCGTTGTGCAGCCAGGGAGCGACTCGTGAGCGGTAACAGAGTCCGTCTCGCCGCGCTTCTGATCGCCCCGGTGGTGTTCGGTCTCATGTCCTGCTCCTTCGGGGAGATTGGAGGAGGTGCCGGCACCAACCCGCAGCCGCCGACCACCGGCCCCGGTCCGGTTCCTGGTGTCATGCCCGGCAAGCCCGGCAGCGGCACGACGCCCATGGGCACCATGTGCACCGCAGTGCCTCCGTCGGTCGGTGTCTCGCCCCTGCGCCGCCTGACCCGGTCTCAGTACAATCACACAGTCCGCGACCTCCTGGGAATGCCGGGCGATTACGCCTCCGCGCTGGCGCTGGACGAAAAGGTCGGCCACTTCTTCAGCAACGCCAGCGCGCCGGTCACCGACGTTCTGGTCGAGCAGTACATGAACACCTCGGAGACGCTGGCCAATCAGGCCGTCACGACCAAGCTGAACGCGCTGGTCGGCTGCGATCCGGCGACGGCCGATCAAGCGGCGTGCGGCGCCAAGTTCGTCGATAGCTTCGGCCTCAAGGCGTTCCGGCGCCCGCTCTTATCGGAGGAACGGACCGCGATGGCCGCGTTGTTCGAGCTCGGCCGCAAGGATGACGGCTTCCCGTCGGGTATCTCGCGCGTGATTCAGGCGATGCTGCAGTCGCCGCAGTTCCTCTACCACATCGAGCTCGGCCTGGCGCCCGCCGGCAGCCCCGAGATTGTCGGCCTCGACCAGTACAAGCTGGGCTCACGGCTGTCGTACTTCCTGTGGGATTCCATGCCGGACGCGGAGCTTCTGCGCGCGGCCGGGGCGGGCGAGCTGTCGACGCCCGACGCGCTT
>DASRQT010000085.1:0-2408 GCA_035696485.1 Polyangia bacterium | reverse complement strand
CGATCAAGCGCGATCCGTTCCGCCCTCGTGGCGCGGCCGGCAAGTATTCACCGCGGACGCACAACGTGCTGTTACAGGGGGCGCGGCAGTCGAAACGGCGCGGCGCGCAAATCTGCGCTCAGTGACTTACCAACGACTTCGCCCTACTGTTCCGTGTCGGTCCCCGTTTGAAAAGTCACAAATTGTCCCCATTAGAGATGTCACTCTGTGCGAAGCAGACATGACCGCCCGTAGGCGGCGGACACACGCGCGCGAAACGGCATCACAAGCAAACGCGGGGTGAGGGCGAGGGGGTCAAGGGCCGCAGCCGGCGCCAGCCGGTGCGCGCAGCGCAGCCCTTGAGGCCGTCACCCTCACCCAGCACCATGAAACAGCCGTGCGCCCAACCGCACCATCAATCGCGGCCGTAGCCCCGGGGCGGCTCGATCGCGGCAAGCATGTCGAGGTCGAGATCGACAATGGCCTGAAGCGCCTCGGCGGTCGCCGTGCCCTGAAGCGTATCAGGCAAGGCTTCGAGCCAGGCGGCATAGGTGACCTGAAGTTCGACCAATTCGGCGACGGCATCGTGCCAGCGGCGAGGGCGGGAACGACGATCAACCGGCCGCCGCGTTCGGATCACGACCGATGGGTCCGGCGCCGGGTGGCGCGAGCGATAGCGGGCCTGCCGCTCGGCGTTGCTCAAGGATGTCTCACCCGCGGGTTTGCGGCCTCTTGGCATGGTCTTTCTCCGTTATGTAACGGAATACAAGGGAAACGCTCGTCCGGTTCAGCCGGGAAGGGTGGCGGCGGGTCGCCGCGGCGGTCGGCCCTTCGTTGGCAGGCCAGGCGCCGCCAGATTGTTCGGTGGCCGTTGCCGCGCCGGATCGTGCCGACGCTTGTGCGGCGCGAACGCGGCCTGCTGCTGCTTCACCAGCGCCAGCACCGCACCCAGCCGTTTGTTCTCCACGATCGCGCCAGCTTCCACGGTCTGGATCTTGTCGAACACCCGGAACGGCAGTGCCGTCCCGTTGAACCGAATCGCGAACCGGCCGTCGGGATAGTTCACCACCTCGACCTTCTTGCCCGCCAGACCGCGCGCCAGAGGCGTGGGATCCAGCATCAGCATCATCCGGTCATAGTGCAGGGTGAGGTTGCGCGTGACCGTCCGCTCCTCCCGCCACGCCAGGATCTCGTCCAGATCGTCCGCGGGCGTCAGCTTCCGGTGCAGATCCTTGGCGTTCGCCGGCACGCGGCTAAAGCGGTCATTGTGGCCGATGATGAATCCGGGCAGCCACGCGTTCGCCGCCGCGATCGTCGAGATCCCGGCCAGTCTCAGCTCTTTCACCAGCCGGTCCTGCAACGTGCCGAATGCGCGCTCGACCCGACCCTTCGCCTGCGGGCTGTTCGCGCAGATGATGTCGATGTTGAGTTCCGACAGCGCGCGACCGAACTGGGTCACGCCATCGCCGCCCGCCGCGTCCTTGCTGTTCACCCGGAAGATGCTGTGCTTGTCGCTGTAAAAGGCGACCGGCTTGCCGTGCGTCTCCAGGTAATCGCGCGTCGCGCGGAAGTAGTCGAACGCCGACTCTGAGGCAACGAAGCGCAGCTGCATCAATCGGCTCGTGGCGTCGTCCACGAAGGCCAGCAGCGTGCACGTCTCGCCGCGGTCCTCAAACCACGCATGCTCCGACCCGTCGATCTGCACCAGTTCGCCAAGGCACTCCCGCCGCCGGCGGGGTTGGTGCGGGGAGGGCAGTCTATGACGGCGGTCGATCCATAGCCCGTCCGCCATCATCCATTGACGCAGCGTCTCGACACCGACACGCAGGCCATGCCGTTCGACCAACTTCTCCACCGCAAACGTCGGCCCGAAGTCCGGATAGCGCTCGCCAACCAGCGACAGCACTGTGCGACGGAACGCTTCGCCATGTTTGCGATTGCTCGCACGGCCACGCTTCCGGGACGTCAATCCCGATGCGCCGCTGGCCTCAAAGGCACGACGGAGGCGGAAAACCTGGCGTCGGCCAATACCCATCAACGTGCCAGCCGCCGCAGGTGTGAGACGTCCATCGGCCAGGTCGATCATCACACGCAGTCGGGTGAGCTCCCGATCGCTCATCTGGATCACCGTCATCGCACGTCACCCCAAACGCCTCGATGACAGAGTGCCCCAGTGACATTTCTATCGGGGACGCAGGTGACATTTCTATCGGGGACTTACAGTCCCGGTTGAGCGACGGTGCAACCGGGGTCGTCCTTTGACACATTCCTCGGCCAAGCTTCCCGTCGAATCATCGGAGGAAGGCTTGTGCCATGCCCGCGCCTGTGCTGGTGGCTCGGTAGCGACGGTCAGGCGCCTTTTGGCCTCACAAGACTGAGCGGCCCGGCGGTTCGGCCGCTGCCAACAAGCATGCAAGATGAGGTCAACC
>DASRQT010000084.1:0-30272 GCA_035696485.1 Polyangia bacterium | reverse complement strand
GTAAACCCCGGCACCGGTGGCGCCGGTGGCCAGACCGGAACCGAGGTGGACGCCAGTGGTGCCGACGCGCCGACCGACACCGGCGGCGCTGGCGACACCGGACCGAGCACGGTCGATGGCGGTCCCGGCTGCGGCAATCTTTTTTGCGAGGACTTCGAGAGCGGCCAGATCGACCCCGCCAGGTGGACCAACGCCGCCATCGGCACCGCCACCATGACGGTTCAGCAAAAGATCGTCGCCCACGGGAAGTACGCCGTTCAGTTTCACGGCGCCGCCGCGCCCGGCTCGATCGATTACGTCTACATCATCACGAAGAACGCCCCGGCCGCCCTGCAGAAGCACAACTTCGGCCGCGCCTATCTCTATATCGCGCCCAAGAAGAACGACATCGACATGGGCATGATCTTCGGCGGCACCGCCGGCTTCCCGAGACCGACGTACATGTCGATTGCCAACCACGGCACCGGCTGGCAATTCGGCTTCATCAAGCTGATGGGATCCCCAGGCGGCGAAGTGCAAGCGTACCCCCCGGGCGACATTCCCGTGGCCACCTGGACCTGCCTCGAGTGGGAATTCAACGACGAGCCCGACGAGATCAATGTTTGGGGTGACGGCAAGGTGATCGGCTCGCTCAACAACCGGAACGTTTCCTACCCGGGGGGCCACGCCCCTGGCACTCCCCTTTACAACAACATGAACAGCGGCCTCATCGGCGCCTTCACCGACTTCGGCTTCGGCTTCTACGACTGGCACCCGCAAGGGCGGCCGGCGTTCGATCTCTATTACGACGACATCGCGCTGGACACCAAGCGCGTCGGTTGTTTGCCGTAGCCTCGATCGGTACTCCGATACGATATGTGTACGCCGCCATGCACCTCGTAGAGTGCCCGGGTCACGTTGGCGGTAGTATGGGCGATGCCCTCGACCCACGGCCCGGGCCCGGACGATGACGCCTCCCGGGACGCCGACCTCGACGCCCTCGCGGTGGGCGCCAAGGTGGGCCGCTATCTGGTCGTCGAACGACTGGGCGCCGGCGCGATGGGTGTCGTTTACGCCGCCTACGATCCAAAGCTGGATCGCAAGATTGCGCTCAAGCTGCTGCGCCCCCAGCACGGCAGCGGCGACCACGCCCGCAGAACCGCGCGTCTGGAACGCGAGGCCCAGGCCATCGCGAAGCTGTCGCACCCGAACGTGATCAGCATCTTCGACGTCGGCGTCCACGACGGCCAGGTGTTCATGGCCATGGAGTACCTCGCGGGCGGCACGCTCCGGCAATGGGTCATGGCCAAGAAGCGTCCGTGGCGCGAGATCGTCAAGATGTTCATCGAGGTCGGGCACGGGCTGGCGGCCGCGCACACCGAAGGGCTGGTTCACCGCGATTTCAAGCCCGACAATGTGCTGCTGGACAAGACCGGGATGCCCAAGGTCGTGGACTTCGGTCTGGTATGGTCGAAGCCGGGGAACGATCTCAGCGCCAGCGGTTCCGACGAGAAGGCCGAGGACGAGGCCCCGACGTCGCCCGTAGCAAGTCAGACGCCGACGTCGCTCACGCGCACCGGAGCGCTCGCCGGCACGCCCGCCTACATGGCGCCCGAGCAGTTCCTGGGAAAGCCGGTCGATGCACGGACGGATCAGTTTGCGTTCTGCGTCGCGCTTTACGAGGCCCTCCATGGGGAGCGGCCGTTTGCGGGTGAGACGGTGCTTGCGCTCGCGGAGACGGTGACGACCGGCCGATTGCGGACCGCTGCCAAGGGTAGCGATGTCCCCGGGTGGGTTCGCGCGTGCGTCCTTCAGGGCCTTCGCGTCGGCCCGACCCGCGATCCCGACCGGCGCTTTCCCTCAATGAGCGCACTGCTGGCGGCGCTGGAGACGGATCCCAGGGTGCGCGTGCGACGAACGGTCGCCGCGGTCGCTGTGCTGGCCTGCCTGGGCGTGACCGTTGTTGCGGTACGGCGAGTGGCTGGTTCGCAGGCGGCGATGTGCCAGGGTGGTGTGCAGCGTCTGGCGGGGATCTGGGAACCGCACGGCTCCGCCTCAGCGCGGAAGGACGAAATTCACCGCGCGTTCGCCGCCACCGGTCGCAGCTATGCCCAGCAGGCTTTCACCGGCGTCGTCAAGCTGCTGGATCAGTACAGCGATCGCTGGCTGGGCATGTACGCCGAGACCTGCCAGGCGACACAGCTACGCGGTGATCAATCGGCCGAGGTCATGGACCTGCGCATGGGCTGCCTGCAAGAACGTCTGGTGAGCGTGCGGGCGCTGGTCGACGTCTTCACGAAGGCTGACGGTACCGTTGTGGAAAACGCGGTCAGCGCGGCGGGTTCCTTGCCGCAGCTGGATCGCTGCGCCGACGTGACGTTGCTGCGGGCGGTGGTCAAGCCGCCGCAAGACGAGAGCATGCGCCGTCGGGTCGAAGAGCTACGCGGCGAAGTGGCCCGCCTGGACGCACTACGCGATGCGGGTCACTGCGCCGAGGCGCGTACGCTGGCCGACGGCCTGCTGACCCGGGTCAGGAAGACCGCTTACCTGCCGTTGCTCGCCGATACCCTGAACTCGGCGGCCTATCTCGGTGATGCGTGTGGCGATTCGACGCAGGCGGTACCGCGATATCGGGAGGCATACGGGGTTGGATTGGCGGCGCATCACGACGAGGCCGCGGCGCGAGCCGCAACCATCGTGAGCGGCGTGCTGTTCGATCGTCTTGGCCACCACGAAGAAGGGCGTCAGTGGCTCGAGATCGCACGCGCCATGATCGCGCGCATCGGCGGAAACCCGTTGCTCGAGTCGTGGTTGCTGACCAGTGAGGCAGCCATCCTGGATGCCGACCGTGGCGGCAACTCCGGAGCCGAGACCAACGAAAAGGCCCGCATCATCAAGGAAAAGCTGCTGGGCAAGGACCACCCCGACGCTCTCCGCTCGCTGGGGAACAAGGGTACTTCGCTGCTGGTCGCGGGCCGCTACCATGAATCGCTGGCCGCCAGCACAGCGGCGGCCGACGGCTGGGCGCGGGTCGTGGGCCCAAGCCATCCCATGCTCGCGATCTGCTCAAACAACATCGGCGAGGCCTTGAACGGCCTGCACCGCTACGCGGAAGCGCGGGCGGCCTTCGGGCGCGCGCTCGACATCTGGCACGAGTCGGGGGCCGATCCCTTCCTCAGGGCCTATGGGCTTTTCGGCGAGGGGTTGGCGCTACTCGGCGAGGGCAAACCGGACCAGGCGGTGGCCCCGCTGTCGGAGGCCTTGCGCATTCGTCTCGAAAAGCAGGCTGCTCCCGAGCGTATGGGCGAGGTTCGCTTCGCCCTGGCCCGAGCGTTGTGGTTTCAGCCCGCCGAACGGGAGAGAGCGCGTGCGCTGGCGCTGAAGGCGCGCGCCGACTACGCGCAGGTCACAACGGCGCGTCCAACCCTGGCCGCGATCGACGCCTGGCTGCGCGCCCCTTCCTCTGCGACAGTCGCCTCGGTCGGCCGCTAATCCTAACGCGGCAACAGCGTGCTGCTCTGCCCACGCTGCCGCATGAGGTGATCCGCCAGCACCAGCGCGATCATCGCCTCGACGATCGGAACGGCACGCGGCAGGACGCAGGGATCGTGGCGGCCGCGCGCCTTGATGGTCGTGTCCTGGCCGTTGACGTCGACGGTCTCCTGTTCGCGCAGGATCGTCGCGGTCGGCTTGAAGGCTACGCGCAGGACGATGTCCTCGCCGTTCGAGATGCCGCCCTGCACGCCGCCCGAGCGATTGGTCCGCGTCCGGACCGTGCCGGACGCGTTGTAAAACGGATCGTTGTGCTGGATGCCCGACAGGCGGGTGCCGGCAAAGCCGCTTCCGATCTCAAAACCCTTCGCGGCCGGCAGCGACAGCATCGCCTTGGCCAGATCGGCGTCCAGCTTGTCGAACACCGGCTCTCCGAGACCGACCGGCACGCCGCGCGCGACCGCCTCCACGATCCCGCCCAGCGAGTCACCGGCTTTGCGGGCGCCGTCAATCAGCTGGATCATCTCAGCGGCGACCGCGCCGTCGGGGCAACGAACGATGTTGGCCTCGACGGCGTCACGCGTTACGGTCGCGGGATCGACCGACGCCTCCAGGTTCTGCACCCTCTGCACGTAGGCGACGATGTCGACGTCGGCCACCGCCGCCAGCACCTTGCGCGCCACCACGCCGGCGGCCACGCGACCTATGGTCTCGCGCGCGCTGGCGCGGCCGCCCCCCTGCCAGGCACGGATGCCGTACTTGGCCTGGTAGGTGAAGTCGGCGTGCGAGGGGCGGAACTTGCTGCGCATCTCCTCGTAGTCGCCACCGCGATTGTCCTGGTTGCGGACCATCATCGCTATCGGCGTCCCCTGCGTCAGCCCGTCGTGCAGGCCCGACAGGATCTCGACCTCGTCCGGCTCACGGCGCTGGGTGGTGATCGCGCTCTGTCCGGGCCGGCGGCGATTCAATTCGGCCTGAATCTCGTCAACCGTCAAGGATAGGCGCGGCGGACAACCGTCGATGACCACGCCCACGGCGGGCCCGTGCGATTCACCCCACGTCGTCACGCGGAAGACGCTGCCGAACGTGTTGCCGCCCATCAGTTCATTTGCCCGTTCATTTGCCGGGAAGAATGTCGATCATGCCCTTGGCCACCGATTCGCCGGCCAGCATGAAGACGCGCCCGCCCCCCTCCTCGATCTGGATGTACAGGTCTCCGGCAGCCCGATAGCGCCACACTTGATAACTGCCCGGCGCCCGTCCCGGGACCACGCCCATGACCTGCGTTGTGGCGCGGCCGTACAGCCGCTGCACATACGTCAGGCCGTTATAGTTGATGCTCTCGGGCGGGGGCACCGACATCTCCAGGTCGCGCACCTCGCGCAGGACCAGCAGCCGATCGTCCATGTCGTCGCGCAGGGGTTCGATCCACAACACGGCGTCACCGTCGACCGCCCGTGCCAGCGGGTACGTCCGCCCGTTCAGCTGCGATGTGACGACTCCCTCGACGATGTAGTCGCGGCCTAGATAGCTGACCACGTCGCGCACCTGGATCTTCATACGGTACTCCCTTGCAGCCTTGACAGGACGGTAATGAGGCGATTATACGGTTCGCCGCCCGCGTCGCCAGCACAGGTTGTGAAACCGCGCTAGCATCCGGCCCAACGTCACAACGTTCGTCGGAGGAATCGTGAAGCTCGAAGTCATCAGGGTCATGGACGATGAAGGTCGCGTCGTGCACCCGGAGCGCGAACCGCGCCTCCCGGGCGACGAGCTTCGCAAACTGTTCCGCACCATCCTGCTGGTCCGGCTGCTGGACGAACGGATGTTGCGGCTGCAGCGGCAGGGGCGGCTCGGCTTTTACCTGAGCTCGATCGGCGAGGAGGCGACGCACATCGGCGCCGCCAGTGCGTTGCGCCCTGGTGACTGGCTGTACCCCGCGTATCGCGAGGTGGGGGCGGCGCTTTATCGGGGGTATCCCCTGCGCACGTTCGTGAACCAGCTGTTCGGCAACGCCGAGGACCCGGTCAAGGGGCGGCAGATGCCGGTGCACCATTCGATCCGCAAGCTGAACTTCGTGTCCATCAGCTCGCCGGTGGCGACGCAGATCCCGCACGCGGTCGGCACCGCCTGGGCGGCCAAGCTGCAGGGCAAGGACGACGTCGCGGTCGCGTTCTTCGGCGAGGGCGGCACCTCGACCCCCATCTTTCACACCAGCTGCAACATCGCCGCGGTGTTCAAGACGCCCAGTATCCTCATATGTCGCAACAACGGCTGGGCCATCTCGGTGCCGCGTTCGGTCCAGACGGCGGCCCCCACGTTCGCGCAGAAGGCGATCGCCTACGGCATGCCCGGGGTGCTGGTCGACGGCAACGACATCCTGGCCATGATTCACGTGGTCGGCGAGGCGGCGGCGCGCGGGCGGCGCGGCGACGGTCCGACCTTGATCGAGGCGCGGACTTACCGGCGCGGGGCTCACAGCTCGTCCGACGATCCGTCGGTTTACCGCGATCCGGGCGAGCCCAAGGAGTGGGAGCGGCGCGACCCGTTCGATCGCCTGCGCAAGTACATGCTGGCGAAGCAGGAGATCGACGCCAAGGCCGAGGCCGACATGCGCGCTGAAATTATCGAGCAGATCGCCGATGCCCTCCGTTACGCCGAGACCCGCGACCCCAAACCGCCCCTCGCGAGCATGTTCGAGGACGTTTATGCTGACGTGCCCTGGCACCTTCGCGAACAGGCCGGTGAGCTTGCGGCCACCGTCGCCAAACATGCCAAGGGTTGAATTTCGTAACGCAGTGGCGTAAGTCCCAGGCACCGCCAATGCCCGAGATGAACATAATCCAGGCCGTGAACGACGCCTTGCGGCTTGAGATGCGCCGCGATCCGCGGGTGGTGGTCTTGGGCGAGGACGTCGGCCGTTTCGGCGGCGTCTTTCGCGCCACCAGCGGCCTTCAGGAAGAGTTCGGTCCCGACCGCTGTGTCGACACGCCGCTGGCCGAGTCGGGCATCATCGGCGCGGCCATCGGCATGGCGCTTTACGGGCTGAAACCGGTCCCCGAGATTCAGTTCGCCGATTTCATCTATCCCGCGTACGACCAGATCGTCAGCGAGCTGGCCAAGCTACGCTACCGGTCGGGCGGCGAATATCCGGCACCGGTGGTGATCCGCACTCCCGTCGGCGGCGGCATCCGCGGCGGGCACTATCATTCGCAGTCGCCCGAGGCGCTGTTCATCCATGTCCCGGGGCTGAAGGTTGTCTGCCCGTCGAATCCGATCGACGCCAAGGGCCTGCTGGCCACCTGCATCCGCGGCGACGATCCGGTCATCTTCATGGAGCCCAAACGGGTCTACCGCGCGGCCAAGGGCAACGTCCCCGAGGGCGAATACACCATCCCGCTGGGCGAGGCGAAGATCGTGCGCGAGGGGAAACAGGTGACGGTGCTGGCCTGGGGCGCGATGGTGCACACGGTGATGGAGGCGGCGACGCAGGCCGAAGCCGAGGGGTATGACCTCGAGGTCATCGACCTGCGGACGTTGCTGCCGTTCGACGTCGACGCCATCTTGAAGTCGGTGCACAAGACCGGACGCGTGGTGGTGGTCCACGAGGCGCCGCGCACATGTGGCTTCGGCGCCGAGCTGGCGGCGACCATCCAGGAGCGGGCGATCCTGCACCTGGAGGCGCCGATCCTGCGCGTCACCGGGTTCGACACCCCGTTCCCGTACACGCTGGAAAACGAGTACCTGCCCGACGCGAATCGCATCCTGGACGCGGTCGAACGGGTGGTGAACTTCTAGCCGCATGACATACGAGTTCAAGCTTCCGGACATCGGCGAAGGGGTGGTCGAAGGCGAGGTCGTGCGCTGGCTGGTCAAGGAAGGCGACGAGCTGCGCGAGGACCAGCCGATGGTCGAGATCATGACCGACAAGGCCACGGTCGAGATCCCGGCGCCGCGCGCCGGCCGCGTCGGCAAGCGCATGTTCAGCGAAGGGCAGCTCTGTCCCGTGGGCCAGGTCCTGATCACCATCGAGCTCGGCGGCGCGGCGGCCGCATCGACTGAGCCGGCCGGCGTTACAGTCGCGACCGCAGAAGGTGTCGTCGCCGCAAAGGCGCCGGCCAGCGCGACGCCCGCTGCCAGCCGCGGAAATGGACGCGGGGTCGGCGGACCCGCGGGCAGCATTCTCGCCACGCCGGCGACACGGAAGTTCGCGCGCGACACCGGCGTTGATATCAGTCTGGTGGTGGGCACCGGGCCGGCCGGGCGCATCACAACAGAAGACGTTCGCGATCACCAGAAGTCCGAGGCCGGGAGCGCCGCGACGTCGAGGGTGCCGGCATCCGGGACGGCTCACGCGCCAGCGGCCGCGCCGGGGTCTCCCATGCGCGACGCCGACGACGTCCGCATTCCGTTCCGCGGCGTCCGCAAGAAAATCGCCGAGAACCTGGTGCGATCGAAGCACACCGCCGCGCATTACACCTACGTCGAGGAGATCGACTGCACGGACCTGGTGGCCGTGCGCCAGCAGGCCAACGAACGGCTGCAGAGCGGCGGCGTGAAGCTGTCGTTCCTGCCCTTCTTCATCAAGGCGACCGTTTCGGCGCTGCGGCAGTTTCCCGCGCTCAACGCCGCGCTGGACGAGGCCGCCGGCGAGATCGTCCAGCGCCGCCGCTATCACATCGGCCTGGCCACGGCGACCGACGCCGGGTTGATCGTCCCGGTGGTGCGCGACGCCGACAAGAAGTCTCTCACCGACCTGGCGCTGGAGATTGACCGGCTGGCCGAGGCCACCCGCAGCGGCAAGACCTCGCGCGAGGATCTCACCGGGTCGACGTTCACGATCACCAGCCTGGGCGCGCTGGGCGGCGTGATGGCGACGCCGATCATCAATTTTCCCGAGGTCGCGATCCTCGGAATCCACAAGATCATGAAGCGGCCGGCGGTCGTCAACAACAAGATCGTCATCCGGGATCTGATGAACCTGTCCATCTCGGTCGACCACCGCGTCGTGGACGGTTACGACGCCGCGCGCTTCGTCGCCGCCATCAAGGCCTCGCTGGAGGCGCCGGGGCCGTTGCTGCAAGAGAGCTGAAAAGCGATCTGAACCATGGCCACGTCAAAGTCCTCCCCGCCCCCGCCCCCTGCTCGCGAGCCGCGCCCGGCAGGGACGGCCTCCGCCGGTCCCACCGGTCCCGCGACCAAGATCCGCGCCGGCATGGGCGATGTCGAGGCGGACAGCGTCGAAGTTTGGAGCGACGAGGACTATCGCCGCGCAACCGGCCTCATGACGGTCCTCGGCCCCGACGGCAAGGCCGACCGCGCCCGTGTGCCCCGCCTGGAGCCGGCGAAGCTGACCGAGATCTACCGTTCGATGTTGCAGCTGCGCGTACTGGACGACCGGATGATGGCGCTGCAGCGGCAGGGGCGCATTCACTTTTACGCCGAATCCCGCGGTCAGGAAGCCTCCGTCATCGGCGCGGTCAGCGCGCTGGACGCGGATGACTTCGTGGTCCCGTCACACCGGGAGATCGGCGCCGCCCTCTACCGCGGGCTGCCGCTGCGCACCTTCGTCGCCCAGTTGCTGGGCAACGCCAACGATCTGGCGAAGGGGCGGCAGATGCCGGTCCACCCCGCTGCGCCGCGGGCGCTGAACTTCCTGCCGCCGTCGTCGTGCGTGGCCACGCAGCTGCCGCAGGCGACCGGGATCGCCTGGGCGGCCAAGATTCGCCAGAAGAAGATCGCGGTGCTGACCTATTTCGGCGAGGGGGCGACCAGCGCCGAGGATTTTCACGCCGGCGTCAACTTCGCCGCCGTCTACCGCGCGCCGGTGGTGTTCTTTTGCCAGAACAATCAGTGGGCCATCTCCACGCCGGCGTCGCGCCAGACGGCATCGGAGACGTTCGCGGTCAAGGCGCTGGCCTACGGGATGCCGGGCGTTCGCGTCGACGGTAACGACATCTTCGCCGTGTACGCCGCCACCGCCCAGGCGGTTGAACGCGCCAAGCACGGCGAGGGTCCCACGCTGATCGAGGCGGTCACCTACCGGATGGGGGCGCACAGCACGTCGGACGATCCGGCGCGCTACCGCGATCCGGCCGAGCTCGGCGAATGGGAGCGAAAGGATCCGCTGTCCCGGTTTCGCGCCTGGCTGGCCGACGAAGAGATCCTCGACGCGCCCGCGGAGGCTGCCATGCGCGCGGCGCTCGAGCAGCAGGTGAAGGACGCCGTGGCCGCCGAAGAGAACGTGGGTCCGCCGGCGCTCGAGACCCTCATCGACGACGTCTTCGCGCAGCCGACCGCGGCCCTCAAGGAGCAGCTGGCCGACCTGCAGCGCATCCGACGGCGCCGCGCCTGATCTACTTTAAGGCCAGCAAACCCGCCGCGGCGGCCTTTGTCGACGGTCGGGCTTGAGGTATAAGCGAGGTCCAACCCAGGCGTCCCGGACGCAGATGCTGACCAGAAGAATGGAAAGGACGTGGATCATGGTTCGAAGCGGAATGAAGGGCGGCTTCGGTGCTCTGATCCTGGCGGCCGCCATCGCCAACCTGGCCGGCTGTGGCAGCAGCGCCAGCGGCGCCGAAACCAAGAAGTTCGCCGAGTTTCTCGGCGTCTGGCAGTTCACCGCGCAGTCGAACGCGATGGAAGAATGCATGGGCGTGCCGCCCGACATGTTCGTCATGGAAGACACCAACCAGTTGATGGACCC
Organism: Polyangia bacterium; assembly: GCA_035696485.1. Lineage (GTDB taxonomy): Bacteria > Myxococcota_A > Polyangia > Fen-1088 > Fen-1088 > DASRQT01. The sequence continues at coordinate 20,095 of DASRQT010000084.1, read as the reverse complement.
CGGCGTCAGCAGCGACCTGGTCTCGGTGGGGCTCTTCACCAGCACCTGCAACCTGAAATTCAACGTGGCCAACAAGGTCGCCACCATGCCGACCGACCAGAAATGCAACGTCGGCGCCGCCAACACGACCGACTTCTACGCGGTAACCAGCGGCACGTTCACGCTGACCAGCGCCACCGAGGCCGAGGAGAACGTCGTCCTGACCGGCAAGATCTCGTTCATGTCGGGCGCCACCATCACCCAGCTTGATTGCAAGCTGACGGTGGTGGGAAAGCTGATAAAGGTCGCCAACGACTGACCGCGCCGGCCAAGCCAGAACGCGGGACAAACAGATGGCCGAGGACAGGATCAAGGTCGAGGCGCTGGTGATCGGAGCCGGGCCGGGCGGGTACGTCGCCGGCATTCGCCTCGGGCAGCTGAAGAAGAAGGCCATGGTGGTCGAGCGCGACAAGGCCGGCGGCATCTGCCTGAACGTCGGCTGCATACCGTCGAAGGCGCTGATCACCGCGTCGAAGTACTTCGACAAGCTTCGCCACGGCGGCGACATGGGGATCTTCGCCGACAACATCCGCCTCGACATGGGCAAGCTGCAGCAGTGGAAAGGAGACGTCGTCGGCAAGCTGACCGGCGGCGTGAAACTGCTCCTCAAGGCCAACGGTTGTGACTACCGCACCGGGACGGCGCGTCTGACCTCGCGCAACACCGTCGAGGTGACCGACAAGGACGGCAAGACCACCATCGCCGCCGACAACATCATTCTCGCCACCGGCTCGCGGCCGATTGAAATTCCCGGGTTCAAGTTCGACAGCAACCGCATCGTCGACTCGACCGGGGCGCTGGACTTCGCCACCGTGCCGGAACGGCTGGTCGTGATCGGCGGCGGTTACATCGGCCTCGAGATCGGGACGCTGTACGCGAAACTGGGCGCCAAGGTCACGGTCGTGGAGGCGCTGCCCAACATCCTGCCCGGGACCGATCCCGAGCTGGCGCAGGTCGTCGCCCGCAAGCTAAAGAAGATGGGCGTCGAGGTGCTGACCGGCGGCAAGGCGAAAGCGTGGGCCGAGAAAGACGGGCGCGCGGTCGTGACCGTCGAACACGGCGGCAAGGACGTGTTCCTGGACGCCGACAAGGTGCTGGTCGCCGTCGGCCGCCGGCCCAACTCCGAGGGTCTGGGCCTCGAGGAGCTGGGCGTGAAGGTGGAGCGCGGCTTTGTCCCGGTCGACAAGCGCCTGCGCACCAATGTCCCCGGGATCTACGCCATCGGCGATCTCAACGGGCAGCCGATGCTGGCGCACAAGGCGTCGCACGAAGCCGAGGTGGTGGCGGAGGTCATCGCTGGTCACAAGGCGGAGATGGACGTGCGGGCGATTCCCGCCGTCATCTTCACCGACCCGGAGATCGCGTCGGCCGGGATCACAGCCGACGAAGCGGAGAAGCGCGGGCACAAGGTCAAGGTCGGCAAGTTCCCCTTCGCCGCCCTGGGGCGCGCGCTGGCGAACGCCGACACCGACGGCTTCGTCAAGGTCGTGGTCGACGCCGATTCGAAGGAGGTGCTGGGCGTGCACGTGGTCGGAAATGGCGCCCCCGACATGATCGCCGAGGCCGCGCTGGCCATCGAGATGGGCGCCCTGGCCGACGACATCAGCCTCACCATTCACGCTCACCCGACCATGCCCGAGGCCATCATGGAGGCCGCCAAGGCCGCCCTGGGCGAAGCGATTCACATCCAGAATCGGTGACGACGGGCATGCGACGGGCACCATGCGGACGGTCGAGATAGACTCACCCGCGTGAACGCTGTTCGAAACGACGACCGGCTGGACGCGCGTGTTCTGGATCTCGGTCAGCGCGAATACGCCGAGGTTTGGGCCTTGCAGCGCGAGCTCTGCGGCGCCCGACAGCGCAACGAGATCCCCGACACGTTGATCCTGGTCGAGCACCCCCACGTCCTGACGCTGGGACGCGGCACGCATCGCGAGAACCTGGTCGCCCCTGGGGACATGCCGATCTTCGAGATTGAACGCGGCGGCGACGTCACCTACCACGGCCCGGGGCAGCTGGTCGGTTATCCGATCTTCCTGCTGCGTGACACCGAACGCGACCTGCACCTCTATCTGCGCAACCTCGAGGAGGCGCTGATCCAGACTGTCGGGGTCTACGGTCTGCCGGGCGTTCGCAAACCCGGGTGGACGGGGGTCTGGAACGCCGATCGGAAGCTGGCGTCGATCGGCGTGGCGGTCAAGCGCTGGGTCACGTTGCATGGCTTCGCCCTGAACGTGTCCACCGACCTGTCGCGTTTCGCCGCCATCAACCCCTGTGGCCTGGAGGCCGCGGTGATGGGCTCAATCTCCAGCCTCCTCGGCCGCGACATCTCCGTCGACGACGTCAAACATACCGTCCGGGAAAAAATGGGCGCCGTCTTCGCCCGCCGGTTCAACACCTAGCTCAGATCCGATGAACCCTCTCCCGCTCGCGGGAAAGGGCCTGGGAGAGGGCAAACCCTGCGAGAGCCACCGCACGAGAGCGCCCAATTCATTTGGCCTGTCGGTCGCTCACACGAGCAACGGTTACGAGGTCGCTGCCGAAGACGGCAACGTGAACGTCACGGAACAGCTTGGGGTCCTGGAAGTGCTCGCGCTCGGCGTCGCAGGCGAGCGGTGACTCGCAAGGCTGACCCTCACCCAGGCCCTCTCCCGCAAGCGGGAGAGGGTTCATCGGATCGGATCAACCCGGCGCGTCGAGTTCGGCGTCGATGACATCGGAGGCGACATCATCACCGACGTCATCAACGGCGTCCGATCCGGCGTCCTGCTTGTCGGCCGAACCGTCGGCATCGGCGGCGCCGCCGTCGCTGACCGGCGGGCAGCGGCTGGCGCTTTCATTCTCGGGAGCCAGCGTCACGAAGCTGCCGGCGCCGGCGGCGCTGAGACCAACGCCGAAGAAATCTGGCAGGTCGCCGTCGACGGCGACCCTTATGCGCATGCCAGCCGGCCACCGGCCAGCACCGCCGCCACCAGGCGCCACCAGCAGGGTCGCCGGGTTGCTGGGATCGGAGATCAGCCGAAACGGCACGACCGTGTCATTGGCCGTGACATGGATGAACCCGGCGACCGTGGCGTCGTCGGACAGCGGCCGATTGTTAAAGACCAGAGGTAACTGGAAATCGGTCGATACCGGTCTCGGCGAACCGCCGGGGCAGACCGGCGGCTCGGTCACCTTCACGAGAAACGGCTCGGTCCGGACATCGATGGTCGTCGGCCCACTCATCGGTTCGTCGTAGACGCTGGTCAGCCGGTCCGGATCCAGGTGGACAGTCAGCGTCGTCGCCGAGGGATAGGTCGGCGTCGCGCGCCCAAAAACATAGACGGTCCCCGACTCGATGCCCGGCAGCGGCAGACTGTTGTAGCCCACCGCCAGCGTGAAGGTGTCCGTCGCGAGGGCAGACATGTCGGGCCAGGTCACGCTCACCGGCGGCATCGTCATGGGCCGGGTCGCGGTCCCGCCATCGATGGCGATCACGTCCTCAATCTTGTTGCCATCCAGTCGCCCCTGGAACGTCAGATCAAACTCCACCGCGAACGGCGCGACCGAAACCTTGAGATTGGGGTCGGTGCTGAGCGACCAGACCACCTGGCGCTCGCTGCCCGCGCGCCAGAACATCTTCAACAGGATCGGCGCGCCCCGCGGCCCTTGCGATTCGCTGCCGTTGCAGCCACCGGCCGCTGCAACCAGCACCAGCAGAACCAAGTACCATCTCCATGCGTTCATCCAGCCGAACGGTAGCACGCGGGCAAAACCAGACTATCCTCGCGCTGTGTTCGGGCAACCCGTCACCGTCAGCGACATCGACGATCCGCGCCTCGCCGACTATCGGAACCTCAAGGAACGCCACCTCAACGCCACCACCGGGCGTTTCATCGCCGAGAGCGAACGCGTGGTGCGCCGGCTGCTGGCCAGCAACCTGCGGGTCCACTCGGTGCTGGCCACGCCGCCGCGCCTGGCGGCGCTGGCCGACGCGCTTGTCGCCCCCACCCCGGTGTATGTCGCCGAGCAGACCGTCCTCGACGGCATTGCCGGATTTCACGTCCACCGCGGCTGCCTGGCCATCGGCGAACGCCCCGCCGCGCAACCCATCCCCGCCGATGCCCGCACGGTGGTGGTGCTGGAAGATCTGGTCGACGTCGACAACCTGGGCTCGATCGCGCGGAATGCGGCCGGGTTCGGCGCCGGCGCCCTGGTGCTGAGCCCCCGCTCGGCCGATCCGTTCTACCGCAAGGCCATCCGCACCTCGCTGGGCGCCGTCTTCACGCTGCCCGTGGTCCGCCTCGCACGCTGGCCCGACGATCTGATCGCAATCCGGCAAGCCGGATTTGCCCTGGTGGCGGCCACCCTGCGCGACGCCACCCCTCTGCCCTCCTTCACCCGCCCCGCCAAGGTCGCCCTCCTCCTCGGCTCCGAAGGCCCCGGCCTATCGGACGCCGCCCTGCGCCTGTGCGATCACCGCGTCGTCATCCCGATGTCGCCCGGCGCCGATTCCCTGAACGTCGCCACCGCCGGCGCCGTCTGCCTCTACCACCTCTGCCGCTAGCGGGGCCGCCTAGTCCCAGTCGCCGACGCCTTCCAGGGGTTCGCCCTTCTCCCAGTGGCGCAGGTTGCGCTTGCGGCGGCGCAGCTCCCTGACCTGCTGCGCGATAAACAGGACGCAACCCAGGGTCACCAGCGTGACCAGAACGATCGCGGGCACCGGCATGCCCACAGTTTGTACCGAGCTGGTTTTAGATGCCAGATTGGTTCATAGAGAAGCCGCGTCATGCCCGAGCTCCCCGACCTGGCGTACATCGAATCCGTCCTGCAGCCGGCGCTGGCGGGCCGGCGCATTGTCGCCGCCCGAACCGGCGATCCGCTGGTGCTGCGCGTGATGGTCCCCGATCCGTTCCCGTCGGTCCTGGTCGGCCGGCGCATCACCGGCGTCACCCGCCGCGGCCACTTCATGCGTTTCGCGCTCGCTGCCGACCAGGCCGGCGGTGGCGACGCGCTGTCAATCGTCATCAACGCCATGCTGGTCGGCCGCTATCGGCTCCTGCCCCTGCAAGAAAATCAGAAGACGGCGGCGCGCGACCCCGTCGCGCTGGGACTGGCATTGCAGCTGGAAGGCCAGCTGGAGCTTCAATATCTGGATCAGAAGCGAATGGGCAAGGTCTACATCGCCCGCACCACCGACGAAGCCCAGATCCCGGTGTTCGGCCAGCTCGGCGTCGATCTCATCTCCGACGACTTCACGCGTGAGACCTTCGGCCGCCTCATCGCCAAGCGACGCGATCAGGTGCGCATGTTCCTGATGGACAAGCGCGCCCTGGCGTCCATCGGCAACGCCTACGCGGACGAGATCCTGTTCGCCGCCCAGCTTCACCCCAAGACGTTCTGCAACAAGCTGACCGCGCCGGAGGTCGACGCGCTCTACGGGGCGATTCCCCGCGTGTTGAAACACGCCATCGCCGAGATCGCGCGCCGGCGCGAGCCGATCGAGACCAAGGTCCGCGACTTCCTGGCCGTGCGCGGCCGCGACGGCAAACCCTGTCCGGTCTGCGGCACCACCATTCGAGCCGTCCGGGTCGGCGACGGCGACGCCTGCTTCTGCCCGACCTGCCAGCCCGCCGCCCGAAAACTCTTCGTCGACTGGAACAAGCTGCCCAACGCGTGAGGGAGGGACGGCAAAGCCTGCCCGAGCTCGTCGCGGGAGGTGCGGAGGGGAGGGTGGGGCCCCCACCCTGTCCCCTCCGAGTAAAATGACCTAGACCACGCCCTGCTTGCGCAGGTAGTCCAGGTAATACGGAGCGTCGCGCCGCTCTTCCAGCTCGCCCCGCTCGACCGCGTCCTGACACAGCTTGCGCAGATCGCCGATCCGGCGCGAAGGGGGGATGCCGAAGCTGTCCATGATCGCGTTGCCTAGCCCCGGGGGCAGCGGCGGCACGCGCGCGTCCAGTTCGCGAATGGCCAGGATTCGCTCCTTGAGCGCGTGGATGTTGGCCACCGCTTCTTGCCGCCGCCCGGGCCGCCGCGACGTCACGTCGGCGCGCGACAGATCCAGCAGGTCATCCAGGTGCTCCCCCATCTCATGATCGAACCGGCGCACGGCCGCGTCGGTCCATCCCGACTCGTACGCGTTGGCGCGCAGGTGGTGAAGGATCAAGAACCGGATCTTGTGGCGCTCCGGTTTGTCGAACCCCAGGCGCCGCGAAACAGCGTCCCACATGCGCGCGCCGACCTCGGCGTGGCGGTGGAAGGTGACGCGCCCGTCCGGCAGCATGACGCGCGTCGGCACCTTGCCGATGTCGTGCAGCAGCGCCGCCCAGCGAACAAGCGGGTGCGGGACCGACTGCCGCACTACCTGTTTGGTGTGCTCCCAGACGTCCTTGTGGCGGCGGCCAGCCTCCTGCGAAAAATCGACCGTCGCCGACAGCTCCGGCAAGAGCACGCCCAGCACGCCCGCCTCCTGCATCCACTGCAGCCCCAGGTCCAGCGACCGTCCCATGATCACGGCCTCGATACCGGCGCGCAGCTTGTCGGTGCTGACAGTGGCCACCAGCGGCGCCGCCTCCCGCGCCGCCGCGGTCAGCGTGTCGGGCGGCAGCGTCCCCTCGGCGGCGACGGTGACCGCCACCTCGAGCAGCGCGACCGGCGACGCGCCGAACAACGCGGAGGATGAAACCGAGGACATGGAAGGCACCACTACCGGGACGTCATCACGAACGCAACGCCCCTACCCTGCCCAAGGCTAGGACGTAATCTTCTTCCTGTCCTGATCGCGCTTGCGGGTCAGGTGGTCCAAAAAGGGCTGCGCCTGCTTCATACGGCCGGCCAGCGTCTTCTCGGTGATGGGATATTCCGTGCCGAAACGCAGCCCTTCGTCGTAAAGGAAGGTCCCGACCTCCTCGTCGTCGACGAACATCGGGATCTTCTTCTTGGCGTAGACCGCCTTGCGCATCCCGCCAAAACGGCCGTCGATCCAGTCGATGACATCCTCGCCGAAGACCTCGCGAAACAGCTTCAGCTCTTCGTCCACGCGGCCGTAGTTCTCGGCAAAGCGCTCGATAAACGCGGGCGCGCCCTCGCCGCCGTCGGCGCCGATCTTGGCCAGCGCCAGGCGGACCAGGACCACGTCCTCAGCGTGGCGGACGGCAACGTCCACGTTGCCCTCCTTGGGCGTAATCACGTGGACCACGGTCGCCGCGGCGATCTCGCGCACGTCGTGTTCCAGATCCGGGTCCGCGACCCCTTCCAGCAACACCTTGACATCGAAAGGGAGGGAGACCAGCGCCCTTGAGAGGGTGTCCAGAAACGTGCGCTCCAAATCCTTGTCCATGAGACGGCCGGTCAACTCGGTGTGGGGAGAACGAGTACTCCGCCTACCCGGGACGGATACTACCTCATCCGAGATGGATTCATAGCACTTCCCGGCTCAGCGACCGAAGCCGCGAGCGCGGCGCGCCCCGGCAAACGAAACCCCGAGAACGGCCCCGGCGGCAGCTCCAGCGTGAGGATGGGCAAGGTTCGGTCGCGCCCCCACCAGCTTCCCAGCGACCCCGGGGTCGGATACCCGATGTCAGCCTGCACCGGCCACCCGCAAGCCGCCGACACCGCCTGCGCCCAGGGCTGCGCGGGCCCGTCGTAGTTCACGCAGGCAAAGGGGGCGTGGACGGCGACGATGCGCGTGATGGCCTCGCGCGCCAGCAGCGCCGCCAGGGCCGCGGTCTCGGGCTCGGACAGCGGCGATGGCCCGGGCGAATATCCCGGGGCGTGGGCGGAAGTGAAGTTGCGGGCCGGGAAATTGCGATTGAGGTCGACGTCGTGCGCGGAATTTTTCTGCCCGCGAAAAAGGCCATCGGGGTTCAGCGCCGCCACCAGCCAGAACGGCACGCAGGCGATCTCACTCCGGGCAACGCTGCCGGCCAGATCGGCGGCCGCCTCGACGGTGCTGGGCTCGTCCCCGTGCACGCCGGCTACCACCAGCAGCGCGGCAGGGGCGTCCGGTCCGAACCGCCGGGCGTGGATCGGGCGCCCTTCGACCGACCACCCAATAATCTCGTCCTCGGCCATGCTGGACCCTATTTCGCGCTACAGCTAACGTCTAGGCAATGGGCATCAAGCTGCGTGAGTTGAAGGCCGAGGCGCGCACGCTGGTCAAGGCCGGCGAGCTCGCCCCGGCGCTGGCTGCGTATGATCACATCCTCTGCGCGAACCCGCTGGACTACGACAGCCGCCTCAAGGTCGCCGACCTGCTGGCTGCCATCGGCGACCGCCAGGGCGCCATCACCGTCTATCGCAAGATAGCCGAACACGACATTCGCTCCGGCCATCCGCTGCCCGCCATCATCGCCATCCGCGCGCTGGAATCGCTGGGGCGGCCGGCCGGCGATCTGGTCAACATGATGGCCGAGCTCTACGCGCAGGGGGCGCCGACGCTGGCCAAGTTCGCCGCGCGGCAAGCGCCCGCCGACCTGGAGACCTCGATAGAACGGCCCGATCTGACCGGGGCTGAACCGCCCGAGACCGTCATCGCCCGCGCCCGCGATCGGGCGCTGGATCTGACGGTGTTCACCCAGTATCCAACCCAGTTCTTGCCGCTGGCCTTCTTTTCAGAGCTGCCGCCCGACGTGTTCGTGCCGGTCATCGGCGCGCTGCACGTCCGCCGCCTGCGCGACGGCGAGCTGGTGATCAGGGAGGGTGAACCGGGCATCGCCTTCTATCTGGTCGCGACCGGACAGGTGCGCGTCTTCTCCACCAACAGCCTGGGCAAAGCCAGCGAGTTGACGCGCCTACACGAGGGCGCGCTGTTCGGCGAGATGGCGCTTTTGGCCGCGCAGCCACGAACGGCATCGGTCGCGGTCGTCGACGAGGCCGACATACTGGAGCTGGGGCGCGGCCCGCTGGCGGTCCTGGAGGCCGACGTCCCGTCGCTGGCACCGGCGCTGGCCAAGTTCGCGCGCGAACGGCTGCTCAAAAATCTCCTGGCCACGTCACCGCTGTTCCGTCCCTTCACGCGCCAGCAGCAGATGGATCTGATCCGCCGCTTCGACGGCCACGAGGTCGCGCCCGGCACCGAGATCATCCGTGAGGGGGACGGCGGCCTGGGCCTTTACGTTGTGCTGGCGGGGGAGGTGGAGGTCAGCAAGCGGCACGCGACCAGCGCCGGCGAGGAGGTTCCGCTGGCGCGGCTGCGCGCCGGCGAGGTGTTCGGCGAGATGTCGCTGCTGCGCGACCAGCCCACCACGGCCAGCGTGCGCGCGGTCCGCCAGACGGCGATCCTGTTTCTGGCGCGCGAATATTTTCAGCGGCTGGTGCAGGCCGTGCCCGAGATCCGCAGCTACTTCGAGAAGCTGTCCGCCGAGCGCGACCTCGACACCCGGCGGACCCTGGGAAATGAAGCCGGCCGCCAGACTGATCCGGACGTTCGGGTCATGATCTGACATGGTTTGGGCCGGGTCGGCGCGTCGGAACGCACGCGGCTCTGCCGCCGGAGTTCCATCGCGGGAGGTCTGGAACCCTTTGAGGGTTTCAGCTCAATTGAAAAAGCGCCCCTGGCCGCATAGACTTCCGGGGTGATCACAAAACTCGCACGCCGCGCCAATGTTCGCGTTCGATGGCTGCTGGCGACGGTTGCCGTCTGCGGCTGCCTCATCCTGCCGGCCATGGCGTTGGCTGGGCGCTCCGGGGGCAGCTTCGGCGGCCGTAGCGGGTTCCGTTCCGGGGGCGGCTTCTCCATGCCGCGCAGCAGCTCGCCCGGCGGCTACGGCAATCGCTACGGCGGTGGCGGGCACAGCTTCTTCTTCTTCCCCGGTTTTGGCTTCGGTGGCTACGGGGGAGGGTTCGGCGGCTTTGGCCTTTTCGGGACCTTGATGATCGCCGCCGTGGTCGGCGTGGCCGTGGTGTCTGTCGTGCGCGCCGTGCGACAGCACCGCCAATCTCAGGGACTCGGCGGCGGCTGGGGATCGTCCGACGAGTACGACGAGCCGGGCGTGATGCCGGGGCGCGCGTACGTCTACCGGTTGCAGCTCGGCCTGGGGCGTTCGGCACGCGGGATCCAGCAACGACTGGAGCAGTTCGCTGCCAGCGGCGACACCGCGACTGAATCGGGGCTGGCTCACCTGGCCCAGCAAACCGCCCTCGAGCTGCTGCGTGAGAAAGACTCCATCCGCTATGCGGGCGGCGAAGCCAGCGGTCCGATGAGTCTGGTCAACGCCGAGAACAAGCTCAACGGGCTGACGCTGGGCGAGCGGTCCCGCTTCCAGGTCGAGCGCGTGCGCGCCGTCGACGGCCGCGTCAATCGGTCGGAGGCGGCCGCTGAAGAGGGGAAAGAGGCCCTGGAGTACGTCCTCGTGACGCTCTTGGTCGCAACCCGAACGCCCGTCGACGGCTGGCGCCCGATCCAGACTCCTGCTGACCTGACGGCCGTGCTGTCGGGCCTGGGGGGCCTGTCTCCCGACGGGCTGCTGGGCCTGGAGGTCATCTGGACCCCGGCCGACGCCAACGACTCGATGACCGAGACCGACCTTATGACCGGCTATCCCGACCTGCGAAGCCTGTAACGGACCTTCTACCGGGCCTCGCCCGGCAATTGACCGGGCTGAGCCTCGAAGATACAGTCGAAAGGGCCGTAACTTGAGGTTCTTACCGTGTTCAAGCTGACCATCGAGGATGACGAGGGGAAGACCACGGTCATTCCCGTCATCCGCGATGAGATGACAATTGGTCGTCAGGAGGGAAACACCATCCGCCTGACGGAGCGCAATGTCTCGCGCCGCCACGCTCGCGTCGTGCGCCAGAACGGGGCGGTATTTATCGAAGATCTCGCCAGTTTCACCGGGGTGCGCGTCAATGGCCTCAAGATCACCGCCCTGACGCCGTTCCGCGACGGCGATCAAGTTCAGATTGGCGATTACAAAATTCAGCTGAAGGTCGAACGCCCGCCGATGGTCGACGGCGGGGATCGACCGACCATGCCGACGATGCACGCGGTGATGGGAACCACCGCCCAGTATGGCGCCCCCGTGCTGGGACGAAACGGCAACGTCCCCATGGTCGCGCCGGCGGACAACGAGATCCCGACCGCGCCGCTGCTACGTTTTCCCTCGCCCGGGAGCGTGACCGAGATCCCCGTCGGGTCCCTGCCGGTGCCGGGTTCCATGGAGGCGCAGCCGACGATCCCGCTACGCCGGCTGGACGATCCGCCGCCCGACCTGGAACCAGTGGTCGCGCCGCCCGCACGGCTGGTGATTCTCAGCACCGAGCTTGCGGGCATGGAGTTCTCGCTGACCCGCCCGTCGGTGGTGATCGGCCGCACCGACGAGAATGACATCACGCTCAATCATCGATCCATCTCGCGGCACCACGCCAAGATCGTCAGGGAGCGCGACCACTACACGATCCTCGACCTGCAGAGCGCCAACGGCGTCCGGGTCAACGGCGAAGACTACGAGCGAATCGAGCTTCACGCAGGCGACATGGTGGAGCTGGGGCACGTTCGGGTTCGCTTCGTCGGACCCGGAGAGACGTTCGTGTTCGACGCCAAGGCGGCGATGGGCGGCGGAAGTTTCCCGGCCAAAGCCGCGCTGACGCTGGTCGGTGTCGCGCTGGCCGCGGTGGCCATTGTCGTGTTTCAGCGCGGGGGTCGCCCGCGCGTCGTCGAAAGACCATCGCAGGTGGCGGAGAACGCTGCCGCGGCGAATCCGCCGCCGGCGGCGATCGCTGCTGCAGCCGAGACGCCCGCGCCGGCGCCATCCACCGCTGCCAAGGCCCCCGCACCGGCGGCCCCGGCAGCAGTCGCTCCGCCCAGCCCCGCCGATCTTCTGGCCAAGGCCGCGACAGAGGCCAAGAGCGAGGATTGGGATGCCGCCCTGTCCAGCCTCGATCAGGTGACCGCGCGGGCGGACGAAGTGACCGATCCGCGTGCCAAGCGACAGGCGGCGGACATGCGCCGCAAGTTCGAGGCGGAGCGCCGCGGGGGTTTGGCCTTCGCGAAGTTTGAAGAGGCGTCGGGCGCCAAGAACTACGCCGACGCCCTCGAACGCTTCGCCGAGATTCCGAACAACAGCCTGTACAAGAAACGCGCGCGACCGCGTTTTGAAGAGGCGCGCTCGCTGTTCGTTTCACAGCATCTGACGGCGGCCGAGAAATTCCGCACCGCCGGCAAGTGTGCCGACGCGAAGGTGGAAGCCGAGCAGGTCGAGAAGGTCGACCCGGGCAATCAGCTGGTCAAGGACGTGGTCCGATCGTGCAAACCGCGCGGGGGGGAAGGGTCGGCGGCGGTCGCCCTGGCGGGCGCACGGCCGCCTCGACAGCGGCCTGCCGCAACGGCCGTCGCCGTGGTCAAGGCCGAGCCCGCGGCCATGCGTCAGGCGGCCGAAACCTCCAACGAAAAAGCCGAGGCGCCCGCGGCCGACGCCGAGCCGGACGCCGACTCGCTGATCAAGCAGGCGCGCGAGGCCTGGCTAAGACAGCAGTGTGGCTCCGCTATCGACCTGTCGCGCAAGGCGCTCAAGGCCAAGCCCGGACTGGTCGACGCCTACCAGGTAATCGCCGTCTGTTCGTGTTCGCTCAAGGACGCCGATGGCGCCACACGCGCCTACACCAAGCTGGACGAAAAGAGCCGCAGCCTGGTGAAGGCCCTGTGCGTGAAACACGGCATCACGGTCGGCGAGTAGCACGTGGGAACCCGGCGAGCTTGCTCGACGGGTTCCCTTCGCGGGGGGGGATGGGACCCTTTGAGGGTCCCATGTCAGATCACCGGCTACGTTTTTTTTGCCAAGTCCTGGTAGCTCTTGCCCGGGTCGCACGTGGTCGCCACCGGCAGACCTGAGTCGGCCCATCCGGGATCCCTGACGCGGCCCATGTTGTCGCGACCTCCGCCGAAGCCCCCCTGCATATCCACCACACTGGCGTAGCCGGCGGCGGTCAGCAGCGCCGCCGCCTGCAGTGATCGCCCCCCGCTCTTGCAGCCGATGACCAGCTTGGTGTCCTTGGGGAAGTTGGACTCGACGACCTTTTGAAAGTCAGGGTTGGGCACCATGCGCCCGCCCTGGACGTTGAGCAGCGGGATGTTGACGGCCCCCTTGGGGTGCCCCTGCTCGAACTCGGGCGTCGAACGAACGTCCAGGTAGGTCCAGCCTTCGCTGACCAGGCCGGCCGCTTCCGCCGGCAACACGCGCTTCGTCATGAAAGTGTTATTAGCATGGAAGACAAGAGGGGGTATGATTCGGACATGGCAACGCCCCATCTGCGGGTCGTCGCGGCTGTTATCTCGCGCAACGAGCGCTATCTGATCACCCAGCGGCGCCCCACGGCGGTGCTGCCGGGGCTGTGGGAGTTTCCCGGCGGCCGGGTCGAAGAGGGTGAGACCGACGCGCAGGCGCTCAAGCGCGAGGTGCGCGAACGTGTCGGCGTGGAGGTCGACGTGGGCGCCTGCATCGGTCGGCGCACGCACGACTACGTCGGCTATTCGGTCGATCTGGCGCTGTATCAGGCCACGATTCACGGCGACGCCGAGCCGCAGGCGGTTCGCGTCGCGGAGTGCCGCTGGGTCGCGTCCAGCGAGTTCGAAAAGTTTCGCTTTCCGGCGGCCGACCAGGCCACCATGGATCTCCTGCTCGGCATCAAGCGCGGGTGAAGAAGCCCGCATCGCAGACCGCGCGCAAGAAGGCGGCGGACAAGCGCGTTCCGACGCTGGGCGCGCTGCATCCGGCGGCGGCGCGCTGGATCGCCGCCCTCATCCGCATGACCGCCCCGCACCCGGCGATGACCCAGATTCTGGACGTCATCGAACGGATGCAGGACAGCCCGTTTCGCACCAACTATGTCCTGCTGGGCGAGCCCGGCACGGGCAAGGAGGGGCTCGGGCGCGCGTTACACCATCTGTCGTCGCCGGGCGCGCCGCTGGTCCGTCTTGACGTGACCGGGTTCCCGGAGGAGGCCGCGCTGGCGCGCCTGTGTGGTGTCGGACAAAAACCGGGCGCGGCCGAGGAGGCCGACGGCGGGGCCTTGTTGATTGAGGAAGCCGCGGGTCTGGGGCCGCGCGTGCAGGCTGCCCTGCTGCGCCTCTTGAAGAGCGGTCACAACGAACGGCTCGACGCCAAACCCGACGCCAGGAGCAAGCTCGGCGACCGCCGCCTGCGTGTCCAGGCGATCGCGATGTCGGATCAGGATCTGATGGGTGAGGTGCGCGCCGGACGATTTCGCCACGACCTCTACTATCGACTGGCGCGGATCGTGTTGTGGTTGCCGCCGCTGCGAGAGCGGCCCGAGGACATCGGCCCCGCGGCGGTCTGGATGGGAAACCGGATCCTGAGCGACGCCGGCCTGGGGCTGGACCTCATGACCTCGGACGACTTCGCGCGCTTGCCGCCGTCACAGAAGACGTCGGCGGTCGAGCTTCAGCACGACGCCGTTCGCGAGCTCGAGATGCATACCTGGCCGGGCAACCTGCGCGAGCTCGAGGCGGTGCTGGAGCGGGCGCTGCTGCTTTACCGCAGCGGCGCCAGGCTGGGCGCGACCGAGATCCGCGCCGCGTTGACCGTGGGCGCCACGTCGGAGGGCGCCGGCGCCGTCACCAGCTTGCGCGGCTAGCCGGCCGCCTGCAGCAGCTTCGACAGCTTGGTGGCCAGGTTGGGGTCGCCTGTGACCTTGAGCTTGCCGCTGAAGAACAGGCTCATCGCCGCCTGCATTCCGCCGTCAATCATCGATCGAAAGTCGGTGTCGCTGGTCTCGATGGTGCACTGGGGCGTCCCCTGTTCGACCGGCACGCAGGTCGGCGGCTTTGACACCAGGTCAACCGTCCAGACCCCGCCATCGGGGCCGCTGATCTTGAACAGATACACCGCCGCAACATCCGTGACCTTTTCGGGGTTGGTCTTGAGGACTTCGGGAACCTTCTGATCGAAGAACGTCTTCACGGACGTAGCCATCGGAACCTCCGCTTCGCATGATCGAGGCGCGCTGCGCCCGGTGTCAACTCTTGCTCGGTCGATCAGGATAGCGCTTGGCGACCTTCTGCGCATATCCCGGCTTGTCGACCTGGACCACGCGCGAGATCGCCAACGCTCCCGGCGGCACGTCGCGCGTCACGGTCGTGCCGGCCGCGATCACGGCGCGCTTGCCGACGCGGACCGGCGCGACCAGCTGCGTGTCCGACCCGATGAAGGCGTGGTCCTCGATCACCGTCTGTGATTTCTCATAGCCGTTGTAGTTACAGGTGATGGTGCCGGCCCCGACGTTCACCTTCTCGCCGATCTTGGCGTCGCCGAGATAGCTCAGGTGGTTGGCCTTGCTGCCGCGGCCGATGGTGGTCTTCTTGGTCTCGACGAAGTTGCCGATGTGAACGTCGGCGCTGAGGAGCGTCCCGGGCCGCAGGTGCGCGAAGGGGCCGATGATCGCGTTGGGCCCGATCACCGATTCGGTGGCGATGCAGTACGGCTTGATCTGAACGCCGGCGCCGACCTCGGTGTCGGTCAGCACGACGCCGTCGTCGATGCGCGCCCCATGTCCCACGCGCGTGCGCCCACGCAGCGACACGTTGCGCCCCAGCTCGACGTCGACGCCCAGCTGCACGTCGGGTTCCACCACGGTGCTCGCCGGATCGCGGAAGGTCACGTGCGCCATCCACGCCGTGTTGATGCGCGCGCGCATCAGCGTCTCGGCCTCGGCCAGCTGCTGCCGGTCGTTGATGCCGGCGACGTCGCGAGACTCGGCGTCCACGCCGGTGACGCCGATGGTGCGGGCCGCCTTCGCCACGATGTCGGTCAGGTAGAACTCGCCCTGCGCGTTGCGCGCGTCAAGCCCCGCGGTGGCGACACGAAAAAAATCCGCCGGGCCGGCGTAGATGCCGGCGTTGACGTCGGTGATCGCCAGCTCTTCGGCGGAGGCGTCCTTCTGTTCGACCACGCCGATGATGTGGCCGCGCTGGTCGCGCAGGATGCGGCCGTACCCGGTCGGGTCGGCGGGGGTGGTCGTGACCAGCGCCAGGCAGGCGTACCGGCGCGCGGTGCCGACCAGCGCCTGCAGCGTCTCGCGCCGCAACAGCGGCACGTCGCCGTAGACCACCAGCACGATGCCGTCGAAGGTCTTGAGCGTCGGCATCGCCAGACGCACCGCATGGCCGGTGCCGCGCTGCTCGGTCTGCTCGACCACCTGCACGAGGCCGGTGCCAAAGCGCGCCAGCAGCACCGCCTCGACCGCCTCGCGCTGGTGTCCGAGCACCGCGATGACCGGATCGGCGCCGATCGCGCGCGCCAGCTCGACGGGGTACGAGACCAGCGGACGGCCGAGCAGCGGGTGCAGCACCTTGGCGCGCGACGACCGCATCCGCGTCCCCTTGCCGGCGGCGAGCACGATGCAGGCGAGACCGCCACCGTTCTTCGACACGCGGGATTGCTTCTTGGGGGCGGCCCTGGCCATCATGATGAGACCCGGTAATTAACCACGCCCCTCCTTATTGTCCACTAGTCCACCGGGCGCGCACTATTGAGTATAAACTTGGCTTTGGGGGGGATGATGCCGGGCTATGTCCTCATCGTCGAGAGCAATCCCGATCTGCACCGGCGGATTGGCGACGCGCTGAAAGAGGCACGCTACGAGCTCGCCTCGGAGGCGGAGGGCGGCTGGGCCCAGCGCAGTATCGCCGTGCGCACACCCGACGCCATCGTCGTCAACACGCTGCTCGCCGACGGGTGCGGCTTTCGCCTGGCGGAACAGCTGCGCCGCGATCCCGACACACGCGCCACACCGCTGTTCTTCATTGCCAGCGGCTATCGCGGCGCCAGTCATCGCGCGGAGGCGCGGCGGCGATTCGCGCCTGCCGAATATCTGACCACGCCGCTCGACGTCAACACGCTGCTGGCGCTGATGCTGCAGACGGTGCCGCCGGCCGGCACCGTCAAGACGCGCACCGTGCCGCCGGAGCCGACGACAAAGGATCCGATCCAGCAACGTGAACGGCGCGACGTCGAACGAAGCGCCAAGACGCTGGGCGAACACGCCGAGCTGCGCGGCACGCTGAAGCGGATCCCGTTCGCGCGGCTCTTGCAGCGGTTTTTTGGCCAACGTTCGACCGGCTCGCTGCTGCTGCTGCGCGACACCACCAAGAAGATCGTGCAGTTCATCGACGGCTATCCGGTCTCGGCGCGGTCGAACGTCCTCGGCGAATGTCTGGGACAGATCCTGGTCGGCCAGAAGCTGATCTCGTCCGAGGCACTGACGCTGTCGGTGACTCGCATGCAGAAGGAGAGACGCCACCAGGGCGAGATCCTGGTCGAGATGGGCGCGCTGTCGCCGCACAACCTGCAGCGCGCGCTGATCGAACAGGTCGAGGCCAAGCTGTTCGAGGTGTTCTCGTGGCGCGACGGCAACTTCATGTTCAAGGAGGGCCTGCCGGCATCGCACGACGCGCCGCCGCTGCGACTGGATCGCCCGCCGGCGGCGCTGATCCTGGAAGGGATTCGCCGGCACTATGACGCCGGACGCCAGCAGGCGGTGCTGGACGCGTTTGCGGGCCGTCACGTCAGCCTGAGCGGCGATCCGATGCTGCGGCTGCAGGAGATGACCTCCGACCCGACGGAGCTCGCGTTCATTCGTACGATCGACGGCACGTCGAAGCTCGAGACGGTGCTGGCCAACGCGGCGATCGCGCCGGAGAAGGCGCGGCTTCTGCTGGTGGCGCTGTCCGAGGCCGGCATGATCGAACCCACCGATGCGCCGGCCCGCCGCAAGGGCTCGTCATCGGGCGTGATCGCCGTCGAGGTGCCGCGGCCCGCGCCCCCGCCCTCGGCGACCGGCAGCGGCGGCATCTCCAGCCCCGTCCCCTTCGCCGGGGCGCAGCTGGCGACGGTGGCGACGACCCTGCGCACACAGAGCTACTTCTGGGCGCTGGGAGTCGAGCCGACGGCGTCCGTCGCCGAGATCGACGTCGCCTACGACACGCTGGCGCGCAGCTTCCACGGTGATCGCTATCGCAACAGCCCGGACGACGATCGACATCTGGCACAGGAAATCTTCGATCGCCTGGGCGAGGCGCACCGCGTCCTTCGGGATCCGGCGCGTCGCCGCGCATACCTGGCCAAGCTGGAAAGAGAAGGCGAGCGCGGCGAGAACGCCCGGCGCCGGATTCCTGAAGCGGCCATGGTCTCGCCTGGGACGGCGCCCGCCGACGCCGGGCCGGCCGCAACCGCGCGCGTCTTGTACGAAACCGGCCACGAGCATCTGCGCGCGCGCCGGCACCACGAGGCGGTGGAGGCCTTTCGTCAAGCCGCGCGGCTGGTTCCGGGTGAAGCCGACTTCCGCGCGGCCCTGGGATGGTCGCTGTTTCGCGAGGCACCGGCCGATGCGCGCGCGGGGCGTGCCGCCCTGGCGGAGCTGCGGCGCGCCGTTCAGATCGACGCCGAAAATCAGCGTGCCCTGCACTATCTGGCGCAGTTCTACGCCCAGACCGGGCAGCCGGAGCTGGCCATCCGCGAGCTGGAGCGGATTCTGGAGATTGATCCCACGGCGGCTGATGCCGCCGACGAGCTGCGCCGCCTGCGCGATAACAGCTGACATTTCTGTCCCGGTGACGACCGCTTTTTGCGGCGCCAGCGACCGCTGGGCCAAGGAAATCACGGCGCCGGCGAGGCATGCGCCTTGCGTATCAATTCGCGCATGATGTTGACGGCGCTGGTTCGCGATGCACTCTAGACCTTCAGCCCAAAAGTGGCGGCCGGGTCATCAGGCTCCCGCCTTCGACGCCGCCCGGCACGCGCCGTCCTTGCTGGTGCGGGTCAGGGCCGAGTGGCAGCAGATCTGCAACCACGAGCGCGACGCCGTGATTACCGCCACGCTGGTCGCGACCGACCTGGCGCGGCTGGGCGCGCCACCGGCGATACTGGGCCTTGCGGCGCGGGTCATCGAAGACGAGGTCCGCCACGTCGAGGTCTGTGCCCGCGTCCTCGACACGCTGGGTGCGACGGTGGTCCCGCCGATCCCGGAAAGCACCCGATCCACCCTGGGATACGGCGAGGCGCTGGAATCCCGTTGCGCGCGTGCTCTCATCGCCGGATTCGCGGTTGGCGATCCGCTGTCCGCCGCGTGCTTCGCCGCCGCCCGATCGCTGGCCCGCGAGCCGCTTTTAGCCTGGGGCTATACCGAGCTGCTACGCGACGAAGCGCGGCATGGTCACTTCGGCGCCAAGGCCGGCGCCTGGGTGATTCGCGACTGGACCACCGCGGATCGGCAGGCGTTGTGGCCGGATTGCGTCGCCGAGATCGAAGCGCTCGAACGGCGTCGCGGCGGCGCCCTGCCGCGTGCCGCCAACGGCCATCTGGGTGCCCGCTGGACCGACCGGGCCGCCGAAGCTCTGGGTGTCCTGCGCCCCGAGATCTACAGCGACGCCCTGGTTAGCGCCATCCCGCGCTCGGTCCTCCCCAACCTGCAAACCCTCCGCATCCTGCCGCAACCGCCGGCCAGCCCCTCGCTCGTTCACTAGCCCCGCGCGCTAGTCATAGTACTCGTTGCCGAGGTGGGTGATGAGCTCCTCGCCGCGCAGGTGGCGCAGCGTGTTCTTCAGCTTCATGAGCTGGATGAACAGATCGTGCTCCGGGTACAGGTTCGGCGCGGTCATGGGGCTCTTCCAGTAGAAGGACAGCCATTCCTGAATGCCGCTCATGCCGCAACGGGCGGCCAGATCCATGAACAGCGCGAGGTCGAGCACGATCGGCGCGGCGAGGATCGAATCCCGGCACAGGAAGTCGATCTTGATCTGCATCTTGTAGCCCATCCACCCGAAGATATCGATGTTGTCCCAGCCCTCTTTGTTGTCGCCGCGCGGGGGGTAGTAGTTGATGCGCACGACGTGGTGCATGCCCTTGTAGAGGTCGGGATAGAGGTGGGGCTGCAGGATGTGCTCCAGCACGCCCAGCTTGGAGACCTCCTTCGACTTGAACGACTCGGGATCGTCCAGCACCTCGCCGTCGCGGTTACCGAGGATGTTGGTCGAATACCAGCCCTCGAGGCCGAGCAGGCGCGCCTTGAACGCCGGCGCCAGCACCGTCTTCATCATCGTCTGGCCGGTCTTGAA
>DASRQT010000083.1:0-11888 GCA_035696485.1 Polyangia bacterium | reverse complement strand
ATTCCTGCCCGGGCTCACGCAGGTGGGTGTGCAGGTCAATGAGGCCGGGAACGACCCAGCAGCCAGAGACGTCGATGACACGGGTGGTCTTGGACACGCCGCTAGCGATGCCGGCGCCGACGCGCGCCACGAGTCCATCTTTGAGAAGCACGTCGCCTTCGGAATCAACCTTCCGAGCGGGGTCAATGACCCGGCCACCTCGAAGACAAAGATCCATGCGCCGGGACCCTTGAATAGGGGTTGTGGGCCCGACAGTCAACGCTTTTCGGGGGTTGGCCACCTGCCAGCCCATCCGCGGCGGGATTCGACACGGCGAGTTCACAGAAACGTTGCTTCATCCGACCCGGTTCCCGCCTATTTTGTTCTGGAACCCTCAAAGGGTTCCAGTCCTCCCACGATGGAACTCCGGCGGCAAAGCCGCCTGCGTTCCACGCGATTGTGAAGATACAAAACCTCCAGGGAGCTCAGTAATGAAGGGGTCGCAGGAGACCGAGAAGATCGCCGCGCTGGACATCGGATCAAACTCTTTCCATCTCATCGTCGCGGAGGGCGCGGCCGACGGCTCAGTCAAGGTTCTGGAACACGCCAAACGCATGGTGCGGCTGGGTGAATCCAGCCTCAGCGAAGGGACCATCCCGGCCGAGGCCTTCGACCGGGGCATCGCCGCCGCTGACGAGCTGTCCAGGGTGGCGCGCGCCCACCGCCCCGACCACATCCTGGCAGTCGCCACCAGCGCGGTGCGCGAAGCCACCAACGGCAAGGACTTCGTGAACGCTGTGCGCCGGCACTCCGACCTCCCGATCCACGTCCTCGACGGCATCGAGGAAGGGCGCCTCATCTACCAGGGCGCCCGCCAGGCGCTGTCACTGACCGGGGGCCGATCCGCCGCGCTGTTCGACGTGGGCGGCGGCTCGACGGAGGCCATCCTGGGCAACCGACACCAGGCTCTGCTGTGCAGCTCGGTCAAGATCGGCGTGTTGCGGCTACGGCAGCACTGGCAGCGGTCGGATCCGCCATCGCAGAGCGACACCGCGTTCATGTCGGAGTGGGTGCGAACCATCATGCGACCGACCATTCGCCGCTTCAAAGCCACCGGGTTCGACGTCGTCGCCCTTACGTCGGGCACGGCCGTGCAGCTGGCGCGCCTGGTCGGCGAAAAACTTCCGTCAGCGGCGGGCGTCAACCGCCACCGCCTGACCCTGCAGGCGCTGCGTGCGTGCGAGCACCGCCTCAGCAACCTTACCGCCGCCGAACGAGAAAACGTCGTCGGGCTGGACCCGGCGCGCGTCGACACCATCGTACCCGGCGCGGTGATCCTTCGCTCCCTCCTGGAGCTGACCGAGGTCCACGAGGCCCTGGTCTGCGAGGCCGCCCTCCGCGAAGGCGTGATCGCGGACTACCTCGCCCGGCGCTTCGCGGCGGCGGATGATTCGATGGCCACGGGCCCGGCCCCGGACCAGAACGCCGCCCAGTTGACGTAACGTAAATTCCGTCCACTGCTGCCAGGGAGGGAGCCTCTACCGTTGACTGAGCAACAACACTGTTGTCTTCAACGCATCGAATTTATGGGCTGCAGCGCAGAGCCTCATCTGTAACTTAATGATTTTATGCGTGAATAATATTTCAAATTTATAAGTAATCTAGCATACGGGTTGCAATTCAGGTTTGGGCGACGAGACTCCCCTCACCTGAAGGACCCGTAGAATGACTCGAATAGCTTCGACCCTCTCCCGCCCCGCCCGCCTGGCCCTGGTGCTCGCCATTCCCCTTTTCGGCTGTGAAGCCATGGATGCAGGCCCGGCTGATGTCTCCCAAGCGGAAGGCGAAGCGACCGAGGCGGACAACGGCCTCAGCGCCTCCAACGGCCTCAGCACCTCCAACGGCCTTAGCACCTCCAACGGCCTCAGCACCTCCAATGGTCTCAGCACCTCCAACGGTCTCAGCACCTCCAACGGTCTCAGCACCTCCAATGGCCTCAGCACCTCCAATGGCCTCATGATGTCCGCCAACGGCCGCCACATTGCGAAGTACATCGCCAAGTGCGCCCTCGGGTCCGGGATGACGCTGACCAAGACAACCTCAGACGGCACGTTCTCCTTTCCAGGCGCCGTCGGCGTCGCTCAAGGGTGGTACGGGAATTCGTGTGATGCCGCCTGCCAGGAGAAGATCTCCGCGTGCATGATGGCGCTCATCAATCGCGACGGACGGCACGTCGCGGTGGAGATGGTTTCGGCGGATCCTGCCCTGGGGATGATCGGTCCGACCGGCGACGACGTGAACTTTCCCAATCAGGAGGGCGCCGTCTTCGGAAGTCTTTTCGGCGCAACCGTGCAGGCGTTCAGCTGCACCGGCACCGAATCAAACAAGGGGCCGCAAGTAAAACGTTACTGCATGAACGACGCCGGCTGCGGCATCTTCACCAAGGTCGGTAGCTGCGCCAGCGCCTGCACCCAGACGTTCACGACCGGCCCCGGCGGCAAGAAGGTCTACTCGGCCACGTCCTGCAAGGACCCGTCCGGCAAGATCTGGTCGCACCCCATCACGACCTTCGTCCGCAACCGAATGGAGGCCGGCAACAACGACGGTTCGCAGGGGACGCTCTCCAACGCGAGCTTCTCGGTCAACTTTCTGGATGGCGGCGACTGGTTCAGGATGAACGACGTGCAGTTCGGCGCCGTGGCCGGCGCGATCAAGACCCTCGAGATCACGGCGTCGTCCACCACGTCCGGGAATATCGTCGAGGCCCGCCTGGACAGCGTGACCGGACCGCTGCTCGGTAGCATCACCACCGCCTCGACCGGCGCCGACAACATCTTTGCGGTGCGTCGCGGCGCCGTCGACTCGCGCGGCATCACCGGCCGCCACTCGGTCTTCTTCACCGTCAAGGGCGGCATCGACGCCGGCAACATCTCCTTCGTCGAGCTGAAGTAACTCTACGTCAGGGCGGCTATCGTCGCCGCCTCGCGCGCGGCCTTCAAGGATCGGTACAAGGCCCCCTGTGTGATGACCTCGTCCTCACGTCTTACGGTCATGACAGCGTGTCGTCCACGGCCTACGGGCATGATGGCGGCGAGCTTGGAGGGTCCGAAGCGAATCTCGGACGCGAGATGAAACAGGACATTTTGCATGGCTAGTCCTTGGCTAAAGATTCACGCGCGAACTGAGATGTGACCGTCGGTTGACGGGGCCACGGGTGGCGCTGAGCTGTCGATGAGCCGCGCCGCCACCGATAGCTGCAACTGTTGTTTGGACGGCACACCTTGAAGGGCCCTCGCGACATGGTGCAGGTTCCTCTGATCGCTCGGCGACGTGATTGTCTGCGCTGTATCAATGAGCATCGGGTCCTCCGTCGGGGTGATTGCCTTACGATCTTCGACACGCCTGCGGAGGCTCAATATCGGCGACATGGCGCGATTTTTCGTCAGGACGGCGGCGGCTGTTCTGTCAGGCTACGCCCTACAAGATCGCCTGCACCGTCACTCGACCAGGCCCGACGCCAGCGCATAACGCATCAGCTCGGCGTTGGACTTCATGTTGGTCTTCTCCAGGATGCGGGCCCTGTAGGTGCTTATGGTCTTCTCGCTCAGCGACAGATCGGCCGCGATCTCCTTGACCGCCCTGCCCTGCGCCAGCATCCGCAGCACTTGCAGCTCCCGGTCTGACAGCCGCTCATGGGGTCGCGCGCCCACCCCCGAGGTGAGCTCGCCGGCCAGCTTCTCGGCCAGCTTCTCGCTGACGTACTTGCCACCCGACAGCGCCTTGCGCGCGGCCCGCACCAGCTCGTCGGCCGCGCAATCTTTGGTCAGATAACCAGCGGCGCCGGCCCGCAGCGCGCGAATGGCGTACTGCTCTTCGGCGTGCTGGCTCAACACCAGAACCGGCAGCTTCGGCATCTCGGCCTGGATATCCTTGAGGGCGTCCATCCCTCCGCGGCGAGGCATGCTGATGTCCAGCACCACCAGCTGGAAGGCGCCCTTCCGCACCAGCGCCAGGGCCTCCTCGCCGGTGGACGCCTCCTCGAAAACCGCGTCGGCGAAAGCTTCAGCGAGAAGATCGCGGATCCCGCGCCGTACCACGGCGTGATCGTCGACCAGCAGCACCCTCACGTTGCCCCCACCGCGTTCATCGGTACATCGAGCCGGGCCACCGTCCCCTTGCCCGACTGACCGATGATGGTGCACGCACCGCTCACTCCCGCGGCGCGCTCTCGGATTCCCAGCAGGCCCAGGGAACGGCTCGCGGATCGCTCGGCCTCGGTGATGCCGCGGCCATCGTCGCGCACCTCCAGCACCAGCCGGTGGTTCTCGCAAGTCAAACTGACCTCGACGGTGCGCGCCTGCGCGTGTCGGGCGACGTTGGTCAAGAGCTCCTGGAAGATGCGAAAGACGGCCGTGGCGTTCGGCCGGTCGACGGGGATCTCCTCCTTGGGGCCGCTGAACGCGACGGTCAGACCGGAGCGGCGCTCGAACTCGTGCGCCTGCCATTCCAGCGCCGCCACCAGCCCCAGATCGTCGAGCACCCCCGGACGGAGATCGGTGGCGATCCGGCGCACGGTCGTGATGGCCGAATCCATCAGCGTCTGCATGGAGTCCAGGCGCTGCGCGATCGGCTCGCGCGTGATGTGCGGTTCGCCCAGTCGGCGCGCCACCCAGGCCGCGTCCATCTTCAATCCCGTCAGCTCCTGCCCCAGCACGTCGTGGATCTCGCGCGCCAGGTCGGCCCGCTCCTCTTCCCGCACCGTCTGAAGGTGCACCGCCAGTGACCGGAGTTGTTGCTCCGACGCCGCCAGGGCCGAGGCCACGCGTTCGGCGTGCGCCTCACTCTCGTGCAGGCTGGCCGTGCGCTCGTATACCCTCTCCTTGAGCTGCCGGTTCAGCTGCGCCAGCGCCTCCTCCGCTCGCCCCCGCAGGGTGTTATCCAGCACGAAGAAGATGCCGCGCCTTCGGTCTTCGAGCAGCGTCCCCCCCACCAGCACCGGCACGCGGCGGCCGCTCTTGTGCAGATACTCCTTGCTCCACCCCGAGATGTACCCGGTCTCCAGCAGCTGCTGGGCCTTCGATCGGGTCTGGGACTGCCACTCGAGCGGCGTCATCTCATCCCAGCGCAGCTTCCCCTGCGCAAGGTCTTGCCGCGAATACCCCAGCATGTGCAGGAAGGCGTCGTTGGCTTCGTATATACGCCCGCTGTTGTCGCCGACGTAGGTGCCGATGACGTCCGATCCGAACAGACGAAGTATCTTGGCCTCGCTGGCGTGTGGGGCGTCTTCGACGCGCTGGCGCGCGGCGATCTCCGCTTCCAGCGCCCCTGTGCGCTCGGCGACCCGGACCTCCAGCTCGTCGCGAAATCGGCGCTCCGCCTGGAGCAGCGCCTTCTCGGCGCGCACGCGTTCGATGTACTGGCCGATCTGACGCCCCAGCGTCACCCAGGTTGCGTCGAGCGATTGATTCACCGGCCGCGGCTCCACGGAGAGGAACTGCAGCACGCCGTAGACCGCCTTTCCGGTGGTGATGGGAAACAGCAGCGTGGAGCGCAGGCCGTCGGTGGACGTTATTCGACCCGACAGGATGCTGTGATCGTCGCATGCCTCTTCGCGCCAGATGGGCTGTTTGTCGGCCCAGACGCGCCCGGGCAGACCCTCGCCGCGGCGAAATGTGCTCTGACGAATGGCGGCTTCGTAGACCGGGAAGGCGAGCCCGGGCAGACGCCAGATCACCGAAGGCCGCAGCACATCTTCGGTCTCGTCCAGCTCGAAACCAGGTGCCCAGTTGCCAGCCGAGGCCTTCACCGATCGCGGCGAGGACATGCAACGCGATGTCGTGTGATTCGGACGCGCACACCAGCGCGCTCATCACTTCATGCTGGACTGAAAGCCGTTCGATGAAGATCCTCCCGCCGCCCGAGCCGGTCATTGTCAATTGTTCAGGTGCACGGAGAGCATCGCAATGCGTATCGGCGGTCGGCAACCGGTGGCCGACCCAACATCCTGGACTGCAATGCCTGGTCGTCTACGACGCGTCGCCGGTTTCGCCGCCGGCCAGGAGGTACAGCACAGCCATGCGAATGGCCGCGCCGCGCGCGACCTGGTCCAGGATCACAGCGCGCGGGCCGTCGGCGACGGACGGCTCGATCTCGACGCCCCTGTTCATGGGACCGGGGTGCATGACGATCGCGTCGGGGTTGGCCAGCGCCAGCCGCCGGTCGTTGAGGCCGAAGTAGCGCGAGTACTCGCGGGTATTGGGGAGGAGGCCGGTCCCCATCCGCTCGGTCTGGATCCGCAGCATCATCACCACGTCGGTCCCCTCCAGCGCGGGTTCCAGGCGATCGAAGACGGTGACGCCCAGCTCTTCCAGCCCGGGCGGCAGCAAGGTGCGCGGGCCGGCGACGCGAACCTTCGCGCCCAGCTTGGTCAGCGCGAAGATGTTCGATCGCGCCACGCGGCTGTGCGTGATGTCGCCGCAGATGGCGACCGTCAGCCCTTCGATCTTGCCCTTGTGCGCGCGGATGGTGGAACAGTCGAGCAACGCCTGTGTCGGATGTTCGTGGGCCCCGTCGCCGGCGTTGACGATGCCTGCGGACAGGCGCGACGCCAGCATCTCGGCCGCGCCGGCCTGCGCGTGCCGGACCACGACCACGTCGGGAGACATGGCGTCCAGGTTGCGCGCGGTGTCCATCAGGGTCTCGCCCTTGCTGGTCGACGACGCCGCGCCCGAGATGTTGATGGCGTCCGCCGACAGGCGCTTGGCCGCGATCTCGAACGACGTGCGGGTGCGCGTCGACGGTTCCAGGAACAGATTGATCACCGTCTTGCCGCGCAGCGTGGGGACCTTCTTGATCGGCCGGGTGGCGATCTCGAGGAACCTTTCACCCAGATCCAGAACCGTGACGACGTCGGTGGCGGAGAGGGTCGCGATGCCCAGGATGTGTCGGTGGGGAAAGGCGCTCATGCCCGGCGTTCTCGTAGCACAACCCGGTCCGGCTCACCACGCTCTGACAACATCACGCGGACCGATTCCGACGCGGTCGTCTGGACCACCGCCCCGACGAAATCAGGCTGGATGGGCAGTTCCCGGCGCCCGCGGTCGATCAGCGCGGCCAGCTTGACCGCGCGGGGGCGGCCATAGTCGGCCAGCACGTCCATGGCGGCGCGCACGGTTCGCCCGGTGTAAAGCACGTCATCGACCAGGATGATGGTCTTGCCGTCGATGGTCTCGGGCAAGTCCGTGGGGCCGATCTCGGGCTTGGGCAATCCGCGGAACACGTCGTCGCGGTAGAGGGTGATGTCAATCGCGCCCAGCAGGGGACTGCCCTCCCCCTGCGCGGCCAGCATCGCGACCAGACGCTGGGCGAGGAACGCCCCGCCGGTGCGGATGCCGACGAAATAGAGCGGGCGTTCATCGGGATGGATCCGCTCGATCATCTCGTAGGCCATACGGCGCAGCGTCCGCGCGATGCCGGCCTGATCGAGGATCTCACGCCTCTCGATCAGATCGCTGTCAGGCGGTGGATTGCGCGACATCTGCGGGTCTCCCGGTCAGAGATAGTACCGGATAAACAGGTTCGTGAGGGCGCCCCAAACGCTGCTTGCCCCCCCGACCCCGACCGACCAGACGCGGAACGTCGGCGCGCTTTCGTAGTGAAACACAAGGCCGCTGGCCAGGCCCAGCGACAGGGCCGGCACGCCGATGAAACCGAAGTGCAGCTCCCCCTCCAGCGACCCGCGCAGGTCGACCAGGGTGGTGCTCTTGGTGGTGCCGCCGCCGGGCTTGAACACGACGACGCCAAGCTCCGGGCTGGCGCCCACGGCCAGGTGTTTCCAGTTGCCCAGCAACAGCGTCATCCCGACGATCGGCCCGCCGCCGATGTACGTGTCCAGCGAGCGCGTGTCTTCGCGCCCGCCACCCAGCGCGAACGCCAATCCACCGTTGAGCGCCAGGTTGCGCGTCCACCAGGTGCGAGCTGCCAGCGCGCCCATCTCCACAGTGCATGGACGCGGCGCCACCGTGGGGCAACCGCGGTCGGAGCGTAGCGACAGCGGGAATCGCGCCGAGCTGTAACGGCGCGCTTCGATCCCCCAGCGGCCCACCACGGCGTCGTGGTCAGAGGGGGCGGTGATGGCGTCGGCGGTGGGAACAACGATCGGCAGCAAAGGTTGCGACGCCACCGTTACCGGAGGCGGCGCCACCGGCGGCGGTAGGTTCCCCGGCATACCGGCGGGTGGCATGGCAAGCGTGGCAGGCGGTGTCTCAGCTGACGCGTGGGTCGGTGTGCCCGACGGCGCGGCTCCCCCGGATGGCGAGGCAGGCATCGGCGCCGCGCCCGGCGCTTCGGCCGCAAGACCATGCCTGGCGCCCGCGACACCCGACAGCAAGACGACCGTGACCAGGCGGGCCGTCTTCTGACGATTCGTCGGACGTGTCATGACCCGCGCGTGAAGAGGCAGATGTTGTCCGGCTCCCCCGCCCCGCCGCAGACGTAGCCCTCGACGAAGCGGCTGCAGCCGATTCCTGGCCCGCATTTCTCGTAGCAGGCAAACACGGGCGCGTCGGTCCCGCGCTGAGCGCACGCGGTCTTCGTCCCCGGGCAGGCGTCGACGCCCGACGTGGCCGCCACCGCGCAGCCGGACTGCACGCACGCGCCGCCCTGAAAACGGGGGCCCAGCGCGCACTGGCCATATTGGCCGCAGTCCTCATCGCGCCCGCACGACCCTCCGATCGCGGCGCCCTTGGTGTAGCAGAGCCCGTGCACAAGATCGCAGGTGTCGCCGCGGTTGCCGTCCAGGCATTCCTTGTTGGTCTTGCACCCGTCATCGGGCAGCGGCAGGAACAGGGTTTGGCAGTAACCGAGAACGACGTCGTCGGTGGGGTCGCCGGGCGTCCCGTTGTTGGCCTGCACCGTGCGAACGCAGCGCTGGTCGACACCGCAGTCGCTGTTCTTGCCGCAGATTCCGCTGCAAAACGTGCGGTTATTGCCGCCCGAGCTGCGGAAGATGCGGTCGAAACACTCTCTGCCACGGCATTCGCCGTCGGATGCGCACGCCTCGCCGATCGATTTGGCGCCGCCCGGCTTGCACACCAGCACGCCGCTGTGGCCGCCGTAACGGACGCAGCCCTGGCCGGCCGGACAGTCCTTTTCCACGGTGCAAACCGTACCGCCCAGCTTCGCCTTGGGCGTACACATCCCGACCAGCGCGTACGATTGATTGGGCAGCGTCGCCGAATGGTAGTCGAGGCAATACGATTCCGCCGGGCAATCCTGGTCGACCCGGCACAGCGTGCTGCAGAAGGGAGCCCCGGGCGCGTCGGGGGCCTCCACGCACAGCGAATCATTTTTGCATCGTATGTTCATCGCCGGATCGCGCGCGCACGGCATGCCGAAGCCCAGGGCACCGGCGGTCGGCGTCTCGCAGGTCAGCTGCAAGGCATTCCCGTCTGGCGTGGGCTTGACCGCCACGCAGATGTCCCCCGGGCTGCAGGCGCCGTCGGCGCCGGATATCCCGACCTCACCGGTGGCCAGCGCCGCCAGAGATTTTAGCGGCGCGTCAGCGCAGAAGTTGAACCGACACAGCCCGCCGCCGCGCGCATCCGGGGCGCAGAAGACGTCCGGGGGCGCCAGCTTCTCGACCAGATCGGGCTTCACGTCGACGGCGGCGTCGTTGCCGGGACGGACGGCGGCGCCGGAATCGCGGCACGCGGACGACCCCGCGGTGAGACCGACGACAAGCGCCCCCTGCACCACCGCTAGAGCCGCCAAGCCACGTCTTTTCATCAGGCGCTCGATTATCGTGAAAAGCGACGGCAAACGCAAAACGTGCGGGGTCGTTTATGATTCACCCATGCCGGTCCCGCCTGTCGCCGCCATCCTCCTGATCGGGAACGAGCTGCTGTCTGGCAAGGTCGAGGACGAAAACGCCCGCTACCTGGTCCACCAGCTGCGCGAGCTGGGTGTGACGCTGGGCCGGATCGAGGTCATCCCCGACGTCGCCAGCGAGATCGCCGACACGGTTCGCAAGCTGGCGCGGCGCTTCGACGTGGTGTTCACCTCGGGCGGGGTCGGTCCCACCCACGACGATCTGACGCTGGCCGCGGTCGCGGCCGCGTTCGAGATGCCGATGGTCCGCAACGCCGAGCTGGAGGCGCTGCTGCGCGCCAGCTACGGCAAGCAGTTGCACGATCGCGACCTGCGCATGGCCGATCTTCCGGGAGGCGCGCGCCTGGAATACGGAGCCGCCCAGCGCGGCACGATCTGGCCGGTGGTCGTGGTGGAGAACGTCTGGATACTCCCGGGCGTCCCCGCGATCTTCCGGCTTAAATTTCAAGCAGTACGTGAACTTTTTCGGACAGTGCCCATTTTTGGCCGCGCGGTCTACTCGCGCGAGGGCGAAGGGTCCATCGCCGACGCGCTGGACGCCGTGGTGGCCGAGTTCCCTTCGGTCGAGATCGGCTCGTACCCGCACATCGAGGCCGTCGACTACAAGGTGAAGATCACCCTGGACGGCCGCGACCGCGCCACCGTCGAGGCCGCCACCGCCCGCATGGTCGTCAGGCTGGGCGCCGCGGTGGTCAAGACCGAGTGACGGCCCGGCGCGGACCGCGCGACGAAAGTGGTAGAACCTCGGCCATGGCAGACGTTCCGCCGTCAGTAAAGGGCATGAACGACATCCTCGCCCCCGAGGTGTCCAAGTGGCACTTTCTCGAGGAGAAGGCCCGATCGGTGCTGGAGTCGTTTTCGTACCGCGAGGCGCGCACGCCGATCCTCGAGTACACGCCCCTGTTCGTGCGCTCGGTCGGCGAGGTCACCGACGTGGTGGAAAAACAGATGTACTCGTTCGACGACCGCGACGGCCGGTCGGTCACCATGCGCCCGGAAGGGACCGCGCCCACCGTGCGCGCGTACATCGAACGTGCGCAGTGGAACAAGGAGCCGGTCACCCGCTGGTACTACATCGGCCCCATGTTTCGCCACGAGCGGGCCCAGCGCGGCCGTCTGCGCCAGTTCCACCAGGTCGGGGCCGAGGTCTTCGGCATCGCCGAGCCCTCCGTCGACGCCGAGATGATCGCCATGCTGGTCGCGATGTTCGTCGAGCTGGGCCTGCCCCAGGCTGACCTGCAGGTCACGCTGAACTGCCTGGGCGAGCCCGAAGAGCGCCCGGCCTACCGTGACGCGCTGGTCGCATATCTTTCGGCCCATCAGGATAGGCTGGACGAAGACTCGAAACGCCGCCTGTCGCTTAATCCCCTGCGCATCCTCGACTCGAAGAGCCCCGACGTGCAGGCGCTGGTCACCGATGCACCCGTGCTGCTGGACCACCTGACCGACGCGTCGCGGGCGCGATTTGCCCGCGTCCGCGGCGCCCTGGACGCGCTGGGCGTTGGCCACGAGGTCGACACGCGTCTGGTGCGCGGCCTCGACTACTACACCGGTGCGATCTTCGAGATCAAAACCAAGGCCGGCGACCTGGGCGCGCAGAACACCATCTGCGGCGGCGGCCGCTATGACCGCCTGGTCGAGTCGCTGGGCGGCCCGCGCACCCCCGCGCTGGGCTTCGGTCTTGGCATCGAGCGCACGTTGCTGGCCCTGCCCGAAGCGGCAGAGAGCTTCGAACCGACGCTGGGCGTCTTCTTCGCGCCGCTGGACACCGCCGCCCTCGACTTCGCCCTCCCCCACGCCCACCGCCTGCGCACGGCTGGGATCCGCGTCGAGATCGAACACCGCCCCAGCAGCCTCAAGGCCCAGCTCAAACGCGCCGACCGACTGAAAGCCCGCATCGCCATCATCATCGGCGAAAACGAGATCGCGACCGGCAACCTTCAGGTCAAGGACCTGGCGACCGGGCAGCAGCACGAGGTGACGGCGGCGGATCTGGAGATGAAGGTGCGGCAGCTGCTGGA
>DASRQT010000082.1:0-3898 GCA_035696485.1 Polyangia bacterium | reverse complement strand
GGCGAACCGGATGGAGAAGGTCATCAACACGGCGACCACCGCGGCGGTCAGCTTGTCCGCGGCCCAGAGCCGTATCCAGGACGTCGACGTGGCGGCCGAGACCTCGAACCTCAGTCGTTCGCAGATCCTGCTGCAGGCCGGCGTGTCGGTGTTGGCGCAGGCCAACCAGATCCCCCAGGTCGCCCTCAAGCTCCTCGGGTAACACCGCGGAACGGTTGGGTTGAATCGCCTCAAGGTGGTGAGCTTTGAGGCCGATAACGAAAGATAAGGTCTAGTCGGATGCCGCCCCGCGGTGATGAACCACGGGGCGGCGATTCGCTTAAAAGGAAGACACCATGGCGGATGAAGCATTTTTCAGAGCAGGCGGCCTGGCCTCCGGTCTTGATACCAACTCGATCATCGACGGGTTGACCAAGCTTGAGACGCGGCCCCTGGACCTCCTGCGCAAGCGCCAGGACGGCTTCAAGTCGCAGATTTCGCTGATCGGCACGCTGACCTCGAAGATCGCCGCTTTTTACACCGCCTCCAAGGCGCTGTCGGATGGCGGCGCCCTGGGCGTCAAGGCCACCAGCACCAACACCGATTTCACCGCCACCCCGACCTCCACCTCGTCGGCCGGTTCCTACAACGTCTCGGTTCAGAAGCTGGCCGTCGCCGAGCAGTTGCGCGCGACGGCGTTCGCGGCCGACACCGCGCCAGTTCGCGGGGGAACGCTGGAGGTCAAGGTTCAGGGCACGAGCTACGGCACCATCACCATCGCCGATGGCGACACGCTGGCGACCGTGGCCGCCAACATTCGCAGCCTGGGCGCGCCGGTGAACGTCTCGGTGCTGAGCAACGGCACCGGGTCCACGTATCTCTCGGTCACCAACAAGAACACCGGTTACACCACGCCGACGTCGGCGACCGCGCTGGAGCTGGTCGAGACCACGGATCCGCTGGCGACGCAGGGTCACGCGCTCGGTTTCACCGAAGCCACCCCCGCCGTCAACGCGCAGTTCACCATCGACAGCCTGGTGTTCACGCGCCAGTCGAACACGATCAGCGACGCCATCCCCGGCACCACGCTGCAGCTCAAGGCCAAGACCGACACGATCGAGAAGCTGACGCTGGACTACGACACCGGCGCGACGGCGACCAACCTCCAGAAGTTCGTCGACGCCTACAACGACATCATGAAGACCGCGCAGGAGCAGGTGAAGCTGGGCGGCGCCAACACCGACCGAAACAGCACCCTGGCCGGCGACTCGACGGTCAAGACCCTCATCAGCAGCATCCAGGGCGTCCTGACCTCCGCCGTCAGCGGCCTGGGCGGGGTGCGCGCGCTGGCCGACCTGGGCGTCAAGACCGACTACCAGACCGGGTTGCTCTCGGTCGACACCACCAAGCTGGCCAGCGCCATCGCCACCGATGCCTCCGCGGTCAACAAGATCTTTTCCGACACGCTGACCGGCATCGGCGCGCTGGCCTTCAACCTGAATCGCAAGTTCACCAGCACGCTGGGCGGCCTGTTCAGCGAGCGCACCAAGAGCCTCAACACCAGCATCCGGCGGATGGACAGCGACGCCGAGAAGATGCAGGCGCGCATCGACGCGTTCAAGAAGAACCTGATCATGCAGTTCTCGGCGATGGAAAATGTCGTCAGCGGCCTCAAGGCCACCGGTAACTTCCTGTCACAGCAGTCGACTCAGAAAACGGCGTAGCAGAAAACGGAGACGCTCCATGTTGGCAGTGCGACGATATGCAGTCACTCAGAACGAGACGGCCTCGAAGGAGCGTCTTATGGTCCTGCTGTTCCAGGCGGCGCTGCGCCACATCCGCACCGCTGCCTCCGCGCTGGAAGGCGGCCGCCCTTACGAAGCCAACACACCGCTGGCCAAGGCCAGCGACATCGTGGCCGAGCTGATGTCGACGCTGGATCATTCCAAGTCGCCGCAGCTCTGCGCGCAGCTGATGGACATTTACATGTTCGTGGCCGACCGCCTGATCACGGGCGCCGGGACCAAGACCGCCGCCCCGGTGCGCGAGGCCGAGCGCGTCTTCGCGCCGGTCGCCGAGGCCTTCGCGACCGCGGTCGCGTCGCTGCAGGGGCCAGCCCCCAAGTGAGCGACGGCGCCGCGATCGAGGCCGCGCTGTCGGAGGTGTCGAAGGGACTGCAGGGCGGCGATCTCGCCGCCGCCGAGGCCTCGGTCGGCAAGCTGGTGGCGCTGTGCCAGGCCGCCGCCGGGACCCGGTTGACCGCCGACCAGATCGACCGCATGACCCTGATCCTGGAGAGCTGCAACCAGCTGGCCGCCGCGACACGGGGCCGGTTGACGGAGTCCCTGTTACAATTCGGCAATGGCAGCCGAGCGCAACGGGCCTACGGCGACCGCTAGACCGAAGACTCTCTCGCTCTGTTTGATCGTCAAGAACGAGGCGGAGCTGCTGCCTCGGTTCCTGGCCGCCGCCGCCGGGCTGTGGGACGACCTGTGTGTCGTCGACACCGGGTCCCGCGACGGTACGGTCGCGATCCTGGAGGCGGCCGGGGCGCGCGTGTTTCACCGCGCGTGGGACGACGATTTCTCGGCCGCCCGGAACGCCGGTCTCGATCATGCGACCGGCGACTGGGTGTTGTTCCTGGACGCCGACGAGATGGCCAGTCCCGAGCTTGCGGCCCAGGTCCGCGCGCTGCTGGACGACGATGGCGCGGGCGCGGCGATGATCATCATGCGCAATCTGCTGCCCCACGGCCACCGCCGCGACACGCCGATGCTGCGCCTGTTCCGGAACGATCCGGCGATTCGATTCAGTTACCCGATTCACGAGGACATCACGGCCGCCGTCTCGCGATACCTGGCGCGGACCGGGCGCAAGCTCCGGCGCCTGGGCGCGATCGTGGATCACCTGGGCTACGTCCGCGAGCGCGCCACCAGCCGGCAGAAGAAGTCGCGCGACATGAGCTTGCTCATGCGCTCGATCGAACGCGATCCGACCGATTTCTACAGCTGGTTCAAGCTGCTCGAGCTGGCGCGGTTCTGGCGCGATCGCGCGCTCTGGTCCGAGGCTGCCCTGTCGGCGTGCCGGGCGCTGGAGGCCGCGGGGCCGCTGGCGCTGTCGGACAAGCAATATGGCGGCGAGATGATCGTTCTCATCGCCGACGGCCTTCATTCGGGCGACGCCCCGACTGCGCTGTCCTTCATCGGTGGCTGGGCCGATCTGGTCCCGCCGTCGGCGGCGCTGTTCCTGCGTCGCGCTGAGCTGAACGAGGTGGCCGGTGACGCGGCGGCCGCCGCGGCGGATTTCGCCCGCTGCCGCGACCTCGAGGACCAGACCGGCGACATCCAGCTGGCGACGGTGCGCCCGCTGATGGGGCTGGCCCGCCTGGCGATCGCGGCCGGCGACATTCCCAAGGCGACCCGCCGGGTGGAGCAAGCGCTGGCCGAAAATCCCCGCGATCCCGAGGCGCTGCTGCTGTCGGTGTTCATTGCCCGGGCGCGCGGTGGCGCGGCCGCTGTCGCGGAGCTGGCGGCGCGCCTGCGCGCGCAGTACGGGGACAGCAGCGAGCTGCACGAGGCGCTGGGCGAGGCCGCGTTGCTGGCGGGTCTTGGCGACGAGGCGGTGGCCGAGCTGCGCCAGGTCGCCGGCGATCCGCCGGAAGGGCGCGTGGCCTTGCGGCTGGCGCAGGCGCTGCTGGCCGCGGGCGCCCTGGACGACGCGGTGACCCTGGCGGCTTCGCTGGTGCCGTCCCTGCCCGAGGCCGGGCTCGGCATCCTGGTGTGCAACCTCTGTCGCGGCCGCGACAGCGATCTGCACCTGGACGTGGACCCGGCCGTGGCCGACCAGGCGCTGCGGTCCTGGGTCGACGTCTTGAAGGTGGGCCGCCCGGAACACCTCGCCGGCTTCCGCCACCATGTCC
>DASRQT010000081.1:0-9493 GCA_035696485.1 Polyangia bacterium | reverse complement strand
AGCGGAAGCCGCGGGCGGTGGTGTTCCCGGCGCTCTCCCACTGGTGCGCCAGGCCCAGGTGGGTGCGCGTGTAGCCCGACGTGAAGCCAAAGTCGAGGCCCGCTGCGCTGGTCTGAATCCCCGGCACGGTGAAGTCGCCGTCCTCACGAATGACGCGCATGAAGGAAAATCCCAGCCTGAATTGCGGGACGGCGTTCCATCCCGGAAGGTGGTTGCGATCGTCGGGCGATGGGGAACCGGTGGCGGGCGGCGGAGGGGCGCCTTTATAGGAGGGCGCGGGCGCCAGTGTGGGCGCCGGCGGGGGCGGGGGCGGCGCTTGCGCAGCTGCCGCGACGGGCTGATTCAGTGCGAGCCAGCACCACACCGGGACGGCCACCAAGCTCATGGCGTGACTATCGCACAAAGCGCGCCAGTGCCGCCCAGACGCGCCGCGTTCGGTCGGGGACAGTAGGTAGGCTGCTGGCGGTTTGACCAATTGCAATTTCCGGCGCTAGGCTTATGAGTCGGCCGAAATTTTCTCGGCCGGGTTGGAGGCGAGCGAATGGAGAAGATCCGGGTGGACGTGAACTCGGCAGCGGTGGAAATGGTGCAGTTGAAAGAACGACACGGGGAAATAGAAAGACGCCTGGCGGAGCTGGATCGCCACCTTTCATTGACCCCGGCCGAGCAGGTAGAGCGAGCGCAGTTGAAAAAAGAGAAGCTGCGCGCCAAGGACCGCCTGGTTTTGCTCTCCAATGTCCCCACGGACCCCGGTAGCGCGCCCCCTGGCGACCCGCTGCCCGCCTGAAGGCAGCAGCTTTCCCATGAGCAAACCCGACGCCGCCCTGCTGGAGCGGCTGCGCCAGTCGGGGATCCGGATCAACGGCGAGGGCCACTTCGTCCACGAGGGGGACTTTGTGCTTCACGAGGGGCTGCGCCAGGCGCTGTTCCGATGGCTCGATCGGCTCCCCGACGGACGCCACATCCTGCGCCTCGACGAGCAGCGCTTTGTCTACCTGGACGTCGACGACACGCCGCTGGTCGTCCGCGCCCTGCGCTTTGACGGCGACGCGCGGGTCTTGCTGTCGCTGTCCGACGGCCGCGAGGAGCCACTCGATCCCCAGACCCTGACCCTGGACGCCGCCGGCGTGCTTCGCTGCCGCGTGCGAGTATCTCGGGCGGAAGTCCGGGCGGATGCCCGGGCGGAAATCCGGGCGAATGTCCGGGAGGATCTCCGGCTCGAGGCGCGGCTGGCGACGTCGGCCGCCGCCGCGCTGGCCGAGCGCATCACCCAGACGCCGGCGGGGGCGGCCCTGACACTGGGGTCGCGCGTGTACCCGCTGCCGCCCCGGCCGGAATCTCCACGGTAAAACGCGCCCCGCCCAGCGGCGACGGCGCGGCCGCCGCCAGCACGTCGCCGCCGTGATCGATCACGATCTTTCTCACGATGGCCAGCCCTAGTCCGGTGCCGTGTTCCTTGGTCGTGACGTAGGGGTCAAAGATCCGCTCGCGCACGCCGGCGGCCAGGCCAGGTCCGTTGTCGTCGACGATGAGGGCCGCCAGCCGGCGCTGTCGATCGGCGCGAACGCGCAACACCACCTCGGGGACCTTCCCGGCCCCAAGGGCGGCCTGGACGGCATTTTCGACCAGGTTGGACAATACCCGCCGGATCAACATTCGGTCGCATAGCGCTTCCACCGGCGCCGGTTCGCGATCGATGCGCAAGACCGGCTGCCATTCCGCGTGCGTGCGCACAAAGTCCTCCACCACCTGCGCCAGATCGACCGGAGCAGGTTCGACCTTGGGCAACTTGGCGAAGGCTGAGAAATCGTCGACCAGCCTGC
Source organism: Polyangia bacterium (assembly GCA_035696485.1). GTDB lineage: Bacteria > Myxococcota_A > Polyangia > Fen-1088 > Fen-1088 > DASRQT01. The sequence continues at coordinate 7,670 of DASRQT010000081.1, read as the reverse complement.
GAATGGCGCCGATCTCCTCGGTGAGGATCTCCTGCGCCGTCGCCAGCAGCTTGTGATAGGCGGGGTCGTCGCCCTGATATTTCGAACCCAGCTCCTGAACCGCTAGCTGGATCGGCGTCAGCGGGTTCTTGATCTCGTGCGCCAGGCGCCGGGCGACCTCTTGCCACGCCGACACCTTCTGCAGGTATTCCAGGCGCGAACGCGCGTCGCCCAGCTCCGCGACCATCTGGTCGAACGCGCGCCCCAGCTCATCCAGCTCGTCGCGCCCCTTCGGGTGAACCCGTACCGCCAGATCACCCTCGCCGACGCGGCGGGCTGCTTCGCGCAACGTCGCCACGCGCCCGGTGGCGCGGCGGGCGACAAACAGGCCGATGGCGGTGGCCAGCGCCAGAACGATCACCAGCGCGATCCCCAGCGCGCGGAAGATCATCGGCAGCACCACCGGCGACACACGATCCAGCTCCTGCTCCTGGTTCATCGCCTCGCGCAGCGCCAGGAAGTTGTCGTACAGCTCCTTGGAGATCCCGAACGTCAGCTCCAGCAGGCGCGGTGCTTCCGGCTTGGACCCCGGCAGCTCGACCAGGTTGGGTGGCCCCTCGCGGGTGTGTTCCAGTGTCGCCGGCGGCACCGACCATTCGTCGGCCACGCGGTCGCCGAGCAGTACGCGGGCCCGCACCAGATCGGGGACGCTGGCCAGATCCGAAGCGTGGCTCCACGACCCGGCGGCGATCTGCTCGGCCCGTTCGCGGAAGGCCTCCTTCATCTGCGAAAAATGGACGCGGTAGACGTCCACCGCGCCGCTCAGCGAGGCGCGCACCTCCTTCTGATGCTGTTCGGTGATCGACGACACGCGATTGAGCGTCAACGTCATCAGATACCCCGCGGTCCCCAGCGGCAGGCAGGCGACGATGAACAGGGCGGCCAGGATCTTCCATTCGAACCGTCCGGGCATGCGCAGCTTCATCGGACCGGCTCCACGAAGGTCTGCGACAGGAAACGGACCTGCCGTTCACTGTCCTCAATCCGCGGGTTCACGAAGATGCTGACGAACGATCCAAAGACGCTGTCGCCCGCGCCGACCCGCCGCTGGCCGCGCGCCGGCTGCACCAACCAGCGACGCACGTCTGACAACAGCTCCTCGGAGATGGGATTGAGATCGGCGCGAAAAGCCAGGAAATATCGCGCCCCGGGCTGCAGCCGCCGCAGCTCGGTGATCGGGAACTTCCAGAAGGTCGTGGTGTCCCCGATGGCCTCCTCTGCGGTTTTTACCTCGCGCCGGAACTCCATGCTGGCGCCGGCCCCGCGCGTGATGCGCAGTCGGAACCTCTCGTCCCAGATGTCGTATACGATCTCGCTGCGCTGGAAGGTGACCGCCACCGGTTCGGGGGATCCCTCGCGGTGCAGGTAGACGCGAATCAGGACGCGGGCGGCAAACCCGGAGGTCAGCCGCTGGCGCTCGGCGGCGCCGAACAGATCCTGCAGCCCGACGCTGGCGGCGAGCACGCCGTCCTGGCGGTGCAACCCGGTGGTCCTGCGCTCCAGCGGCGGGCCGTTTTGCGCGCGCGCCGCGCCCGCTGCTGACATCAGCCAGAGCGCCAGGCAAACGGCGAAGGCAGCGCGTGACATCAGAATGAGCTTCGACTGAGGGCGTTCGCGATCGAGATGGTGAAGACGCCCACGTACGTGTCCAGGCGCAGGCCGACGTCGGCGGTCAGGTCGAGGGGCAGCGTGGCCCAGGACACCGACCGTCCCTCGAAATCCCCCGAGCTGCCCAGGCCCAGGACGCCGAAGGCCATGAAGAAGTCGCCGCGGTACACAAACCCATGGCGGCTCAAGATTGGGATCGCGTATTCCACCAACAATCTTCCGGCGAAGTCGTCGTAACGGTGGCCGGCGATTCCGGTCCCGAGGACGTTTGGTGACGGGAGGGTCGAGAAGTTGATGCCCAGCGCCCGTCGCGGCAGCAAGAGGTTGAGATCGCCGATGAAGAACTGATCGAAGTAGGGCGCGTCGCCGACGATGGCGCCCCCCAGCGCGTGGAAGCCCAGCACGTGCCCCCAGCGCAACCGCCGATAGATCGACCCCGCGACCAGGAACTTGCCGTATGTGTAGCTGGAGGCGAGCAGCGAGGTTGCGAACTCCGCCGATGCTGACAGCCGATAGCCGGTGCGCGGCAGGACAGGGTCAGACCGGGTGTCGAGCTCGGCGGTGGCGGTGATCGAACCGACGCGGCTATAGCCGTCACGTACGCCGAAGTTGATCGGCACCAGCAGGCCGCTGTCCAGCAGGCGCATGCGCTCGGGCACGGTGGCGCTGACGGCCTCCTCTCGGAAGTCGGCGTACACGCGCAGGGACCGCGACAGAATCTTCCCGACGCCCAGGATGCCGCCGCCGCGACGGGTGTGGACGGCAGCGAAATTTCTCGGATCGGGATCACCGTCGCTGCCGCTGGTGCGGAACAGCTCGCTGCCGTCGCTGAGCAGGCCGGTGGCCGACAGGCTGATGCCCGGTCCCTGCAGCTCGGGCACCGAGGCGTGACCGCGGATCCCGAAGCCGCGGACAGCGCCGTCGGTGATGGGCCGCGTGGAGGCCACGAACCCCGCTCCCAGATTGATGCCGCGTCCGACCAGGTTGGTCTCCGACATGTCCAGTCCGCCCCAGAAGGCGGTGGCGGCGCTGGTGCCCAGGAACAGCTCGTTGATGACGATGGTGCCGCGTTCCTCGACCTCCACCAGCAGCACCGCGCCGCCGCGTCTGACGCCGCGCCCGACGGACAGACGCGCGTCAAGGAAATAGCCGAGCGACAGCAGCCTGAATCTTGCGGCCTCCACCCGTCCGTCGGAGGCGCCGACCTCGGCGCCGGCGTGCAGCCCGCCCGCCCCCAGCTCGCCCAGGATCAGCGAGGTCTCGGTCTTGCGGTTGCCGCGCACCTCGATCGATTCGATCACGTAGCGGGGACCGAACGCGGGATCCTGAAATTCGGGCGCGGCCGGTTCGGTCGTGGCCGAGCCGGCGACAAGCTCCGAGGGGACGCTGTCCGGCGTGGCGCTGGCGGCGCCGGCGCCGATGGGGCCGGTGATCGCCAGCGCGACCAGCGGGAGGAAGAGCCTCAACCGGTCTCCATGTCCATGACGGCGAATGTCAGTTCAGCTGCGCCGGTCCCGGCTGCCCTGCGGCCTCAAGCTCGTCCAGCAGGCGGCGCACCTCGTCGGACGGGGTCAGCAGCGCCATGCGCAGCAGAACCGCGCGCAGCCGGGCGGTGTCGCCGCGTCCTTCGTAGATCCCGCGCAGGTTGTTCAGCATGCGCAGCAGGATCTGGCGCGTGCTGGCCGGTTCCAGCAGGCTGGGGTCGATGGGACCCTCGTCGTTGGTGGCGCGCGCGTACAGCAGCTGCAGATCCTCGGCGTCCAGCGGACGGCCATCGAACGGATCGATGATCACGGCGCCGCCCGATACCGCCGACCGCACCAGGAAATGGCCCGGGAAGGAGATGCCCTGGGCATCGACGCCGACCCGGCGCGAGACCTCGACCAGGACGATGGCCAGCGTGATCGGGATCCCGCGCCGGCTCTCGAGGACGTCGTTGAGAAAGCTGTTCTTGGGATCGTAGTAGTCACCGGCGTTGCCCTGGAACCCCAGCTCCTCGTAGAGAACGCGCAAAACGGTCAGCATCGGCGGCGCGGCCGGCGTGGCGGCGATCTCGCCCTGCACCCGCGCCGCCAGCTGGTCCAGCATCTCGATGTAGCGGGCGATGTCGAGGCCGGGATATTCCGCCTCGGCGACCATCAACGCCGCTTGCGCGAGATCGAGGTCGTCGGCCGACCGCCCGACCACGTGCGCGAAAAGGCTGAGATCCGCCGCCTCCATTGCCGCGAATCATACCATGCCCCGGGCATCAAGACCGGGCGGCAAGCGCCTGCCTGCCCCAGGTTAAGCGAATCCGTAAAAACCTGTTAACCGTCGCTGAGGGTCAGTTTGAGATCGCTCAGAAAATCGTGGGTGCGCAGCTGCTCGGGGAGGATCTCCCGCTCGACCAGCTTGCGCGTGGCGCGATCCAGCTTGCACACGTCTTCGAGGTAAAGCTGCAGGCCGCGATCTTCGCCTTCTTCGAGCGCGGTGATCGCGGCCGCGTCGCCCAGCGCTGCGACGTCCCCTTCGAACAGGCGCGCAAACGTGGCCCAGGCGCCCGACGCCACGGCCGGGATCCCCCCGAGCTGCACGATCTGCTTTCGCAGGGTTTCCACGCGCCGCTGGTGTGAGGCCAGGCAGTCGCGGAGATCGTCACTGCTGTCGTTGTACTGGAGCTGGCGCAGCGCCTGTTTGTATGTGTCGACCGCGGCGATCTCACCGCGGAGGAACTCGTTCAGCGTGTCGATGCTCTGGTCGATACCCATGTCTGTGTCATTTGTGGTTGGGTTACGCAGCGCCCAATCAGGTGGGCTCTTGACTTGAAGGTACGCACCCGACTGACGACCGGAAAGGGGCGTAACCGGAAAATCACCGTCGCGCGGAAACTCTTTGCGCGCTCGCGCAAGATCCCTCAGCCGGCGCCGGTGCCGCCTGGGGTTTGAATCTCGTCCAGGAACGCGCCGCCGTAGAGCTCCAGTTTCTTGGGGCCCACGCCGGCCAGGTCGAGAAACTGCGAGCGACTGCGTGGCCGTCGCGCGGCCATCTCGTGTAGCGTCGCGTCGCTGAAGACGATGAAGGCCGGGACCCCGCGCGCGTCGGCCAAGGTCCGGCGCAACCGCCGCAGGCGCGCCAGCAGGTCGGCACCCTCATCGTCCAGGGCCATCCCGGCGGCGCCGGCCAGTACCTCACCACCGGGGGCTCGCCGGCTACCTGTGCGCGCGCGCCCTTCGCCCCTGGGCGATAGCGCGGGTGCCGACTTGAGCAGATCGCCGAGGATGTCGCTGTGGAGGCAGATGTCGCACGATCCGCCGCATGACCCCATCGTCTCGCCGAGGTAGTGCGTGATGCGCTGGTGGCGGCAGGCCGACCCTTCGGCGAAGCGGAACATCTCCCGCGCCTGCTCGCGCTGGCGCGCGGCGACGACCGGGTCGCCGTCGTCTCCGAAACGGTCGTAGCTCATGACGTCGGCCCACGAATAAAACAACACGCAGTCGCTGGGCAACCCGTCGCGTCCCGCGCGGCCTATCTCCTGGTAATAACCTTCCATCGAACGCGGCATGTCGCGGTGGATGACAAAGCGGACGTTCGACTTGTCGATGCCCATGCCGAACGCCACTGTCGCGACCACCACGTCGGCGTCATCGCGGCGGAACGCCTCCTGGACGCGGTTGCGTTCGTCCGGCTCCATGCCGGCGTGATATCCGAGCGCGCGGATCCCCTGCTCACGCAGGTACGCCGCCGTGCTCTCCACCGACTTGCGCGACAGGCAATAGATCACGCCGCTTTCTCCCGGGCGCGCGCGCAGCAGGCGCAGCACGGCCTCGCGCACGCGCGGGACGCCGTCGCCCTTGCCGCCGGCCCCAGCCTTGCGATCGCGATCGCCCCCCTTGCGGTAACCGTGCAGCCGCAGGTTCGGGCGAAAGAACCGCCCGCGGAATTTCGCCGGGCGGATCATGGCCAGCTGCTCGATGATGTCGGCGGTTACCTCGTGGGTGGCGGTCGCCGTCAGCGCCAGCACCGGCACACCGGCGAATCGCTGCTTGAGGCCCGCGAGATTGCGATAGGCGGGGCGGAAGTCGTGTCCCCAGTGGCTGATGCAGTGGGCTTCGTCGACCGCGATAAGGCGCAGATCGATGCGGCCGAGAACGTGGCCCACGGAGGCTTCGATCCCCTCCGGCGCGGCATAACAGAGCTCGTAGGCCCCGGCGGCCAGATCCGCGACCCTCCGCCGGCGTTCTTCAAGCGTCAGGCTTGAATTGAGGTATGTCGCCCGGATGCCGACCTCGGTCATGGCATCCACCTGATCCTTCATGAGCGCGATCAGCGGCGAGACCACCAGGGTGGTTCCACCCAGCACGCGGGCCGGGATCTGATAGGTCAGCGACTTTCCCGCGCCCGTCGGCATGATGCCGATGCAGTCACGTCCCGCAAGCACCGCCTGGATGATCTCCTCCTGACCGGCGCGAAACTGGTCATAGCCGAAGGTGGTCTTGAGCACCTCACGAATGGCGACACCCATCTCCGCCGGTGACGGCGCGTGCCGCCCCGCGTGCCCGCGCGCCCCCCCACGCGGCAGGACCATCTGTACGGTGTTTCCCTTCAGCGCGGTCGAGATCTCCTTGAGCGTCGCCAGGGACATCGCTGAAAACAGATCGGGGTGCGACCGCCACAGCGCACGCAGCCGCACCAGGTGATCAGTGCAGGCGGCGCGCAACACGGGATCGTTGCGCTCGCCGCCCCGCCAATGACGCATCAGCGCGACGACATCAGCGTCGATCTGTCTCATTGTCGTCGCCGCCGGGGTCGTCGCGGGCACCGTCGCGTCGTCGAAAGCGTTGCGCGCGTCAGGTGGCGGCGCCGCTGGGCTGGGTTGCGGGATCATGACCCCTGCATTTTCGACGACGTTCAATCGCGGTTGCCAGCTTGAACGAGACTGCCAGAGTGTGCGCCTCGTGTCACGTTCGTCACTGCTCGATTGTAGTGCGGCTCACTGCTGCAACCATTGGTACTCAAAGTGCTGCTCTAGCCGGGGGCTCCCCGCACGAGTTCACGGAGGTCCCGATGTTTGGCAGGTTCCCCGGCAGGATCGTTGGTCTGCGCATCTTTCACCCGGTGTCGTTATCGAGAAGCGATGTTGCGGGCGCTACAACGTTGTTGCCTGCGCGCGGGTGGCGGGTGCTGTGGCTGATCGTCGTCGCGACGGCGGTGGCCGCGACCGGCTGCGGCTTCTCGCCGGCGGCGCGCTTCTCGCCGCTTGACGGTGGACGCAGCAGCGATGACGGCGGCGCGCTCGACCTGGCTTCGCCATCCGATCACGCCGTGCGCGGCGAACGTTTCGGCGAAGACGACGCATCGGAACCGGCGGCCGAGACCTCGCCCGGACCCAAACCATGCGGCGCCGGCGTGGCCTGCCCCGCGGGCGAGGTCTGCTTCGGAGGAACCTGCCAGAGCGATCCGTGCGCGCAGCCGGGCGGCACCGCCTGCGGCGACGGCAAGGCCTGCCGCGCGCTGTGTGTGCCGGTGGTCGATCCGTGCGCCGGCGTCACCTGTCCCGGCGGCCAGACCTGCGTGGAAGGGTCATGTGTTCCCGGTTGCTTCCACATCCCCTGTGCGGGCGTGATCTGCGCGGCCGGTCAGCACTGCGACGGCAGCTCGGGCAAATGTGTGACGACCAATGCCTGCTCGGGCACGTGTGCGGCCGGCAACGCCTGCCACCGCACCTGCGTGGCCGTCGCCCCGGTCGCCAACCCGTGCGCGACGGTGATCTGCCCGGCCGGTCAGGTTTGCGCTGGCGGACGATGCGTGTCGGACCCGTGCGCCGGGGTGGTGTGCGCCGCCGGCAGCGCCTGCAACGGCGGCACCTGCGTCGATAGCTGCGCCTGCTCGGCAGGCTGCGGCAGCAACGGCCGCTGCATCGAGGGCAAGTGTTCGTGCACACCGACCTGCCCGGCTGACGGTAGCCGCGCCGGCCAGTCGGACGGCTGCAACGGCACCTGCGCGTGCCCCGCCGGGACGCGCCAGTACAATCAAACCTGCTGCAA
>DASRQT010000080.1:0-6272 GCA_035696485.1 Polyangia bacterium | reverse complement strand
CGGCGCCTATCAGGCCAATCGGCCCTACAGCAACCCGTTCGGCCAGGACGCCCAGTGCGGCAGCGGCTGCGTCAAGGGCGGGCCCGCCGGTGAGGGTTACAACTCCTGCAACGGCTTTTCCAACCCCGTCACCGTCTGGCGCCAGCCCTTGCCCGGCTTCGACCCGAACAAGGACTACAAGATCTGCTCGAAACTCTCGGGCAAGTGCCTCGACGCCGACCTGAACCAGAACTACGACGGCGGTCACGTCATTACCTGGGACTTCAGCGGTGGCGCCAACCAGAAGTGGAAGATCGAGAAGCTGGCGAACGAGAGCTACTTCAAGATCTGCAACCGGGGCAACGGCCGCTGCCTTGATCTCTACCTCGGCGGCCAGGACAACGGCTCGCGCATCTGCACCTGGAGCAAGTACGACAACGACTTCCAGAAGTGGGCCGTCACCCCGGTGGGAACCTCCGGCACCGGCGCCCTCGCCGGCGGCTGGTCCGGCAACGCCGTCTCCTACTCGGTCGGCACCCGCGTGACCTACAACGGCGGGACCTACGAGTGCCTGAATGCGCACAAGTCACAGTCCGACTGGACACCGACGGCCGCGGTCTCTCTCTGGAAGTCGACCTCAGGCGCCGGCTCCGGCGCTGGCAGCACGATGTACAGCATCGTCGCCAAGCTGGGCGCCAAGTCGATTGACATCAAAGACAAGAGCACCTCGAACGGCGCCGAGATTCAGCAGTGGTACTACAAGGGTGAGTCGCAGCAGATCTGGTTCATCACCCAGCTGTAAAATCGGAACCGGGATTCAGCAGCCGCCGCCGTGTTCGCACGGCGGCGTTTCTGCGTCAGGCCTGGTGGGCGTCGGCGGTGGCGCCGTCGCCATGGGAGCGCAGCTTCTCCCACAGGTTCTTGCGCGAGATGCCCAGCAGTTCGGCCGCGACCGTTCGTTTGCCGTCGGTGTGGGCCAGCGCACGCTGGAGGTAGTGCCGTTCGAACTCCTTGATCGCGACCCCCAGGGGCCGCAGCGAGGTCTCGATCTTCACCGGTGTGACCACGACGCCGACGATGTCGCGCGGCAGGTGCTGCACCTCGACCTCGTCGTCGCCGGCCAGGATCACCGCCCGTTCGATCGCGTGTCCCAGCTGGCGCACGTTGCCCGGAAATCCATAGGCGGCCAGGGCCGACCAGGCAGCCAGCGACATGCGCGGCGGCGAACCATTGGGGCGGCGAAACTTGTTGAGGAAAAATTGCGCCAGCAGCGGCAGATCGCCCTGCCGCTCCCGTAGCGGCGGAATGTCGATGTTGAGGACGTTCAGGCGGTAGTAGAGATCTTCGCGGAAGCTGCCGTTGGCCATCATCTTGCGCAGGTCGCGGTTGGTGGCCGAGATGACGCGCACGTCAACGCGAATTGTCTGGTTGGTGCCCAGCGGTTCGACGGTCCCCTCCTGCAGCACGCGCAGCAACTTGGCCTGCGCCGCCGGCGACATGTCGCCGACCTCGTCCAGCAGCAGGGTGCCACCGTTGGCGGCGCGGAAGCGCCCGTCGCGCCGAACCAGCGCGTCGGTGAAGGCGCCGCGCTCGTAGCCGAACAGCTCGGCCTCGAGCAGCGTGTCGGGAAACGCGGCGCAGTTGATGGTCACGAAGGGCTTGCCGCGGCGCGGGCCGCGATCGTGCAGCGCGTGAGCGACCAGCTCCTTGCCGGTGCCGGTCTCGCCCAGCAGCAGCACCGGCGCGTCGCTGCCGGCGATGGTGTTGAGACGCGTCATCATGCGACACATCACCGGCGAGCTGCCCACGATCGGATCGTCGCTGTCCAGACTGGCCAGCTGCGTGCGCGCCTCCGCCAGCTGCCGGCGCAGCGAAACCTGCTCCGCGATGCGGTTCATCCGGATCGCGATCTCGTCGCAGTCGAGCGGCTTGGTCAGGTAGTCGTGCGCGCCCTCCTTCACGGCGGCGATGGCGTCGTGAACCTGTGCGTAGGCCGTCGCCAGAATAACGATGGTGTCGGGCGCGGCCTCGCGCGTCTGGCGGAAGAGCGACAGCCCGTCCAGCTTGGGCAGGCGGATGTCGCACAACATGACGTCGAACGTCTCCGATGTCACCCGGCGCAGCGCCTCCTCGCCGTCGCAGGCGATGGTGACCGCGTGACCGTCGTCGCGCAGCACGGCTTCGATCGCCACGTGCGCGTCCGGCTCGTCATCGACCAGCAAGATTCTCAGACCGGCATCGCCCTTGGTGTTCTTCATAGGTGACCCCGCCCGCAATCCCGCGTCGGGGGGTCGGCGTAACGTAAGCACGAAGGGGGGATCTACAAGCTACTGGGGATGTTTTGCTCACCTCGAGCGCAAATACGGCTGCAATATCACGAGCCGTGACCCCGAGCTTGTGCTCGACCACAGGCCATCAGCCGCGGTATCTAGGGGCAAATGAATCGCGCCATTGTGCTTTTCGGGTACCCCGGCAGCGGCAAGGGCACGCAGGGGAAGATCCTCAGCGCCCTCCCGGGATTTCATCATGTCGCGATGGGCGACATTCTGCGCGCGCTGACACCGACCAACCCGCTCCACCAGTCGGTGCAGAGTTACCTGCGCCAGGGGAACCTCGTGCCCGATCAGCTGGTCATGGAGCTGTTCTCGCAATACATCGGCACGCTGCCGGTCCGCGATCAGGACTTCCTGATCATCGACGGCATCCCACGCAACCGCCAGCAGGTCGACCTCCTGACCAGGCTAGTCAACGTGATCAAGATCTTCAAGCTATCGGTCTACGACGAAGAGATCGTCATCGACCGAATCCGCAGGCGCGCCCTGGCGCAAAACCGCGCCGACGATGCCTCCGATGCCGTGATTCAGCACCGGCTGTCGGTCTATCGAAGCGAGACCGAATCCTGCGTCACCGCCTACCCCGGAACCCTCCTGACGCGCATCCAGGCCAACCAGCCGATCTTCGACGTTCACCTGGACATCATCGGCGCGCTGGGAAAGATGCGGCACATCCAGTTTCCGTAGTGGTAGCGTCGGGCGGCACGCGGCGTCATCGCCTGACGCGTGACGCTCCCGACCCGCTGTTCATAGGAGGATTCGGATAGTACGCTCCCGGGAGCTGAGGGACGCGATGCGAACGGTTGGATCTGGTCAAACTGCAGGTATTTTGACCTGGCTGCTCTTGCTTGGAGCAACCACCGCGTGGACGCTCGGTTGCAGCGCGGAGCACTTCAATCCGGGCCGGGATGCGGCGATTCCGATCCTAGCCGGATCGGGCGGCGCCGGGTTTGCCAGCGACACTGGCGGCGCCAGCATGGGCACAGGTGGCGACGGCACCGGCGGTGACGGAACCGGCGGCATGGGCACCGGCGGTGGCGCGACGGGCGGCATGGGCACCGGCGGCGCCGCGACGGGCGGCAGCGGGTCGTCGCTGGACACCGCCCCCGACCTGACCCCGATCACGGACGCCGGCGACGCGCGCGACACCAGCACCGAACGCGCTCCCCTGGCCGGCCCAGATGCCTCGGATGGCGCGTCGGATGGCGCGTCGGATGGCGCTGCCGATGGGGCGTCGGATGGCGCCGCCGATGCCGCCGCCTGCGTGAACGGTACCCGAGATCTTTCCAATGTCGGGACCGGCAATTTTCATATTTCCTTTCGTATCGAGACGACCCAGACCGGTTGGGTGGCGCTGGTGAATCAGCGCGGCGTGTGCTTCTTCGGCATGTTCTGGGACATTCGCCAGGCGGCGGATGGGACAATCGACGTGGAGACCGACGGCGGCAGCAGCACGAGCTACCAGAGAATCAACTCCACAGTCCCCATCAATGACGGCAACCCGCACGATATCGTGGTTGCCCGCGTGTCGGGCACGCTCACGATTCAAATAGACGGCGCGCTGTCGGGGACGGGTGCGTCTTCGGCGTCGCTGGGCGCGATGGCGACCCTGCGCGTTGGCACCGACGTTTGTGATGGAGCGGCCAACAACCCGAACACGTCTGTTTTTGCGGGGAAGACCCTCTCCAACCCCTGCATTACCAAGCCGTAGTCCGCAACCCTTTCGGGTCCGGTGGGGCGCGCATCGCCATCGTCAGGCGGGCCGTTTGCGGGCTCTAGCGCCGGCCGAATAGGCGACTGCGAAACAGCAGCGGCAGCAACAACACGACCAGCCAGGCCCAGCTGGATTCCGCGTGCGGGTGATTGCCCAGGTGGCAGCCACTGGCCGCGACATCCGCCATCGATGCGCTCGCAGTCGACAGCATCAACCCGCTGGCCAACAACCCCGTGGCGAACACTCTGAGAGTTCCTTGCAGCATGACGAAACGCCCCCTACGCGAGAATGTCCACATCTTCACGCCTCGATCAGATCGGGACCTGCTGGATCGCGGTGGTCACTTGCTGAAGCTGCGGGTAGCTGGTGAACCCGATGGTGAACGCGTCGATGCCATCCAGCTTCACGGCGTGGCTGATGGCGGTCGACATCTGGTTCGCGAGCTGACCGATGCCGAGGATCTTCATGCCGACGACGCCCTTGCCGGCCGCCTTCATCTCGCGCAGCACGCTGATGACCGTCGCGGGATCGGAGTCCATCTCAATCCTCGCGGGGTTGATGCGCGCGAAATCCACGTCGACCCACGGGGTGCGCGCCGCCAGCCGCAACGCCCCCAGAGAATGGCAAGAGATGCCGTGCGCACGGATGATTCCCTGTTGCTTGGCAAGGGACAGCGCGTCCATGGCGCCCGCCAGTTGCTGGGTCCAGGCGGTGTTTGAAATCGCGTGCAGGAGGATGATGTCGATCATCTCGACCCCGAGCTCCCTGCGAAAGCGATCGAGGTCGGCCTGCATCTCGGCCGCGGTGGTCGCGTGCGTCTTGGTGGCGATGACGACCTTGTCGCGCCCCACCTGGCGAATCGCTTCCTTGAGGTACGGGTGCGCGCCGTATGCGTCGGCGGTCTCCCAGAACATCATCCCCTGCTCGTTGTAGCTCCGGACCAGAAGGTTAGAAAAGGCCATCCCAAGGCGGGTCTGTTGCGACGTGCCGCCGGTGCCATTTGTCCCGCTGCCCATCGCCAGCCGGGACACCTCTATCCCGGTCTTCCCGAGCGTCACCTTGTCGGAGGCCTTCTTGCTCGAGGCGACGGTTTCGCCGGGCCGGGCATCGGGCGGCGGGTTGGGCGGCTGCCCCGCCTCGATGCGAGGCCCGGTGTCGGGCTGCGCGCCGACCTCCGCGGTCATGTCGGCATCCGGCGAGCCGCCCACGCTGCCGCCGCTGCCTGGCGAGCCGCCGGTGCCGGGCGAGCCGCCCACGCCGGAGCCGGCGTCCGGCGAGCCGCCCATGCTCGCACCGCCGCCGCCCCCGTTCGCGCCCCCACGGGGAGTCATGCCACCCTTGCCGGTGTCTCCGCACGCGGCGGAGGCCGCGCCGATGACGACGGTGGACAGAAACTGTCGCCGGGTGGCCTCGCCTCGGACCTTCGATCGAGTCGACCGCTCGGGTACACGCTTCATGACACATCCTCCCAGCAGGACGGGGCCATCATACTCGCGCCGATCGCGGGCTCAATATTCGATTTGGAAGGATCGGGCTCCGCGACACCTCGACTACCAGCTCACGCCGCCGCTACCCGCCCCTATTTCGGTAACACAAGTAACACAGGAGGGACGGTTAGAGGAAAGGGTTTTCCCTGCCTATATTCTCGTTGGGCTTAGATGATCGCGTCTCTTCTAAATAGCTGATCGCGTTCCCGCAACATTGTTCCACAAGGGGGCCGACGTCAGCACACAGAAACCAGGAACGCCTGATGATTTCGCCTAGCGCCGGAGACGAGACTTGAACTCGCAAGCCCTTGCGAGCGGCGGATCTTGAGGACGCGGAGCGTGTTGCGCCCGGTTGCGGCCCAGGCGACAAAACTGCCGGAATCGTGGATTTGCCGCTGGCCGTCGGCGGTTCTGTTACGTCCGAGGCAACTCCAGGCGACCACGTTTGGTGCAGATTTGGTGCAGGTCTGATTGGGTGGTGCGCCGACGATCAGTCTTGGTCGGTCTGGCGCCGGTCGCCCGCCCTCATGATATTTCATAGGTAGCCTATGAATTTACTAGGTGACAGGTGGCGCTGCAGGACTAGTCTCGGCGCCATGCCCCCGCGGTCGGGCCATATCGCCGCCATCCGCCGCCTGCTGCGCGAGAACCGTGTGGCTTCGAAATCAAGCGGACGGTGGCGCCCCGCGCGACGCCGTCAATGCGCGCCGCCCTTGGCGACCTCTCCCTCCATTCACTGAGCGTGATTCACGCCGGCGC
>DASRQT010000079.1:0-7328 GCA_035696485.1 Polyangia bacterium | reverse complement strand
CCTCCGCCGTCATTACGTCCAGGGTGCCCGCGCCGCGGCGAATCCCCCCACTGGCCTCGAAAGTCCCGCTGATCAGTTTTATCGGCGCGGCGGTGCGATTCGCGACGGGCAGGAATCCCAGCCAGTAGCTAAAGCCTGTGGCCGTGGGATTGACGCGGGTGATCTCCATCTTCACCATCCAGCCGGGATTGTCCTTCGCCGGATACGGCCCCCACGTCCGGCTGTTGTCGCTGCGGCTCGACGGCGCATGCGCGCGGACGAAGTCGATCAGGCCCAAGAATGCGTCCAGCACGCCGTTGAAGACGCTCGTCACGTCGTGGGTCATCCGGTAAAGCTCGGCGGTCTGGGCCAGCACCGCGCTCTGCGCCTGCGGCAGGTTGACGGCCAGGTCCTCACGCTCCGGCAGCGCGTTCATGTATTCCAGGTCCTCGTTCGAGTAGTCGCCGCATCCGGCCAGCGCCAACCCGACAGCAAGGCCAATTGCAATCTGCTTGTGCTTCCTAGAGGTCATACGACACCGCCGTGGCAAGCTCCCAATAACCGAGCGAGCGATTCTCGTCGACGTTGTAGAGCAGGTAGTGGACGCGCCCGCGCACGGTGAGCTCCCACGTGCGCGAGAATCGGAAACCCAGGCCGCCGACGATCCCGGGCGACAGGGTCGAAAAGAACTGCTTGGGCAAGGCCGACCCTTCGAACTCGCGCCCCATCAGCAGCAACGCCAGGCGGCCACCGACAAAGGGTGTGATCAGGCGGCCGGGAAATTCAACCACCATCGACGACGCCAGCGACAGCTCGGAGAACTTGAACGGCAAGCTGGCGGTCGGTAGGTTCACGGTGCCGCGCGCGCTGCCGGCCGCGAAGTCGAAGCCCCATACCCAGTCGCGGCGGAGAAAGTCGTGCAGCCGCAGCTCCAGCCCCAGCATCCCCGTCGCCGGGAACAGGCTCTCGCGCGTGGGGGCGTCGAAGATGGCCTGGTACGTGCCGCCCAGACCCACGCTCCAGCGGCCGGCCAGCTCCACGCGCGGCGCGCCCTTGACCGGATCGTCCGAAAACGGTGTGTCGCGCAGGGACGGCTCGTCCAGCGTCGTGATCTGCCCGCGCGCGATGTCGATCTCGCCGACGCGCAGCCGATCCGGCAAGCGGCGCTTGACCCGGTAACGTCCGGGCGCGAGTGCGATCCTACGTTCGGCGTCGTGGGCCTTGATCACCTCGGCGGCGACGAAGCCCTTGCCGTCCACCAGGAAATAGACACCGCCGGCGGCGGCGCGCGGAAATAGCAGCCCCTCGTTGCGCTGGGCGACGTCGGTCAAGACCAGATCGCCGTTGCCGGCCAGGTCGTAGCTGAAGGTCGGGTGCTGCGCGCCGGCCGCGCTCTCGGCCGTGTCGGCGACCGTGCGATCGTACGCGTAGGCGTAGGCCTCGAACAACGTGACCCGGCCGTCGCCGGACCGATCGGCCCCGCCCAGGAGGCCACTGGCCAGGTGATGCGAGAAGTAGCTGCCGCCGATCAGATCCGATTCCTGCGAATCCTCGTCGGACGTGCTGGAGGTCAGGATGACCAAACCCTTGGCGTCGCGCGCGCTCTTGGATTCGATCTCGAAGGCCGGCGCCTTGCGGGCCCCCTTGCTGCGGGTCAGCATGCCGGAGCGGCACGAATCGAAGATGGCGATGCGCACGTCGACCGGCGCCTGCGCGATGCGCGCCTTCAACGACTCCAGCGGCAGCTGCGTGTCGCCCAGGCGCAGGGCCCCGTCCTTGGCGTGCCCCGAAAAATAGACCAGCAGGGCGGCGCGTTCGCCACGCTGGCTGGCGTCGCGCGCCTTCCGTTCAATGTCAGCCAGCGCCGCCTCCAGCTCGGCGGCGGTGCGGTCCAGCAGCAGCACGGCGTCGTCGGCGCGCACGCCCCCGAGCCGCGTCAGGATCTCGTGGACCTTGCGCGCGTCCTGGCGCGCGTAGAGCAGTGGCCGCGTGTCGCGCCCGCCGCCGTCGTTGCCGACGACGATGGCAAACCGCCGCAGCGCCTGCGCGTGGGCGCGCCCCGCCGGCGCCGCCAGCGTGACAACGCCCGACAGAAAAGCGACGGCGGCGATGACCAGTTTGCGCATGAACGGCCCCTAGGAGCCAGCCTACGGCTTGAGGAAGCTCCGGTGGAACTGCTCGCCCTTTATCTCCAGTGAAGGCAGATGAAGGATGTCGCCCTTGGCCTTGCCGTAGGCGGCGTGCGCCGCGCGCTTGACCGCCTCCATCTCCAGCGGCTCGTCGCTGAGCACGACCACCAGGCGCTCGGCGCCCTTGCCGGTGAACTCCACGCTGTCGGGCAGATAGCGGGTCTCGGCGCCGCGGGGCACCGTCACGCTGCGTCCGGACTCCGGGTACAGCGCCGTCACCGCGCCGGCGTCGTCGACCGAGATCGCGGTCAAGAAGCGATGGGCGCCCGGCTGGTAGCCGATTCGGATGCGTTCACCGGCGGACAGCGCCTCGGGCGTGTCGGCCGAGGCGCTGCGCTGGGTGCCGCGCTCCGGGGCCGCGATGCGCACGGTAACGCCGCTGCCGCCGCCCCCCTTTGTACGATTGACTCGGTTGCTCGGGTCTGGCCTGGCCGCGAAAGACACCGTCAGCGCCAGCGCCGCCGCCATGCCCAGCGCCGGGACCAGCCAGCGGACGCCGCCCGGACGCTGCCGCGCCGGCGCCGCCGGACGGCGGGCGGCGCGTTCGACACCGGCGGCGAAGCGATCGAACGAGATCTCGTCCTGGAACCGTCGCTGCTGGTCGTCGAAGTCCTTGAGACGCGCGCGGCACTGCGGGCAGGCGGCGGTGTGCTGCTGGACAGCGTCGGCGTCGGCGCCCAGCGACTCTCCCGCCCACAGCCGCCGCAACTTCAGCTCCCCCAGGTGGTTGTCGGTTTCGGTCATCGCGTGATCTCCTGCCCGCTCAGGGCGGCAAAATTCTCCAGGCGTTTGCGGATGGTCGGCACCGAACGTCCCAGCAACGCCGCCACTTCCTCCAGGGTCATCTCGTCCACGTAGTAATGAATCGCGGCCGCCTGGGTCTCGATGTCCAGCTTGCCGAGAAGCTGGCGCACCGCCTCGCGGTCCTCGACCAGCTGCGGCCCCCCGCGCGCCGCCCCGGTCCCGTGCGCCTCCGGCTCGATCCGCGCCTGCTCCTCGCGCTGGAATCGTTCGTGCCAGGGGGCGCGTTCGGCGCGCAGCACGTTCAGGCAATGGTGGGTGGCGATCTTCATCAACCAGGTCAGCGGCGACGATTCGGCGCGAAAGTCGCTGTAGGCGGTCAACGCTCGGGCAAAGACATCTTGCATGGCGTCCTCCGCCTTCGCGCGATCCTTGAGCAGGTAGTGGCACCGCCCGAACACGCTGCCGCCGAACTTCGTGTAAAGCTCGCGCAGCGCCGCCCGCGAATCGGCGGCGCTGCCTCCGGCGACAACGTGCAGGACCGGCCGGGTCATCAGAGCGTCGAGTACTCCGCGGGGGTGAAGACGCAGCTCGCCTCGATGCCCCACCCGCCCGCCGGCAGCCAGCTCTGCGCCTTGTAGACGCTGCCGAAGTTGCTGTCCCAGCAGTCATTTACATTGGCGGTGCCGACGGTGCCGGTGGCGGTCAGATCGCCGCCCGACAGCTTCACGTCCGCACGGCCAGCGCCGGTCTGCTGCCAGCGGCTCCGGATGGTCAGCCTCTCTTTCGCGGTTCCGGTGTTGCCGGGCTCGGGAAGGTAGTCCTGGCTCGCGGCGTACTGGAAGTCGCCACCGGCGCCCGGTGTCTCGGCGAATTTGTAGACCGCATCAAACAGCTCGCCGGTCTTCTCTTCCTTGATCCCGGTGAAGGCGACGTCGACCGTCCCCTTGGCGGTCAGGCTGTCGCGCGAATAGGTGAAGACGGCCTTGCCGACCTCTTTCCCGTGCTCGGGCAACGTCTGGGCGGCGTCCCAGTCGGCGGTGAAGCTCCCCGACCCGAAGCCTTCGATGGCCACACCGCCGGCGGTAGCGCGCGTGTGCGTCCCGGCCAGGATGGTCAGGAAGGCGGAGTCGGCGGCGGTCTTCGGTTTCGCGTCCAGCGCGTACTGGAACTTGTGCGGCTCGAGCCGCGTCACGGTCAGCCGCCAGGTGTTGGGGCTGAGCGGCTCTGTGTGCGGTCCCCAGACGGCGGTGTCACCGCTGACCGAGGTGGCGGGATAAGCGACGATGGTCTTGACCAGCGTCAGCACCGCGAACGTGCCGCCGTTGATCACCGCCGTCACCACGCGCGTCAGCACGTAGTACTCGGCCTTCTGTCCCAGCAATGCGCTCTGCACCGCGCCACCCTCGGCGGTGAGGGCGCCGGTCTGCGCGCCGCCCGGCACCCTGACCTCCACGGTCTCGTGCCGGGGAACGCCGCCGCGAAAACTGTCGGCGTCATCCTTGAGGCCGCAGCCCACCAGCAGCGCCGAAGGCACCAATGCGGCCAGCGCGAACAACGTCTTGCAGGATCTAACGGTGAGGGGAAGGCGTGTCATGGGGTCTCCTAGTGTCGATGTTTCGTTGCCTTTGCTCAAAGGCATAGACACGGCCATCGGCGGAAACAGAAAGACACGCGACGCCCGACCCATGTAGTCGCGGGACGGCACCCGGCCTACATTCGAACCCTGCTGCGAAGCTGGCCGACTTTACGGGGCTTTTTCGGGCTCGGACGGCGCCGGCGGGGGAGCAGGAGATGGTTCGCCGGGGGCGCCCGCGGGCGGCGCCGGCAGCAGCGACGGATCGGGGGCCATCATGTTCTTGAGCCCGCTGATGCCGCGCCGCTTGTACTCGGGCTTGTCGGAGGACCCGCGGCTCCTGGGCAGCGCGGGCTCACGCGCGGCCGCCGTGGGTGGTCGCGCGGCCGCGGGCTCACGCGCGGCCGGGAGTTCTCGCGCGGGCTCGGCCGGTGGCGGCGGTTCGGCGGCGGTTTTTTTCTTGGTCGCGACCTTGGCGGTCGGCGCTTCCGATTCGCCGCGCGCCGGGGCGGTAGCTGCGCCGTCGGCGCCGCCGGCCACCGCCGGATGATTGTCGGAGCCCTCGCCGGGACGAGGACCCACCGCGCGCGAGTCCTCGGCGCGCGAGCCCAAATAACTTCCGGCCAGCGCCGCGCCAACCACCAGTAGGACACCGACGAACAAGATGGTGACGCCGCGCCCGCCGTTGCGCCGCCGGCGCCTTCCCGGCGGCCCGTCTTCTTCAGGAATCGGCAGGGAAAACTCCGACGGCCCGAGGCGCCGCGTCTGCCGCGACTCGTTGTCGCGCGGGACCGGCAGGTCCATCTCAACCGACCGATGACGGCTGAGCCGCGGCCGCCCGTCCGTGCCTGACGCTTCCAGTACCGCCAGCGACGTGTCCTCTTCGCCCACGTCGGTCTGCTCGCGCGTCGAATCGACCAGGACGACGTCCTCCATCTCGCCGGTGCCGGTGCGGCCCGGTTGCAGCGCGCCGGCAGCCTTGCCCATGGAGGGAACGCCGTCCTTCGCCTCCAGCGCCAGCAGCCATCGTTTGAGCTCGGTCTGGCCGACCGGGCTGAACACCGATCGCATCACGCGTTCGACGTCCAGCAACATGTCGTCGGCGGTTTGATATCGATCGGCCGGATCCAGCTGCATGGCGCGCGTGATGATCGCCGCCAGCTCGGGCTCGAGATCGGTCTTCGCCATATCCGGCGGTCGAAAGTCCGCCTTCTGAACCCGCAGCAGCGTCTCCAGATCGCTGGCCGCGTCGAACGGCCGCACGCCGACCATCAGCATGTACAGGACCGTGCCGACCGAGAACAGATCGGAGCGCGCGTCGATCACCTTCCCCATCGCCTGCTCCGGGGACATGAACGCGACCTTCCCCTTCACGACGCCGGTACCGGTGTGCTCGCGCTTGTTCATCGCCTTGGCGATGCCAAAGTCGGTCAGCTTCACCTCGCCCTGATCGCTGATGAGGATGTTGTGGGGGCTGACGTCGCGATGGACGATCCCCAGCGGATCACCAAACTGCGTCTTGCCGTGAGCGTAGGACAGCGCCCGGCAGACCTCTGATGTGATGTAAAGACCGATCTCGCGCGGCAGCGGCATCTTGGCGGCGGCGGCCCGCTGCAGCACACGCCCCAGATCCCAGCCGTCGACCAGCTCCATAACCAGAAAATACCGGCCGGCGCCCAGGCCCAGATCCAGGACCTGGACGATGTTGCTGTGCGACAGGCTCATCGAGATGTGAGCCTCGTCGATGAACATGTTCCGGAACTGCGGGTCGGCGTAGATCGTGCTGTGGATGCGCTTGAGGACGACCGGCTTCTGAAATCCCTCACGCCCGATCTGCGTGGCCAGAAAGATTTCGGCCATCCCTCCGTCGGCGACTTTCCTGACGATCTTGTACCGCCCGTGTTTCGCCATCGGCCCCCGAAGTTAGCACTGTCCGGCCCCGATGGCCCCTGCCCTGGCGCGGCGCGCCGCTACCGCCGCCTGCGGCGCCGCCAGGTTGTGGCCATCACGACCGCGAACCCCACCAAAACCAGGCTGCTGATGTTGGTCCCGCGCGCGGCCGCGCCACCATCCACCGCGCAAGCACAACCACCGCCACCGGCGCCGGTGGTGGTCTTGAGTAGCTCGCAGCTGGGATTGCTCTGGTCCAGCTGGCAGGTTCCGGTGCCGTCGCTGGTGGTCGCGCACAACCAGCAGGGCGCCGGGCACTGGATGGTCGCGCATGGATCCGGTTTGCACATGCCCGTACTGGGAACGCAGCGCTCGCCTGCCGGGCACTGCATGACCTGGCAGGTGTTGGTCTTGCACGCGCCGGTCGCCATGTCGCAAAACTCGCTGGGCCCACAGGCGACGGTCACGCACGGATCGTTGACGCACTTGCCGGCCACGCAGCGCTGCGTGGCCGGATTGCAGTCCAGGCGCGAGCACAGATCCACGCAATCGCCGTTGGAGCAGTATTGCCCGTCGCCGCAGGTCTTCCCCTGGCAGGGATCCACCTTGCAGACGCCGCCGATGCAAAGCTGGCCGGCCGCGCACTCCTCGCCGGGATCGTTGCAGTCGAGGCAGATGCCGGCCTTGCAGAACTTCGGTTTGGGGCAGCTCACCTTTTCGCAAAGGCCAATGCAGGCCCCGGTGTCGTTGTCGCATTTCATGCCGGCCGCGCAGGTGACATTCAGACATCGCTGCGGTTTGCAGATGTCATTCTGGCAGGAGTAACCCGCCGGGCACGGGAACTCGCCGGTGCCGCACTTGAGCTCGCACACGCCGGCGCGGCAGTCGAACCCGGTCGGGCAGGGAGCCATCTGGTCGATGACGCCGTCGCAGTCGTCATCGATGCCGTTGCA
>DASRQT010000078.1:0-19864 GCA_035696485.1 Polyangia bacterium | reverse complement strand
CCGCGGCGGCAGCATGGTGATGCTGGCCAAGGGCAACCGTTCGCCGGTCGTCACCGAGGCTTGTAAGAAGCACGGCGGCTTTTACCTGGGATCCATCGGCGGCCCGGCGGCGCGCCTGGCCAAGGACTGCATCAAGAAGGTCGAGGTCTTCGAGTATGCGGAGCTGGGCATGGAGGCGGTCTGGAAGATCGACGTGGTCGACTTCCCCGCGTTCATCGTGGTTGACGACAAGGGCAACGACTTCTTCGCCGGGATCATGGGCGGCGTCGACGCAAAGCTGAAGATCGTCGGCTAGTCGGCGGACGGCCCCGATCACGCTGGGCGCCCAGGGGACTGTTGCCTCGACACGACACGACACATGGCGGCACGGGAATTGTCGCTGGTGCTGATCGTTCCGGCGGCCCCTCCACCACTACTTAGATGCGCGATGACGCTTCGATCCGACAAAGTTGCCAGCAGGGTCGCCGACAGGGTCGCACCGGCCCGCAAGATTCCGCCGATGGCGGCGCCCGAGATGATGGCGGTGATCCGGGTCATTCTGGGCCGCGACCACCCTGACGTGACCGCCGTGACCGAGGAGAGTCTGCTGGCGCTGCGCGACGCGCTGGGTGCTTTTCGGCGCGAATCATCGTTGCTGGAGTACGCGAAGCAGGTAGCGGTTCGGACCGCGCTGTCCGCGCGCCGCCGCAACCGGTCCCGGGGCCAGCGGCTGGAACAGATGCGGCGGGCTGTGGTCAATTCGCGCCAAGGGGGTGCCGGCGCCGGCGCCCGTCCCGAACTGATGGCCCGCGCGCGCCGATTGGCCGCGTTTCGATCGCTGCTCGACGACCTACCCGACGCTCAGGCTGAAGCCTTTGCCTTGCGCGTGGTGCTGGACTACAGCCCGTCCCAGGTCGCCGAAGCCACCGCCACTTCCCTAAGCACTGCCCGCAGCCGCATGCGGGTAGCGACGGAGAGGCTCAAGCAGAGAGTCAAGGCCGGTCCGACGCTGCGTGAGATACTGAGGGGCAGGGCATGAGGGGTGGAGATCGATGACGCTCGCGGAACTTCATCCGGAAGAAATGCTGGACGGCGCGCGCCACGGGGCGCTGAACCCCGAGGCAGCGCTGGATCTGGACGCGCATCTTCGTCGCTGCTCGGCCTGCCATCTGCAGGTACAGCTCGGGCGAGACGCCGCCTTCGAAGGCCGCCTGGACGGGCACGATCGCGCGCTTCATGCCCGCCTGGTCGCTATCGCGCTGCGCGACCTTGATGACGACGCCGGCCAGCCGCCGCTGTCGGCCGAGGCTGCCGTCGCCTTTGTCTCCGGTTCGCGTTCCGCTGGCGCTTGGGCGTGGCCCGTTCTTCGCCGTCTGGTGTTGTCGGTCGCCTGCATCTTGCTCGGTGGTGGTGTTGCGACCGCGATGTGGTCTGTGACATCGAACACCCGCCGTGCCTCCCCCGTCGATCCGTCTCCCGTCACCGAGCCTGTCGGGCGTCCGCGCGCTCGTCCGGTCGCCGCGCTCTCACATCACACGCCGCGCGCTTCCTTGACACTCGCGGTCCCCGCGACCGCCCCCGAACCGTCCGAACGGCCGCGTTCGCGCGCGCACACCCGGGATGTCACGACGACCGACGCGATGATTGAACCGGCGCCGGCACTCACGGCGGGTGGGGTGTTTCGCCAGGCCAATGATCTGCGGCGCGCGGGCGATCATCTCGGCGCCTTGCTCCGGTATCACCAGCTTCGCCAGCAGTTTCCCGGATCGCGCGAAGAGATCACCGCCCGCGTGATTGCCGGCCAACAGGAGTTGGAAGCGGAAGCGCCACTCGACGCGCTGGCCCAGTTCGACAGTTATCTCGAGGTCAGCCCCAACGGCACCTTGGCCGAAGAGGCGCGCCTTGGGCGGGCCCGCGCACTGGGCGCGCTATCGCGCACGGAGGAAGAGCGTGATGCGTGGCGAAATCTGATTGTGCGCCACCCGTCGTCAATCCATATCGAAAGGGCGCGCGCCCGCCTACGGCGGCTGGGACAATAGCGCGCGGAACCAAGGCGATGGAGCGAGGGTCTTGTGCTCGTCTGCTTGCGGTCATCGTCGGCCTCACAGGCTGCATGGTCGACCGGCGCGTGGCGGTCATCCAAAGTCGTCAGGGCGACGGTCAAAGTGACGACCAAGGTGGTAGCCAGGATGATGGCGGCGCTGATTCCCCGGCAGTGACCAATGACGCCAGTGACGACGCCGTTGCTCCTCGGTTCGCCAAGATTCCGCCCGGCCAGCCGCTCCCCTCCGACGCCACGTGCGCGGCTCGCGTCAGGCGATCAAGCTGGGAGCCGCGTCCGGACAACGGCGCGCACAACCGCCAGGTTCCGACGGCCGCGCAGGTGGCGCAGCTTCCCCCCTGGGACGGCAACGTGGGCTTCGACAATCGCGCCGTCGCCTTCGGCAAACGGGTCAACGGTGCCTTCGTCGGCACCACCGACGAAATTCTGCAATGGGGAGCCTGCAAATGGGGCTTCGACGAGGATTTTGTCCGCGCCTACGCCCAGCAAGCCTCCGATTGGCGGCAGACGAAAATCTCGACCTGGACCACCAACACCGCGGTCTGTCCCAGCGGCGCGGCGACGCGGGCGGGGGCTGGTGGAACGGAGTGCGCTCAGGTCTACGGGATTTTTCAGCTGATGTGGCAATTCAGCAAATCGGCGTGGCCGATGAGTCGCGACAGCACCCCGTTCAATGTCGACTATGCGCTGGGTACGCGACGCGCCTGCTTCGAAGGACTGCTGCCGTGGTTGAAGAATTCTGCCCCGGCTGGCCAGCCCTACCTCGCCGGCGATGAGTTCGGCTGTCTGGGCGCCGATTACAGCGGAGCCTGGTACGACCGAGCCGGCAGCGACTACATCACCTTTGTCCGGATGAAACTGGACGCCAAATCGTGGACGCAACCGGGCTTTTGACATTGCTGCCGCGCATCAGCGCGCGCTGCGTCCACCGGGGTGTCATTCGCACCTGGGCGCGGTCTTCCTGTATCCTGAACATGACCCCATTTCGCTATCTCGTCTTCGGAGAGCGGTCAGGTGGATGAAACGACCTTCCCCAATGTGGGCGCCGGCGACCTCGGCCATCGCCTTGTGTGTTGCGTTCGCGGCCGGCGGGGCATCGTGTGTCCCGTCCGAGAACGTGGGGCCAGCGGTTGGTTCTGGGGGCTCGTCGAGCCCCGGCCAGGGCGGGTCGGCAACCGCGACCGGCGGATCGTCGGGCAGCGGCGGCGCTGACGGTGGCGGGAACACGACCGGTACCGGCGGCGGGCCTGGTGGAGCGGGTGGCGTAACGACGGGAGCGGGCGGCGTGGGTGGTTCCGGCGCTGTCGGCAGCGGCGGCGCGGCGGGCGCCAGCGACGGCGGGGCGGCTGGCGCATCGGGTTTGCCGCCGCTTGCTCCCTGCAGCGCTCCGGCGGTGTCGCGACTCAAGGTGTGGGAGATGATGACCGTCGGCGGCTCGATGATGCCGGGCAGCGGCTCACCGCTGCGAACGTTCGCCGACGGCTACGAGATGTACGTTGTCTGGACGCTGACCGGCGGCGGCTACGGAACCGCGAACACGCCCCTCAAGAACATGGGTCAGTACGCCAACGGCGCCGACCCCACCAAGAACGCCGCCGACATCAGCGGCGAGGCCGGCATCACGCTGGAGTACGCGACCACCGGCAATACCTACATGCAGATCCGAACCGGCGCCGTGCCGCACGGAGGCGATCACTTCAAAGCGAACCTGCCGGTGACCGCCGGCGAGATCAAGCTCGTGACGCTGAAGTTCGCCGACTTCCGGCGCCCTGGCGGAAGCACGCCCCCCGGGGCCGACGTCCTCACGGACGCCTTCTCGCTGACGTTCGTCGCAGGCGCCACGACGACGCTGACGCTAAGGCAAATCCGGATCGGGGCTTTCGTTCCGCCGTGCAACTGACCGGAATTTAATGTAATTGTCCGCGCCAATGATTTGGTGATCGATCCCCCCGTGCCACTGCCACTTAGTTTGCTCAGGCCCAGACGGCATCGGCCCCATTTGACCCCGTGAAAGAGGCGCCAATGAAGGTCCAAAACGCCCCGTTTCCCCGGTCCCGGCAGTCTTGTTCGACGTTGGTTGCGGTCGCTGTCGCGGTGGCGCTGGCGCTGGCCTCCGGCGAAAGCCACGCCGAGCAGTTCGTCCTGTTTGACGCCACCTTCACGTACACATGGGACATGGCGGTCAACGCGCGTCCGTCGAAATCGCACTACTACGTGAACGAGGGCAACTGGCTGAACAAACAACGCCCGGCCAACTGGATGAGCCCGGTCAACTATCGCGACGGCAAGGTTCACATCCGCGCCGAGGTTCTCGAGAAACCTGCGGGGACGCGGCAGGCGGGATGGGCGTTGTGTTACGTCGCCAACGTCGGCGGCTACGGTTGCCCGTATACCGACTACTACACCAAGGTCGGCGTCTACGAACGCGACGCCGACATGCACACGTTCTACAACAACACGACGCTGCAATGGGATAAGGGCGTCAAGCAGGTTGACCTGGTCTACACGATCAACGGCAGCGGCTCCGGGCACATCACCAACTTTCCCAATCTCAAAGATCTCACCACGCCGACCAAAGTTCGCATCACCATGGTGCAGGTGTCTGCCGGCTCGACGTATGATCCCAGCATCCTCGGCATGGTCGGACCCACGCCCGCGCCTGAAGGGACCCGCGATAGCGGGGCGACCGACGACGGCGGAGGCAATTCGCCCGGCGCATCGCCCGACTCTGGAACGCCACCCGATCCTGATCCGACAGTGACGGGGACTGGCGGTAGCTCGGGCAGCGGCACGGGCGGCGCCGCTGGCAGCATGCCCGCCGGAACCGGCGGCGCGACCGGTACCGGGGGCGCTGGCGCCCCCTCGCTCGGTGGTCCAGTTTCGGGCGGTTGCGCCGTGGGCGCGAGCGGCCGGGCCGGCGAAAGCACCCTGGGCAGCTTGCTGGCGTTGGGTCTGCTGTCACTGCTCACGCGCACGATCGGTCGCGGGTCCCGTCGTGACGAGCTAGCTGGTAGGGGCGTCAGCGGAGCGCGGCGGTGCGGGTAATCTCGCCCATGCGGCCGGTCTGGAAATCACGCACGGCCTGCTGGATCTCTTCCTCCGTGTTCATCACGAACGGGCCGTAGCGCGCGACCGGTTCATCAAGCGGTACCCCGCCCAGCAGCAACAGACGGGCGGGTGCGCCGGGTGAGCCGCGCAGGCGGACGGCGTCGCCGTGCCCGAGAATTCCCAGCTGTCCGTCTCCGACGGTCTTCCCGTCGTCGCCAACGCGGACGGCGCCGCCGAACAGGTAGACCAGCGCCCGGTGATCGCGCGAAATGGAGATCGTGACGTCGCCTTCGGGATCCAGCGACCAATCCTGATAGACGATCGGTGTGTTGGTGTCGATGACCGCGTGCGCGCCCAGCGCTTGCCCCGCGATCACGCGGACGCGGGCGTGGCCGTCGTCGGTCGCCGCGGTGGGGATCTTGGCGCTGGCGATCTCCTGATACCGGGGCCGGCTCATCTTCAAGCGAGCAGGGAGGTTGATCCAGATCTGGAAGCCATGAACGCGCCCCCCTTGCTCGCGAATGCGACGCGACGGCATCTCCGAGTGGATGATCCCGCCACCGGCCGTCATCCACTGCACGTCGCCGGCGCGCAGATCGCCGCGATGGCCGGCCGAGTCCTCGTGCTCGAATTCACCCTCCAGGATGTAGGTCACGGTCTCGAATCCACGGTGCGGATGATCGGGCGCGCCGACCGCCTGACCGGGCTGGTAATCGACAGGACCCATCTCGTCGATCAATAGAAACGGATCCGCTGCTTCCAGGCCCAGGCCGGGTAGCGGCCGGCGGACGATAAAACCGCCCCCTTCGCGTTGCTTGTGCGCCGTGATGACCTTCTCGATTTCGCGAATCGTTTCCATTCGGTCTGTGATGCCGGCGCTGCCGGATCGTTACCGCTGTCGTGATGGCTACGGAGTCGGCTCGAGGTCGGCGTTTTCGCGCGCGTTCTTCTCGGCCGCAGCCAACCGCTGCCGCCACCGGGGGGCGTCAGCGTTATCGGGTTCTTGCTGTAGCAGCCGGCGGTAAGCGACGGCCGCCTCAGCCCAGCGCGCTTTGGCGAACAGCCGATCCGCGCGCTGGACGGGGGTCTCCCCGTCGTCGTCGGCCGCGGCTTTGCGTTTCGCAATCTTGCGTTTGCTTGACGATTCACCGTAGCTCTCGGCGAGGGGGCCCGACGCCGACTCCTCCTCGGGCGCCGCGGCCGCTCGCTGCCGAGGCGCCGCCGCCGCTGGGGCGGCTGCCGTGCTGGCACGCGCGCTGTCGTCGAGCGATCCCTTCCTCGGCGTCGCTTGCTCGGCCGCGGGCTCGGTCGGTGCCAGGTTCGCGATGCCTCCTGACGCGGGCGCGCGGGGTGATGGTGGCGCTGCGAAGCGAGCCTTCGACTCCGACTTGTAGCTGGCGCTGGCGACGGCTGGGCTCGGTGGGCCCTCGTCTTCCCGGTTGACCTTCCCCCCGGCGGTCTTCTTGGCCATCGCGTGATTGTGGGCGGTACGGTCAGCTTGTGCGCCGCCTGCGGCGCCGGAGCCGCGCCACGTCGACGGTTTGGCCGCCTCCAGCCGTTCCGGGGCAGCAGCGACGGGTGAGACGGGCGGCGCCGCAGCGGACGCGGCCGGGCGAGAGGCGGGCGAGGGGGCAGGGGCCTGTACCGCTGCCGGGACCGCCTTCTCGGCGAGCTCCCCGATCAACGAGTCATCCTTCGCCGCCGTTTGCAGCATCTTATCCGGCTGGAGGAACATCTTGCTGGCCAGCAGGAAGACCGCGACCGCGCCGATGGTCGCCAGCGTGGGCAGGGCCCAGCGCCGCCGCAGCCACTCCCCGATCGAGATCCGTGGCGGTGGAACCGGCGGTCGTGCCGATTTTTCGGCGGCTGGACGGGCGGCGGCCTGGGCCGTGGCCGCCCGTAGGATGATTTCGCGGGCGCGCGCCGGCGGTGATTGCTCCAGCGCCCCCCGCAGGGTGGCGCGCGTGCGCTGGAAACCGGCCAGCTCCGCCTGACAGCGGACGCAGCCGCTGACGTGCGCCTCGACGGCGGCGCGGTCGTCTCCCGCCAGCTCGCCGTACAGAAGGTCCATCATGCGCGCTTGCGCGCCGTCGCACTGGATCGGCATCGCCATTATCCTGACCTCGACGAGGCTGCCGCGCCGGCCAGATCACCCAGATCGTCCAGCGCGTCGCGCAGCTTCTCCAGCGCATAGCGCATGCGGCTCTTCACCGTCGGCTCGGAGGTGCCGACGACGGCGGCGATCTCGGCGAACGGCATCTCCATCACCTCTCGCATCAGGAAGACCTCGCGCTGGTCAGCGGGTAGCTGCGCGATGGCCAGGTCGATGCGCCCGGCGGCTTGACGTTCGTCGGCGATGACGTCGGCGGGCGCGCCCGGGTCCGCCAGCCGATCGTGCAGGGTCGGCCCGGAGTCGCCGCTCTCCAGGCTGGCGTGGACGGCGCCGTCCATCGACGCGGCATCACGGTGGCTGGCGCGGCGGGCATTGTCGACGCAAAGGTTGCGGGCGATCGTATAAAGCCAGGTCGAAAACTTCGCGGTCCCTTTCCAGCGGCTGTCCCAGTCCTGCGTGCTCTTGACGACGCGCAAGAACACCTCCTGCAGCAAGTCCTCCGCCGTCGCGCTGTCGGGCGCCAATCGGCGGAGGAAGTTCCAGACCGGTTTTTCGTGGCGGGCGAGCAACTGCTCGAAGGCGCGCACGTCGCCCGCTCGGTAGGCTGCCATGAGAGTCTCGTCGCTCTCCACCGTTTGCGAATCCTCGCCGGTGCTACCGCCAATCGCAAGTGCGGCGCCATCCTGGCGGCGGCGCTGCAAAGCCGCGGTCGCTGGCCGGGAATGGCTGCGCGGTCGCGCGCAACGCCTGATCGGTGTCGCACGCCGTGGGATAGGGGTGGTCGACGGGGATCCCCAGCGCCAGCAAACCGCCGCGGTCGTTGTAGCGGAGGCCCAGCAGCGTCGCGGGGCGGCTGAAATTGGCGCGCACGAAATCGACCTCATAGATGTGAGAGGTCACGGCCTCGCCGTACTCGGTGCCGAGACCCGGTCGCTTCGACTTGGCGGTGTCGTGATTTGACCGGGCACGGTCGTCGCCCGCCCCGCTGGCCTGTGGCTTCGAGGGTTCCGGGACAGGGGCGGCTTGGGGCGAGGGGGCGGCTTCGGCGGCTGGCGGCGCGGCACGGCCAGCACTTGAGGATTCCGCCTCGTCGCCCCGGGCCCAGGGCGGAGGCGGCGCGACGTCGTAAGGACGGTAGATCGGGCGCGGCGGGATGTACTGTTCGGGGAAGATAGCCACGCCGATGACGCCGACGTCGCGGGCGCTCCCGGTCCGCGCGGCGTACGAATCAGGAACACTGGAGAACCGGAACGCGGCCGCCTGCACATGTGAGATGCGCCACCCGTCGATGTCGACGTGTCCCCAGGCGGGAATCAGGTAACCGCGCTTGCTGCGGAAGTCACCCGTTTTGCCGTCAATGACGTCGCGCCCGTCAACCGACATCACCGCCTCGATTCGCCGCCCCGTGTGGTTGGCCACGCGAAGGGTGTAGCGTGCCCCCAGTTGCCCCAGGACGTAGGTCTCCCCGTTGTGGGTATACGTCGGCGCCGGAAAGCCGTCGATCAGGACCGTCAGGTCGTAGCCGGCAGCGCGATCACGCAGCTCGCCACGGATGGGCGGGGCGGCAGCACAAGAATCCGCTGCCATCAGCAAGAAACCCAATCCCACCAGATACTTTGTCACGTCGCGTAGGGTCATCGAAGCCTCCTACCGGTATCGACGCGCCAGGGGGTCAAAAGATCTAGGCGTGGCAATCCACCAGGAATGAGGCGCTCCCCGTACGTCGTACTACGGGGGACACCTCGCCGAAGGAAGACGAACATGCTACAAGGCGCCTGGCGTTCGCCAGAAATGGAAACAGCATGACTAGTGAGGAGGCCTGGCGATGTGCACGCACCTGAAGAGCATCCGCGCCGTCAAACCTTCCGCGAAGGGCTGTGAGGAGTGTCTGGCGTCAGGAGACACCTGGGTTCATCTGCGGCTCTGCATGACGTGCGGTCACGTCGGTTGCTGCGATGATTCGAAGAACAAGCACGCGAGCAAACACTTTCGCGCCACCACCCATCCCATCGTCCGGTCGTTTCAACCCGGTGAAGAGTGGGCCTGGTGTTACGTCGACAAGGAGTTCTTCGAGTCGCTGCCGGAGCGCTGACCGGCGTTTCCTCGCGCCCGTCGGTCAGGACCTCCGCCCGAGCTCACGGGGCCGGTCGAGATCCGCGGCTTTCCAGACGCTCGGTGATGGCACCCACCAGATCGTACATCACGGGCAGCACCACCAACGTCAGCAACGCCGCCGACAGCGTGCCACCCACGATGACCACCGCGATCGGTCGCTGAGTCTCGGCGCCCATGGCGCGGCTCAGCGCCGCCGGGACCAGGCCCAGCGCGGCCAGCGCCCCGGTCATCAATACCGGACGTAGCCGGGCCAGGCAGCCGCGAACGATGGCCTCGCGCCGGGACGCGCCGCCGCGGCGAAGATCTTCGACTGCGGACAGCACCAGCACGCCGTTCAGCGAGGCCTGGCCGATGAGGGCGATGAATCCGACGGCCGCCGCGACCGAGACCGGCATTCCGAAGAAGGCCAGCCCGGCGACGCCCCCGACCAGCGCAAACGGCACGTTGGCCAGCGTCAACAGCGCCAGCCGCAGGTTCTTGAAGGCGTTGAACAGCAGGGCCAGCGTGATGAGAAGCGCGACCGGCACCACGACCGCCAGGCGCGCCATCGCGCGCTGCTTGTTCTCGAACTCGCCGCCCCACTCCGAGACCACGCCGGCGGGCAGCGGCGCCTGCGCGGCCACGGACGCCTGTGCCTCGGTCACGAACGACCCCATGTCGCGCCCGCGCACGTTCATGCGGATGCCGATATAGCGACGTCCGTTCTCGCGGTTGATGGAGGCCCGGCCGACGCCCAGGTCGACGTGGGCCAGCAGCGCCAGCGGCACCGTCACGCCGCCCTCGACGGCGATCGGCAAGCTGCGGATCTTCTCGACGTCATCGCGCGAGCTGGCTGAAATTCGCAGCACCAGGTCGCGCGGGATCTCTCCCTCCCAGAAGGTACCGACGTTAATCCCACCCACCGCGCTTTGAAAGACGTGCTGGAACGCGCCCAGGCTCAACCCGTATCGGGCCAGCGACTCGCGGTCGGGGTTGACCTGAATCTGCGGCACCTCGCCGCTCTTGACGATGCCGAGGTCGGCGACGCCGTAGACGCGGGCGATGACGCTCTTCATCTTTTCGGCATAGTTCTGCAGCACGGTCAGATCCTCGCCGTAAACCTTGACCGCGATCTGTCCGAACTGACCCGAAATGTTCTCGTTCACATTGTCGCGGATCGGCTGGCTGAAGTTGACCTCCACGCCCGGCAACTCCGAGACCGTCCGGGCCAGTCGCGCGATCACCTGCGACAGGCTGTCGGTCCCTTTCGGCCACTCGGACGGCGGTTTGAGGCGGACGAAAAATTCCAGATTATTGCTCAGCGTGGCGTCGGTCCCGTCTTCCGGGCGTCCCAGCTGCGACAGGATCTCTTGCACCTCCGGCGCCTCGTTCAGCAGGTTGGTCAGCTTGGGGACCATCTTGCGCCCCTCGCTGAGGCTGACGTTGGAAGGCAACGTGCACGTGACATACAGCGAGCCTTCATTGAGCTCCGGAAGGAACTCCGACCCCAGCCGTGGCAAGACCACGACCGCGGCCAGAAGCGCGCCGCCGGCCAGCACCAGCACCATGGCGGGGCGGCGCAGACTGGCCTGAAGGACCGGACGATAGAGGGCCTGCGCGAAGGCGAACACCGGCGACTCGCGGTGTGGACGCTGCCGCGCGTAGGCGAAGGTGGCCAGCACCGGGACCAGGGTGACCGACAGCACCAGCGCTCCCACCAGGGCCGCGACGACCGTGTTCGACATCGGCGCGAAGATGCGCCCCTCGACCCGCTCCAGCAGGAAGATCGGCAGATAGGCGGCGATGATGATCAGCAGCGCGAACACCGTCGGCCGCAACACAACGCGCGTCGCCTGTTCGACCCGATCGCGGACGGTGACCGCGCCACCCGGCAGGCCGCCGTAGGCCATGCGCGCGACGATACTCTCGATGATGACCACCGCTCCGTCGACGATGATGCCGAAATCGACCGCCCCCATGCTCAGCAGATTGGCGCTCATCCCGCGCAATCGGAGGTAGAGGAAGGCGCCCAGCAGCGACAGCGGGATCAGCACGCCGACGATGGCGGCCGCGCGCCAGTCCACCAGGAAGACCAGCAATACGACCAGGACCAACACGCCACCCTCGGCCAGGTTGCGCGCGACCGTCTTGAGCGTCGTGCTGACCAGCTCGGTTCGGTCGTAGAACGGAACGATCTGCATGTCGGTGCCGGTGCGCGACGGCAGGGCCACGTTCAAATTGGTGACGACCTCGCGCAGCGCCGTCAGCACCGCCGACGGATTCTGGCCACGCCGCATCAGCACGATTCCCTCGACGGTGTCGAAGGTCGACCCGCGGCTGACCACACCCTGACGGGGCGCCCAACCCTCGCGCACCTCGGCCACGTCGCGCACGCGGATGGGCGTGCCGGCGCGCGTGGTGACGGGGGTGTTGGCCACGTCGACGTGCGATGTGAACAGGCCCTTGCTGCGAATCACGAACTGTTCGGCGCCGTGCTCCAGCGTGCCGCCGGTGGCGTTGGCCGACCCTTCCCGCAGCGCCTTTTCCAGGTCCTGCATCGTGAGATCAAAGGCCGCCAGCCGCACCGGCGACGGCTGGACATGGATCTCCCGCACCAAGCCACCGTAGCTGACCACCTCGGCGACGCCGGGCACCCGCAGCAGGCGCGGCCGCACGACCCAGTCCTGCGCGGTGCGCAGCTTCATCGGATCGCCCCCCGCGCCGCGCAGAGTGTAGCGGTAGACCTCGCCGATCGGCGTCGCCAGCGGACCGAGCTGCGCCGATACGCCCTCCGGCAGCTCGGCGTCGCGCAGCCGCTCCACGGTCTGTTGCCGGGCGAAGATCGCGTCGACGCCGTCCTCGAAGGTCAGGGTGACGAACGACAACCCGAACAGCGAAAGGCTCCGTAGTCGCGACAGGCCCGGCATGCCGTTGAGCGCGCGCTCCAGCGGCAATCCCAGCTGGCGCTCGACCTCCTCCGACGGCTGGCCGGGGAAGAGCGTGATGACATTGACCTGCGTGTCGGTGGGATCGGGGAAGGCCTCGACGGTCAGGCCCTTGAAGGCGAAGGCCCCCGCGATGGCCAAAAGGCCCGTGAAGAGCAGAACCGCGGCGCGGTTGCGAAGCGCAAAGGCGAGGATTGACTCGAGCATTTCACATCCCGAGGTCCAGCGCGTTCAGCAACAACAGGGCGCCGTGCACGACGTACGTCTCCCCCGGACGCAGTCCGTCCAGCACCTCGGTCTTGCCGTCGCGGCTTCGCCCGACGCGCGCGGTGCGGCGTTCGAACCGGTAGTGACCAGCCCCGTCGTCGCTGCGCACGAACACCACCGCGTTCTGACCGTCGGTGACGACCGCCTCCGCCGGCACCTGAATGCGCGGTTGACCGACGTTGCCCTTGAACGTGACCTGAGCGAACGCGTTGGGCCGCAGCCGGTGCCCTTGGTTCTTGACCCTGACCCTCACGGCGACGGTGCGGCGCAACGGGTCCACGACTGCCGCCACATATTCCACCGTGCCTTCGAGGGGAGTGTCTTCACAGTTCGCCGCGGTCACACTGGCACTCTGACCGGGGCGCACGCCAGCGGCGTCCGCCTCCAGGATGTCGGCGACCACGACGACTTCGTCCAGCGACGCGATCGCCAGCAGCGGTTCGGCGTGATCGGGGCCGACCTCCATGCCCACCAGGACGTGACGTTCGACGATGGTTCCTTCTCGCGAGGCCGTCAGCCAGTAAAGTCCGCTGGCATCGACGGCACCGAGGCGCAGGCTTTTCCGTTTGCCTTCCGACGATCGCAGGCCGATCTCGGTCTCGCGCTTCTCTTCCTCGGCCAAGATCAGATCTTTTTCAGGCAAGGCGTGCAGCTGGACCAGATCGCGGATGCGCTCCACCGACGCCCGTTTGACCGCCAGCGACGCCCGCGCGGTATCGATGTCCCGGCCGAGCTCAGGCAGGCTGGCCGAGCGAACGGCGACCAGCTTGGCGCCCGGCTTGACCTCGTCGCCCAGCTGAACGGCGACCTGTTCCACGCGGCCGGCCAGCGGCGCCACGATGGACGACGCGCGCGACTCCGCCACCACCACCCGCGCCGGCGCCGGCAAGGGGGCCAGCGGCGTGGCCACCGCGGCGGTGGCGACGCTGACGTAGCGCAGCTCGGCCGCATTCGCGGCCGCCACCAGCGCACCGGAATCGGCTCGCAGGCCAGTTGACGGCGGGCCGGAGGGGGCCGGCTTGCGCTGCAGCAGCAGGCCGAGTCCCAGTCCCGCCCCGATGAGCGCCACGGCGATGACCGCGCGGCGCGCCCTCGCGGACAGGGCGGGAACGTGCTCGTGAGGGTCAGGCTCACTGGAAGAAGTCGAAGGCGGCTCCTTGCCGTCTTCGTTGCTGTAAATCGCGCGTATCGGGTCCATGGGGGGGGTGACCTCTTTGTCGGGGGTCATGGATAGGGTGAATCAGAATTGCTGGCCGGGACAGGGGGAAGCAAACCCGCCGCTCGCCTACCATCCACAATGGCGCGGAAACGCTCGGCGGCAATGGTCACGCGATCCAGTTGCAGCTCTTCCAGGGCCCGCCGCGCAAGGAGCACGTCCTGCAACGCCGCGCCGCCACGCCGCGCTGCGGCTTCCATTCGTTCAAAAACGCCGCGTGCACGGGGGATCGCCTCTGCGTCCAGGGTGCTCGCCCGCTGCATCAAGATCACGATGCGCTTGCGCGCGAGATCAACCACGGCCGCGGCGTTCGCCAGCAGCGTCATCCGGGTCGACGTGGCCAGCTCCCGCGCCCTGTCGGCGCGCGCGGCCGCAACCTGGCCGCGATCGAACATCGGCAACGGGATGCTGACAGCCACGTTGACGCTGTTTCCCTGGTTGCCGGCGGCCACGAATTGATCGCGCTGATAGCCCAGGCTCAGGGTCGGGTCGGGGATCTTCTGTCGCGTGGCCAGCTGGTGCTCGGCGTTCGCCTGAGCTTCGCGGTCGGCCAGCGCCTGAATGTCGGGGCGTTGATCCAGCACCTCGGGCGTTGGCGTGGGCAGATCTGCTCGCGACAGGAATCGCTGCGCATCTGCGTCGTTGCCGAATCGGGGGCAGGGGAGGCCCAACAACTGCGTGCAGCGCGCGATCGCCGCCTCGCGAACGCTGGCCGCCTCGGCCACGGATGACTGCAGGCGCAGGTGCTCGACTTCCAGGCGATCAACATCCAGGCCCGCCACATCGCCGCGCTGAGCGCGTGCGCGTTGCAGACGGAGACCTTCAGCGCTGTCGCCGACCAGACGCTGCAGGACCGCGCCGCGGATCACCGCCTCGGCCTGATCCGACAGCATCTCGAGCATCGTGAAGAAGGCCTGCCGATAGATATCCGCCAGCTCGTGGCGCGCCCGCATGGCCGCAGCCTCCGCCGCCCGCTGCCTGGGCGCCCGCTTGCCGATCTCGAGCAGCTCGGCGATTTGCACGTTGTAGTTCGGCACCTGCCAGAAACCGATCTCGGGGGGATTTCGTCTATTGATCGGAATCGTTGCCCAGCTTCCTGTCAGCGTGGGGTTCGGAACCAGATAGGCGCGCCGCCGGTTGGCGTCCGCCTCGATCAGCTGCTCGCGCCCCGCGGCCAGCTCGGCAGACCGCTGCCACAGCGCACGGGCCAGGCCAAGTTCGTCGAAGGGATCCACTGACGAGAGGGGCTCGGCCGCACGCGCCTTCGCTGTCCCGAGGCCCAGCAGGCCGGCGATGACAACATGCATTAGAATATTTCGGCGAATCGCGCGCAAGGGGGGGTCTCGGGGGATGCACCTCACGTGCCGAGATGGCCCCAACGAACTCGCGATGCAGCTTAACATGCTGGCGGGGCATTCTTCCCACATGGACGAAATGCCCCCCAAATAAGCTCAACGATGGAGCGCGGAGGCCTTAGTTTATTTCCGCCACGACTTATGTCTCGACTAGCCGTCACCGCAGCCATCCTTGTTGCACTCATGTTTCCGGCAGCGCGCGCGTTCGCCGAGAACGAGGTGTCGCCAGCCGCCATCCCCGACGGTGGCATCGGAATCGACGCGGTGCTCGACGGGCCTCTCACACCCGCGGACGGTGGCATCCTGGCCCTGCCGGTGCCGCCGGCCCCGGTCGAAATCGAAGGCAAGAAGGGGAAGAAAAAGAAGGGTAACGGCGATGGCATGGCGGCGGCGGGGCAAGAGGACGAGGCCCGAAAGGCCGTGGGCGACGACGGCCTCGGCGATGCCGACAACACCGCCACCTACACCATCCGCATGCTGCTGCAGACCCGCTACCAGCTGGCCTTCCCCGATATCACGCAAGGACTGGTCGACCAGGTCAGCCAGTCCTTCACGGATCCCTCGTTCGTGGATCACAATCTGCAGCTGATCAGGGAGTCGGCGCGCGCGAACGACGGTCTCAGTATCAATCGCGCCTTCTTGCGCCTCACGGTTCGTCCCAACGACGTCATCAACGGCAAGCTCCTGATCGACTTCGCCGAGTTGCTGCACAAGAATCAGAAGAGGTCCCTGAAGCTGGCCTACGTTGAAATCACGCCCAACGACACCTTTGCGATCTACGCCGGCCTCTTCAAGATACCCTTTTCGTTGCTGGAGCTGCTGCCGATCGCCGACTTCGAGCTAGCCGATGTCGGGCCGACCGACGAGCTCATCAAGGACCTGGGCTTCGGCGGCCGCGACATCGGGGTGATGCTCGACGTGGCCCCGCTCAGGAAAAAGAAGTGGCTTCACCTGAACGCCGGCGCGTTCCAGGGAGACAACAACGGCCCCCAGGATTTTCGCGGCCCCGGCATCCTCGCTGCGCGCCTCATCCTTCGCCCCAACAAACATTTTCGGTTTGGCATCGACGGCGTCTGGCGTCCGCGCGCGGTTGGCGACTGGAGCACTGGCACGCGCGTACAAAAATATGATGGCGGCCGCGCGGCCAGCGCCGATCTCACCATCGCCTTCAAGAAGTTCGAGCTTCGCAGCGAAGCCATGCTGGGCGATCGCACAGATCTGGGCCCGACGGCCGGGTTGATCATCTGGCGGCGCCCGGAGGCGCGGACCTTCTTCGCGGCCTGGGCCCTGGCCACGATGCGGTTCGTTCTGAACGACAACTTCACGCTCATGCCCGCCGCCCGGGCCGAATGGCTGGATGAGGAGCGGGAGGTGCCGATCGGGAGGAGCATCTATCTGACCGGCGGCCTGAACCTCGATTACCAGAATCGGCTTCGGTTGCTGCTGGACGTGTCGCGGCTCTGGATCGACCCCGGCACCCCCGATCGTTCGCTGCTATTCATCCAGTTTCGCAGCAACAACACCCTCGCCATCCTGCAGCTGCAGCTGAAGATTTGACTAGCGAACCATCTGGTCCACCACCATCCGCAGCCTGCGCGGATCAAATGGCTTGTCGATCAGCGGCTGCGGCGTGTTCTCCAGGAACTGTTGCGCTTCCGCGGTGAACGCACCGGCGCTGATGAACACCACCCGCGCCGCCTGATCAGGAGCCATGGTGGCAACGGCGCCGTAGAAATCGATGCCGCTGGTTTGCGGCATCATGACGTCGCAAAGGATGGCGTCGAACCGCGCCCCCCCGCGCAGTCGCGCCAGGGCGTCGTCAGCGCTGTCGTCGACGGTGACGTCGTGGCGGTCGCGCAGGGTGCGGCTGACGAACGACTGGATCATCGGTTCGTCGTCGACCACCAGCACGCGTCCCCGACGGCGGGGGCCCCGATCCGTCGCTGCAGACGGGGTGGCAGCTCGGGGGATCGCTGCTAGGGCCGTGGTCGCTGGCAGCGTCACCCGGAAGGCGGTCCCCAGATTCGGTTTGCTGCTGACGGTGATGGTTCCGCCCAGCTCGACCACGATGCTGTGACAGATGGCCAGTCCCAGCCCGGTTCCGACGCCGACCGCCTTGGTGGTGAAGAACGGGTCGAAGATCCGCGGCAGGACGTCAGGCGCGATCCCCTTGCCGGAGTCGCGGATCTCCACCGTCACCGTCCCGTCTGGGTTTGCCCAGCAGGCGATCCGGATCTCGTTCTCATCCGCGTGTCCGTCCGGGATGGACTGCGCGGCGTTGACCAGCAGGTTGACAAAGACCTGGCCCAGCCGCGCCTCGTTCGCCAGCACCGGCGGAACCGGCTGCAAATCTTTCACCACGCGGGCATGGTGGCGGACCTCGTTCCACGCCATGCGCAACGAGGAATCAATCAGCCGTTCGATCTCAACCGGGCCGCGCGTCTCGGCCTCGGCTCGCGAGAACAGCTTGAGGTCGCGCACGATGAGGCGGACCCGCTCCGCCGCCTCGGAGGCGTCTTGCAGGATCTCACCGATGGTTTCGCGGCTGACGATGTCGGCCTGATGTCCCGCCGCCGTCGCCGCTATCGCCACCTCGGGGCGTC
Source organism: Polyangia bacterium (assembly GCA_035696485.1). Taxonomy (GTDB): domain Bacteria; phylum Myxococcota_A; class Polyangia; order Fen-1088; family Fen-1088; genus DASRQT01. Next base: position 2,182 of record DASRQT010000078.1, on the reverse strand, counting down.
CCAGGCCGAGCTTTGACGTCAGCAGATCCAGATTGCCGATGATCACGGCCAGCGGGTTGTTGATCTCGTGTGCGACACCCGCGGCCAGCGTCCCGATCGAGGCCATGCGATCCGAAAGCTGCAGGCGTGCCTGCATCTCCTTTTGATGGGTGACATCGCCCGCGTTACAGACGATGACGCCCAGGGCGGCGTGATCCAGCCGGTTGGTCAGCACCAGCTCCAGCGTGTGCTCGCTGCCGTCCGCGGCGCGCATGCGCAGCTCATGTCTGACCGGGACATCGGGGCTGGTGCCGCATGCTGCGATCAACGCCGCCAGCGCTTCGCGATCGTCGTCGGTCGCGTGATCGGCGAGACGCTCGCCGATCCATGCCGACGGCGGTTTCCCTAGCATGCGGGTGACCGCCTGACTGACGTAGAGGATGGTCCCTTCCTGGTCGAGCAACGCGATGATGTCGGCGTTGTTTTCCACCAGCGCGTGGAAGCGGATGTCGCTGGCCTGCAACGCGGCCTCGGTGACCTTGGCCGGGAGACGCAAGCGTCCCGCGCGTCGCGAAAGGGCGGGCTGCTTGGGGGAATAGGTGGGCATAGAGGACTGAGGTCAGCCCCGCAACGCCTCGCCCCTTACGATAACGCGCGGAAATGGCCCGTAATGAAAGTGGCCCATAATACGTTTCTGGATGATGGAAACAAGTGACGCTTCGTCCTAGGTATTTGCCTAATGTCCACGGTTGGTTGCGCTAGGGTGTCGGGCTGAGGGCCCGGTCCAGGTTATAGCGACGCTGATGCGCGTAACCGAAGCGCTAATCGCAGGAAGTCCAAATCTTGCCGGTCGCGGCACCCTTGACTTAGCCATACCGAACCAGCGTATAGACGATAGGTGCGCCCGGGGCAGCGGATCGGGAAATACGTCTTGGGGGAGCGGATCGCGGTTGGCGGCATGGCCGAGGTGTGGGCCGCGCGCGTCGAAGGCCCGCAGGGATTCGTCAAGACGCTGGCGCTGAAGTTCATCCTCGAATCGTTTTCAGGCGACCCGGAGCTGGAGCGGTTGTTCGTGAATGAGGCGCGCATCGCCGCGCAGCTGCAGCACGCGAACCTCGTGACCGTCTTCGACTTCGACAAGATCGGCGCCGAGCAGGAGCGGGGGCTGGCCGGTCGTTACTACATCGCGATGGAGCGCGTGGAAGGTTATGACCTCCGGCGCATCGCCGGCGCCGCGCAGTCAGCCGGGTACGTCTTCCCGGAGCGGCTGGCGCTGCACCTGGCGGGGGAGGTGCTGAAGGCTCTGCGCTACGTCCACGAGCGGCGCGAAGGGTCCAAGCCGCTGGGTCTGGTTCACCGCGACGTCTCCCCGCACAACGTGCTGGTCGGTTATTCGGGTGAGGTGAAGCTGTCTGACTTTGGCATCGCCAAAGCCCGGGCCCACAGCAGCGTCGGCACCAAGACCGGCGCCGGAACCATCCGGGGAAAACTTTCGTACGCGTCGCCCGAGCAGCTCAACGGCGAGGTCGTCGATCACCGGACCGATCAATTCGCGCTGGGCGTGACGCTGTGGGAGCTGCTGTCCGGCCGGCGCCTGTTCGAGGGTGACGACGAGCTGGAGATCATCGGCAGGGTCGTGCGCTGCGAGATCCCATCCATCGCCAACCCGCAAACCAATCGCGGTGTCGACCCCGCGATCGACGCCGTCGTGCGCCGGATGCTGTCTGCCCGCCGCGAGGATCGCTATCCGACCACGGCTGATGCGTTGTCAGCGGTGCTGTCGCTGTCGGCGTACAGCGGAGACGGGGCTGCCGTGGGCGACCTGGTTCGAACGCTGTTTCTCCCTTCGTCAGAGCTACCGACAACGATGCCGATCGAGGCGCCGCGCCTGGGAGATGCCGCCGGCCTGCCCGAAACCAAGACCCGCCATCCCGAGGCACGCTCTGCCAAACCGGCACGCGCAGCGGCGCGCGCGCCGTCTCGCCCGGCGGCATCATCCCCAGCTCCGCGGCCGGAACCATCAGACGGGACGTTTGGCGCCGCCGTCTTCGACACGGAGGACGTTCGCGCCGTGCCCCGCCACCGCGGCGCGCTTCTGGTGGCCGTCGCCCTCATCCTGGCGGCCGGGAGTCTGGCGGTGGTGATGATGCAACGGTCACCGACGGAGTCCGCGGCGTCCCGGGCATCCGCGTCGTCCCCGTCG
>DASRQT010000077.1:0-6332 GCA_035696485.1 Polyangia bacterium | reverse complement strand
CAGTCCGTAGTCTTTCGCCCTTGCTTTGAAGTAGCCCAGGGGGAGGGACATGACGAAGGCAGAGCTGATCGAGCGGGTCTACTTCAAGAAGCACCTGCCGCGTGACCTGACCAAGAAGACCGTGGCGCAGATCGTGGACGCCGTCTTCACCGAGATGGGCGACTATTTCATCCGGACGCGTCTGACCAGGACGACCTCCGCACGGCTGACCTACCCCGGTTTTGGCACGTTTTCCAAGCGGCGGCGTGGCGAACGGATGGTGAAGAACCCGCAGACCGGCGCGCCCATCACCATCCCCTCCATGTCAACCATCACGTTCTCCCCCGGCCAGGAGCTGCGCTCCCTGCTGAACCGCAACGGCAAGTCCAACGGCAAGTAGGCGCCGTCTATCTACTTCGGAACCCTAAGAGGGTTCCGAACCTCCTGCGAACTAGTACACTATTGGGACAGTGTTAGACGCGTCGCTGGAGCTGGCTGACCTTCACATTCACGTCGGCGGCGCGGTGGCGCCCCACATCTTGTGGTCGATCGCGCACGACCAGGGCCTCAAGCTGCCGGTGCAGACCTACTGGGAGTTTCGCGATCTGGTGACGGCGCGGGCGGATCGGGTGGCGTCGCTGGGCGATTACCTGGCGATCTTGCACCAGTGGACGGAAAAAATTCAGTCGTCGCCCGCCGCCATCGAACGGTCGGTCTACGAGATCATCGGAAAGGAGTTCCGATCCAGCGGCGTATCGCTGATCGAGCTGCGCTTCAATCCCATGAAGCGAAATCTGGGCGGCGAGCGCGATCTCGACCACATCATCCACGCGGCCCTGCGCGGGATGGATCGGGCCTGCCTGGAATACGGCGTGCGCGCGGGGCTGATCTTCTGCCTGGCCCGTGAATTTTCGTTGGAGCTGAACGAGATCCTGGTCAGGAAGGCGGTCAAATACAAATCGCGCGGCGTGGTCGGCATCGACCTGGCCGGTCCCGAGGTCCACACGCTGGAGCTGGGGGCGGAGGTCGAAGGTTACCGCGAGCTGTTCGCGCGCGCGCGCGCCGCCGGCCTCGGGACGACGGTGCACACGGGAGAGACGCCCTACACGGCGGTGGCGGGAGTCCTGGCGGTGCTGGACAAGCTCAAGCCCGATCGAATCGGCCACGGCATCACAGCCGCCAGCAGCGACGAGGCGGTCCGGCGTCTGGCTGAATCCAGGACCGTGCTCGAAATCTGCCCCAGCTCCAACCTGCGCACGCACGCCGTGGCCGGTCTGCCTGAGCTGGGCGCGGCGCTGCGCACGTTCGAGGACGCGGGCGTCCGCTACACCATAAACACCGACGGACCGTATTTGCTGAACACCCACCTGCGGCACGAATACCAGCTGCTGCTCGACGCGAAAATCCTCAGCGATTCTGAGGTGGAACGGAGCGTGGCCGTGTCGCACGCGGCGACCTTCATCCGTTAGGGCGCGTGCTACCTTCGTCGCGTGAGCAGATGGGGCATCGCGCTTGGCCTCGGCGGGTTGTTGTTGCTGCCACCGGTGGCGGCGCACGCGGCTGACGCCTTCGCCTGGACGCCGGCCGATCATCCCGCGGTGATCCGCGGCCGCGAGGTCGGCAACCGATTCGACCTGCTGGCTGCGTGGGAGGTTACGCTGCCGCTTGACAACGCGTATTCGGCCGACAACCGCCGCGCGCTGACGGCGCTGGAGCAGCGGCTGCGTGCGGTGCCCGCCATTCGCAAGGTGATCGGGCCTGCCACGCTGCTGGACGTGGCGGTGGACGCGGCTGGCAATGTGTCGGCGGTCCCCGTCCACGCGCGCGGCGCCGACGGCGGCGGCGTCTCACCTGAAACCGATAGCGAGGCTGTGCGACAGCGCGTGGTACGCCGCGCCGACGCCCTGGGCTGGTTCCTGTCGCCCGACGGGCGCGTGGCACGGGTGCTGATCTATACCGACGACATCGACGGCGTTCGGCCCGGGATCGACAGGGCGGTCACCGGGGCGGGGCTCAAGCTCAGCTACCCGGGCGTGTCCTTCGGGCAAGCGCCGCTGTGGCCGGACCCACGGGATGCGGTGGCGCGCTGGCTGGCCGCCGCCTGCGCTACTGCCTGGATCGCGCTCTTGGCGCTGGCGAGCCGGGGCGCCTGGCAGGAGGCCGGGGCCATCTCTCGCCGGCGCGCGGGCCTGGTTGTCCTGGCGGCGGCATGCGCGGCGGGGGCCGTGTTCGGGTTGGCCGCCGTTGGCGGGGTGCGCGCGGACGGTCTGCGGGCGGCGGCTGCGGCGTCGGTGGCCACAATCACTGCCCTGCTGCTCTCCGGCGTCAAGCACGGCGGGGCCGATGGGACGGCGCCGCGCCCCCCGCGGGCGGTGGCCATCGTGGCCGTCCTGGTCGTGGTGGCGGCCGGGTTGGCGATGGGGCGCCTGCGGGTGGGGACGCAGCAATGGCGCGCCTCGCCGCTGCTGTTCGTCAGCGTGCGCGGGGATTTCGACCAGCCCGTGGTGCTGCGCGAGCTGCGGCGCCTGACCGACTTCCTGCGCGCCGAGCCGGGGGTGGCGAACGCCTGGTCGGTGGCCGACTTTTTCTTTGGTGTTCAGCGCACCGGCGACGAGCCGAGCCGCATCCCTGATTCCGCCGACGAGGTGCGGCGGCTTTTCGTAAGGGCGCGGCAGGATGCCGCGGTGCGGCTTGCGCTGGGGGGCAATCACGACGAGGCGCTGGTGGCCATCCGCCTGGATCAGGAGACCGAGGTGGACCGCCTTGACCTGCTCGACCGGCTGACGGCCTACCTGGGCACCGAGCTGCGCACGGCCCTGGTGCAGATCGACCTCGATCGGGGGACCCTTTCGCCTGTCACCCGATCGCTGGCCAAGGGTATCCTCGCAGGTGATGCCCGCGAGCGTATACTCCGCATCTGCGCCCGCTCCGGGCGCAACCTGGGCGAGCCTGAGATGATGTCGGTGGAACGGGTCGCGCGACAGGCAGCGGTATTTGCTACCGCCGATCCGACACGACTGCGCGGCGAGTTCGTTCCGGAGGTGCGGGCGCTGGTGGCCACCCAGGGCCACCCGCTGTCCGTGGCCGACCGGGACAAGCTGACGACCGCGCTGGCTGCCCAGAGCCCTGACGCCTCCGTGGAGGAGGTTCGTGCGGTGCTGGCCAGCGTCTACGGTTCGGCGCTGGAACCGGCTGCGCTGGAGACGGCGGCCCAGCAGCTGGCGGCGCGTCTGGTGTGGGTGCGGACCCACCACGCCGCCGCGATGAACTTCAAGGAGATGCTGTTTGGCGCCGATCTCCCCACGGAGGGGATGCTGGCTGACGAGGTACGCAGCGCGACGCGCGAGGCGATGGGTCCCATAGTCGGCGTCCCGGTGGCGCGCGACAATCCGGGCGCCTTTCGTCTGGACGCGATGGCCATCGGGGGGGCGGCCAACGATCGGGCGCTGTCCGACCACTGGATGCCCGGGCTGCGTGTCGGGGTGGCCGTGGGTGCGATCGTGCTGGCGATCGTGCTGGTGCTGGCCGGTGGCGGCAGGGGCCTCTTGTGGTGGCCCGTGGCGCTGGCGCCTGCCGCCATCGCGGTCCTGGTCCCGGCCCTGACCCGCGATCCGGTCGGCGTCATGTTCCTGTCGTTCTGGGCGGGATCGTTCGTTGGCGGCGCGGTGTTCGCGACGTCGTTCGCGGCACGGAGAGCGGCATGAAGTCCGGGCGGCTGATGCGCCCGGCGATGCTGCTTGTGGCGGCCGTCGTGAGCGCGGCCGGGTGCGCGGGACCGCCCTGGCAGATGGGTTCGCCGCTGGACGGCAAGCCCTCGATCCCGCGCGGCGTCGCGCATTTCACGACCGCGCAGCGCCGTGCCGAGCTGGCGGCGGCGCGTGCCGCCGGCCGCACCGTCATCGAATTGCGTGAGCTGGGCGCGCTGGAGTCTGCCGAACGCTTGACCGCTGCCGAAAGTGACCGTCTCTTCGACCTCCTGGTGCAGCGGGCGGAGGAGTTCCGCGGCCTCGGCCGCGCGGTTCCCAGGTGCGAGGACCTACGGCGCGCGACCTTGCTGCTCCCGGCGCGCGGCAAGGCGCTGCGGACCGTCCGTGCCCAGGCCGAACGCGACGCCGGCGACGCCTGGCTGGCCATCGGCGAGGCGACGCGCGCGGCGGGCGCCTACCGCGAGGCAGAGGCCCTGGGTGCGCTGGATGTCGAATTTCGGATGATGGCTACCCGCAACGATGTCGCGCCTGAGGTGCTGGCGGTTCCCGATCTCGCGCAGGCCATCGCGGTGTTGCCCTTGCGGGCGGTGCCGCCGTTCGCGCAGGCGTATGTGACCGGCGGCGGTGATCATCTGCCGACCTTGAGGCGATCGCTGGCGGCCGCCCGGCAAGAACGCAAGGGTCAGCTGCGCGCCAGCATCGAGGCGGCGATCGCCCGTCTCGACGAAACCACGGAGGCGGCGCGCGAGGACAGCGCGACGCGCGGGGAGAACGGTCGCATTGCCCAGGCCAGCGTCGATCCGTCTGAAGCGGCGCCTCTGCCGCCCGACCTCGAGCAGTGGCTGCTGGCGGGGGCGTCGCTGTCGGCGCGGCTGCTGCCGTTGCTCGCGACCCACGCAGAATTGTTGCAGCCTGATGCGCGCGCGCGGCTGTGGGCCGACCTGATGCTGGCCGAAGATCCGACGTCCCCGGAGGTTCAGGAGGTGGCAGCCCTGGTCGACGGTCTGGCGCGCCGATTCGGCGGCGCCGAACGCAAGCTCCTGGATCTGGTTTTCTATTCGCCCGATCGCTACCACGGGATGGTCAAGACCGCCGTGGTCTGGGAGAGGGTGGGGCGGTTGCGGGATGCGTGCGTTCAGCGCGTGCGGGCCGCGCGCTGGCGGGACGATCCCGACGACCCGATGTGGCGGGCGGCGATCGCCTGCACGCGCCACGACCCGGGGGCCGGCGACTGGCGGGGGATCCGGCAGTACGTGATCGAACGGGCACCACCCGATCGTCGCGCCGCCATCGCCGCCAGCCTGGACGCGCCAGAGGGCCGCATCGCCGCCGAGGAGAAGTCGACGCCGCCCCGATCTATTGATCGGTAGTTCGCGGCCGCGGACGGGTTACGGGTCGGCGTGGAAAATCTCGGCCTCGAACACGCGAATTTCAGTCTCGGCATCACGCCAGGCGAAACGGGATAACCCGGCTTTCCGACAGGTCTCGCCCAGCAGGGCCTCGGTGTCGAGACCGTGTTCGGTCGCGACCTGGGGCAGCAAGACACCGCGGCGGGTGCCGTTGCGGATCTCGACGCCGTGCTTGCCCAGGATCAGCTCGGCCGGTGAATGGATCACCCGTGGCGGCGCCAGCACGGAGATCTCGATCGAGAGCTGCTCGAGATCGCCGGCTGCGACGGGCAGGAAGCGGGGATCGCGGGTGGCGGCCGCCGTGGCCAGCTCGAAGACCGCCGCCCACAAGGAAGGCCGCGGCTCGAAGCTACCAATGCAACCGCGCAGCTCGCCGACCACGCGGACGGTGACGAAGACCGCCGCCGATCGATCCAGACCGGGCGGGCTGGCGCCGGGCTCGTCGTGATGCCCGGTCGCGACGCCGGCAATCGCGCGCCGGGACAGCGCCAGCAGCGCGCGCCGGTCAGCCTCGCCGATCGTCGCCGGGTCCGCGCCGTCAGCGGTCAAGCGGTGGCCGTCCCTTGCCCGCGCGGTAGCGCCCGTAGTCTTCGATCATCAACGGGTGGTCGAAGGCGATGTCGGGCGGCAGAGCGTCGAGCGGGAAGACACGCGCCTCCGCGGCGTCATCGCCCCCTTTCGGCTGTCCCTGGGCGCGCCCGAGGAAGACGGTGCTGATGGTGGAGATGCCGCGGGGGTCGCGCCTCGGGTTGGAATAGACCGCCAGAAGATCCGTCAGCTCGACGTCGAGGCCGGTCTCCTCACGCGCCTCCCGGCAGGCGGCCTCGGCCACCCATTCGCCGGCGTCGACAAACCCCCCGGGCAATGCCCAGCCGAGGGGAGGGTTTTTGCGTCGGATCAGCACGATGCCGCCATCGACCTCGATGATCACGTCGACGGTCGGTTTCGGGGACCTTTGCTCATCTTTGCCCTGGCTCATCGCCTTCGCTCTTCGGAGGCCAAAAGTTTGGTCCGCATACTCTCGAATGTTTGGCGCGCGGCCGGGTTGTCAACCAGGTTTTTCTTTTCGCCGGGGTCGGCCTTGAGGTCGTAAAGCTCCCAGCGGCGGGCGCTGATGCGGTGGATGATCTTCATGCCGTCGTCGACCATCATGGCCGCGTGGTGCGGCCAAGCGGTGGCGGGCAGCAGCTCCGCGAACACGGGATGGCGGGCGCAGGTGGCACCCTCGACGCACGCG
>DASRQT010000076.1:0-7563 GCA_035696485.1 Polyangia bacterium | reverse complement strand
GCCCGGCCGCGTGCGCGCGCTGCAAAACATCGGCGGTATCGCCAACGTCACCGTGGTCGGCGAAAATCTGCTGGACGTCATCGCGTTCGACAACGGCCCCGGCAACATGGCGCTGGACGCCGTCGCCCGGGCGGCCTCAGGCGGCAGCGACAGCTACGACGTCGACGGGCGGCGCGCAGCGCGCGGCGTGGTCGACGGCGCCCTGCTGTCCGAGCTGCACGCCCACCCCTACTTGACAAAACCGCCCCCCAAGTCGACCGGCCGCGAGCTCTTCGGCAAGGACTTCGTCTATCCGCTGCTGGCGCGCTTCGAGGAGCGCAAGGACGATCTGCTGGCGACGCTCACGCGCTTTTCGGCCGAGGCCATCGCGCGCAGCTACCGCGAGCTGCTCCCCGCGGTCCCCGACGAGGTCTACATCTGCGGCGGCGGCGCCCTGAACCCCACGCTGATGCGCCACCTGTCCGAGACCCTGGCGCCGACGATGGTCTCGGACACGTCCGCCCTCGGCATCGATCCCAAGGCCAAGGAAGCCGTGGCCTTCGCCGTCCTCGCCAACGAAACCCTCTTCAGCCACCCCGGCAACCTCCCCCGCGTCACCGGCGCCCTCGGCCCCCGCGTCCTGGGAAAGATCACCTTCTAGTCGGCGCCGTACAAGGGGAGGTCGAGGACGGTCTTGAGTCCCGGGGAGGCGGCCACCACGGCAGGAATCGCGTTGATGACCGTGCCGACGGTGCCGCGGTCGCCGTGGGTTCCCCCGTTGATGAGGACGTCCAGCGGCGGATCGCCGTCGATCCAGATGCGGTCGTGGGGATCCGGCGCGGAGACCGACATTTCCAGGTCCAGGCGGATAATCTCGCGGCCCTGATAAATACCGATCGCCGACTGGCGCAGACCGGCGACCCGCCCCGGCGCGATCCCGGCGCGTGGGTTGGCGGCGCTGGTGACGACCGGCTCGATGACGCTGCGAATGTCGTCGAGCGGTCTTCGCAGGCCGACGCCGATCAGCGCGCACGACTCTGGTAGCCCACGGTGGCCAAGGCGCCGCGCCGCCACGCCGGCACTGAATTCTTCCGGCGTCAGATCGGCGCCCACCTTGGCGCGCAGCGGACCGCGACGTTTGGCGGCGTCGACCACCCGTTCAACGCGGACGGCGTTGACGCGCACACAGGCCGCCGCGAGCTGCAGCGGCAGACGATCCATCACGAAGCCCGGGTTCACCCCCGTTCCCAGCACTGTGACGCCGGCTTGCCGGGCGCGCGCGTCGATGGCGCGGGCCAGCTCCGGCGTGGCCAGCGGCGCGTACGCGAGATCTTCGCAGCTCGACACGACGTCGACCCCGGCCGACGCCGCCGCGTCCAGCGTGGGCACCATCTCGGCGGTCCCGGACGTGGTCAGCAGCAGCGCGACGTCGACGTCGGGCGCAAACCCCTCCTGGACAGTGCCGACGATCCGGACGCCGCTGCCGGCGACACCCGCGACCTCGCCCGCGTCGCGGCCAATCAGGGCCGGATCGACGACGGAGACCACCGTGACATGAGACCGGCCGACCAGCGCCTTCCAGACCTCGCGCCCAATCGCCCCCATCCCCACCAGCGAGACGCGCACCGGTTTGGGGGCGTCCGTCATGTTACTTCTCGAACTCCGCCAGGTCTTCGCCCAGCTCCTCGAGGAACCCCGACACCTCCGAGGGGGACAGCGAATCCAGCCGACGCCGCAATCCCTCGGTCTCGTCGCGCAGGCGCGCGGCCCGGCGACGGAAGTTCGCCAGCGTCGTGTGCAGCAGAATGACCTCGCCGTTGTCGTCGACGTACGCGCTGCGCGGCATCTCGGCCGCCGCGGCCGGCGAGACCGCCGCCGGCGTGCCCGCCACGACCTGGCGTCCCAGCTCGTCGATCTCGTCCTGCAGCGCGCCTTCGAGACGCACCAGCGTCCGCAGCTCGTCGCGCAGCTCGACCTCGATGGCGACCAGCTCGCTGGCGACGACGGGGATCATGGTGTCGACCGCGTCCTTGCCGTTGGACCCGGCCGGGTGCGCGGCAGCGTGCGCCTGCGCCGCCGCCAGCTCGGCCCGAACCATGCCGAGCTCGCGATCCAGCGCCTCGAGGCGGGCGCGATGGGCGGCGTCACCGTCGTTCAGCGCCCGGCTCGCCTGTTCCAGCGCGACGCGCAGGCCGTCGCGCTCGCGGGCAGCGTCCTGCAGCTTCTGCGCGGCCTGCTCGTCGGCCGGGCTGCGGGCGGGGGCGCCCTTCTCGTGCTGCAGGCGCAAGAGCTTCCCCTCCAGTTCGGCCAGCCGCGACCGCCGTGACCGGTCTGCTTCCTCAAGCTCCTTGGCGCCGTCGCGCAACGCCTTCGCCTCGCGCGTGGCCGCGTCGGCGCGCGCCTCGACCACCTTCAACGCGTCTTCCAGCTCCGACACCAGGGCCGACTGCTCCGCCACCGACAGCTTGAGGCGGGTGGCCTCCTCGACGTGCGCGGCCGCGGCCTTGCGAAATTCGTCCTGCGCCCGATCGCGCGCCGTGCGCAGCGCCGCCAGATCTTCCGATCCGTTACCCGCCGATCCGTTGCCCGCGCGGTCGCCGCCCACCACGCGTCCGATGGCGGTTCGCAGCTTCTCTTCCAGCTCGGCCATCCGCCAGCTGAGATCCTGCTTCTCCCCTTCGAGCAGCGCGATGCGCTCGTCGCGCTCCAGCAGCGTCTCCTCGCGGTCGGCGAGCTTCTCGGTCTCGGCGCCGGCGGCCCGCAACTGTTCCTGCAGGGCCGCGATCTCCCGTCGTTCGCGGGTGGTGGACTCCTCCGCCCGGCGCAGGCGCGCGCGTAGATCGTCGCTCTCCTCTTTCTGTTCCCGCCCGCTGGCCGCGACCTCTTCCAGTCGACGCTCGGCGGCGGCGGCGCGGGCCTCGGTCTCATCCAGCATCGCGCGCAGGCGATCGACCTCATCACGCAGCGTCGCGTACTCGGACAGGCGGTCACCGTTCTGCGCCGCGGCCGACGCGCGGGTCCCGTCCGCCACCGCCGGGTTGCGGAACCCCGTGGCCAGCGTCTGCGCGACGAACGCCATCTCCTCGGCGGTGCGGCGCGTGAGACTCATGACCGACTCGTCGGCTTCGGCCAGCGCCCGCCGCAGCTTCGCGATCTCGACGTCGAGGGCGGACCGATCCTCCGACGCGCGACGAAGGCGCCCGCGCAGCTCCTCGATCTCCTCGCCCTGCGCCCGCGCGATCCGCATGGCCGATTCGGCCTGCACCGTCGAATCGTCGGCGCGCCGCCGCAGCTCCGAGATACGCCCCTCCGCCTCCTCGAGCCGTATGCGCGCGCGCCGCTCCGCCTCCTCCAGGCGGCGCTCGTTCTGCGTCGGGTCGCCGGCACCCACGCCGGCGGGCTCGACCGCCGCCAGCGCCGGCACCGCCGCCAGCGCAGTCTCCACCGGCCCGAACGGGATCTGCACCAGCGCGTAACCCAGCTCCAGCGCCTGCTCGGTGCCGGCCACCGCCAGGTAATGCGTCGTCGGTTCGGCGCCGCCCTCGATCAGGCGCGAATCGACGCGCAGCCCCTGCACCGTGCTGTCGAACTCGATGATGCCGAAGCCGAGAAACGGCGTCTGCCCGAACAGCTGCACCCGCGGAAAATGACCGGCCAGCGCGTCCGACAGCTCGTAGTACCCGATGCCCTCCCCCTGCGGGAAACCTCCAGCCGGCCGATGGTCGGCGCTGGTCACCGACAGCAGCAGCCGTCCCCCGTCGACCAGCGCGCGTTTCCAGGCCGCCAGCAGCTCGCCACGGCGCAAAAGCGCGTCGGCGGCCGGCACGATGATGACGTCGAAGGTCTCGCCGGCGACGCCCACGTCGCCGAGGTGCGAGACGGTCCGGAACTCCAGCAAGGGACGCCGGTACCGGGCCCGCGCGCGTTCGACCATGGCGGGGTCGGTGTCGATGGCGACCACCCGATCGGCCCCGTGCGTGACCAGGTATTCGGCGCCGCCGCCGGGGCCGCAACCGATCTCCAGGACGCGGCGGCCAGCAAAAAGCGGCTCCAGGTAGGCGTAAAGCGGGAGGCGGCGGTTCCAGACCGCGTTGAGACTTGACGATGACGGGGCGCTGCGTTCGGGCATCTTCGGCCGCGGACTATAACCTGAAACCGCCGTCACAGGGTCGGCTGCACGGGGTCCCCGCCCGCAGATAAGTGCGCCGAAACAGCCTTGTTTCGACCTTCCCCTTGCGCCGGCGCCGTTCGCCCATTATAAGAAGCGGCTTCCTGAGGGCCATCATGTCGAAAAAGGGAATTCATCCGCAGTACAAGCCCGCCGTCATCACCTGCGCCTGCGGGCACAAGCACGAGACGTTCTCAACGCGCGGCACGTTCATGGTCGAGATTTGCTCGAACTGCCATCCGTTCTACACGGGCAAGCAGAAGTTCGTGGACGCGGCCGGCCGCATCGAACGCTTCCAGAAGAAGTACGGCCGTCCGACCACAACCCCCACGGAGTAACTCGGCCGCCCCGGCGGCGCACGTGCCCGACGGTCGACGTTAAGAGGCGTCCATGCTCGACGAACTGCTTCTCAAGAAGCTTGCCAACGTCGAGATGCGCTTTGAGGAGCTGTCGGCGAAGCTGGCCGATCCCGCCATCCTGGCCAACCGCCAGGGGATGTCCAAGCTGGCCAAGGAGCACTCCGATCTACGCGAGCTGATCGAGGCCCTGCGCAACCACCGCGAGATCGCCAAGCGCGTCGCCGAGGCGCGCGACCTGCAGAAGGATCCCGAGATGCGCGACCTGGCCCACCAGGAAGAGGGCGAGCTGGTGGCCGAACAGGAGCGCCTCGAGCAGCGCATGACCCTGCTGCTGATGCCGAAGGATCCCAACGACGAGAAGAACATCCTGCTGGAGATCCGCGCCGGCACCGGCGGCGAGGAGGCGGCGCTGTTCGCCGCCGATCTGTTTCGCATGTACTCACGTTTCGCCGAGCGCCGACGCTGGGCCGTGGAGATCCTCTCCACCTCCAGCGCCTCGGCCGGCGGCATCAAGGAGGTGGTGGCCGGGATCCAGGGACGCGGCGCCTATTCGCAGCTGAAGTACGAGTCGGGCGTGCACCGCGTGCAGCGCGTACCGGCCACCGAGGCGCAGGGGCGAATTCACACCTCGACCGCGACCGTCGCGGTCATGCCCGAGGTCGAGGACGTCGAGATCGAGATCGATCCCAAAGATCTAAAGATCGACGTCATGCGCTCGGGCGGCCCGGGTGGCCAGTCGGTGAACACCACCGACTCCGCCGTACGCATCCACCACATCCCCAGCGGCCTGATGGTGCACTGCCAGCAGGAAAAATCGCAGCACAAGAACAAGGCCATGGCGATGAAGCTGCTGCGCGCCAAGCTGTACGATATCGAGGAAGAGAAGCGCAAAACGGCGGAGCGTGATGCGCGACGCAGCCAGATCGGCTCCGGCGATCGTTCAGAGAAGATCAGGACCTACAACTTTCCGCAGGACCGCGTCACCGACCATCGCATCGGGCTGACCAAACACAACCTCCCCGGCATCCTGGACGGCGAGCTGGGCGACATCATCGAAAGTCTGCGGGCGCACTTTCAGGCCGAAGCGCTGAAACAGTCCGAGTGACCACGCCAGCCGCCGCCATGCGCACCGTGATCCTCGACAGCTTCGCCGCAGACCAGGGCGAGTCCGGGTGGTGGGACGGGCTACGCGCGCTGGGCGAGCTGGTGGTCTTCCCGCGTATGAACGAGGACGAGGTCACCGCTCGCTGCGCCGGCGCCACCGCCATCCTGACCAACAAGGTCGGCGTGCGCGCGGCGAGCCTCGCCGCCCTGCCCGACCTGAGTTACGTCGGCGTGATCGCGACCGGCACCAACATGGTCGACCTCGACGCCGCCCGGGCGCGCGGCGTGGCGGTCACCAATGTCCCCGGTTACGCAGCCGACGCGGTCGCGCAGCTGGTGTTCGCGCTGATCTTGCACTTCAGCCACGACGTCGCCGGCCACAACGCCGACGTCAAGGCCGGAGCCTGGGCACGCAGCCCCGATTTCTGTTTCTTCCGGCAGCCGCTGCCCGAGCTCGCCGGCAAGACCCTGGCCATCGTCGGCAGCGGCAGCATCGGCGGCGCGGTCGCGCGCATCGGCGCCGCCTTCGGCATGCAGGTGCTGCACGCGGCGGTCCCGGGATCGCCGACCTCGCACGCGCGCACGCCCCTGTTCGACGCCCTCGCGCAGGCCGATGTCGTCTCGCTGCATTGCCCCCTGACGGCCGAGACGCGAAACCTGGTCGACGCCAGGTTTCTCGGCGCCATGAAACCGACGGCGATCCTGATCAACACCGGCCGCGGCCCGCTCATCAACGAAGCCAATCTGGTCTCCGCGCTGGCGCAGGGGACATTGGCGGGCGCGGGTCTCGACGTCCTGTCGACAGAACCGCCACCGGCCGATCATCCGTTGACCGACCCGCGCGCGCCGTGGGCCCAGAGGGTGATCATCACGCCGCACATTGGGTGGGGGACGGTCGAAGCCCGGCGGCGTCTGGAGGCGGCGGTCACCAGGAACCTGCAAGCGTTCTTGAACGGCACCGTGCTCAACCGCGTCGTCTAGATCGGGTCGCTGGCGGGGGCCTACTCGCCCCAGAGCGTGGCCACCAGCGTGCGGCTGCCGCCGTCGTGGCGATGTTCGCCGAGGTAGATCCCCTGCCACGTCCCCAGCGCCAGACGGCCGTCGCGGACCGGAATCGTCACCGACGATCCCAGCAGCGACGCCTTGACGTGAGCGGGCATGTCGTCGTCGCCCTCAGCCGTGTGAACGAACTCACGCGCACCGTCGGGCACCGCGCGATTGAACCAGCGCTCCATGTCGGCGCGAACGTCGGGATCGGCATTTTCGTTCACGGTCAGCGAAGCCGACGTGTGCTGGATGAAAAGGTGCAGACACCCGACGCGGATCTGCTTGAGCGCCGTCAGCGCCGCCACCACCTCGTTGGTGACCAGGTGGAAACCACGCGCCCTGCCCTTGAGCCTGATGTCGACCTGATGAAAGGTCATGCCCACCATTATTTAACACGCGTCGACGGTGCGAGGGATCACGGAGGCACCGCGCCGGGCGGTTTAAGGTTGCGAAAAAGCGAAGGCGACCTTAAATGAGGCTCAGCTTCGACGCGTCGAAGGAGACAATCCAAGGAGACAATCGATGAGACCAAAAGACCTTCTCCGATTCACCGCCAGCCTGGCGGTGGCGCTGCTGGGATTCGCCTCCGTTGCGCACGCGCAAAACCAACCGCCTCCGGGGTACAACCCGCCGCCGGGGTATCAGCAGCAGCCGCCTCCGATCTATCAGCAGCAGCCGCCGCCCCCGGCTTACCAGCAGGCTCCAGCCTACTATCCACCGCCGCCGCCTCCCCCACACGGGATGTATCGCGAAGGGCTTCTGATCGGGTTTGGCCTCGGGTTTGGGGCCCTGACGGCCGACGCGTGCGGTGACTATTGCGGCGGCGCGCTCGCGCTGCAATTCGATATCGGTGCCATGCTCAATCCGCGTATGGGAATCATGTTTGACGGTTGGGTTAACGTGCGT
>DASRQT010000075.1:0-7048 GCA_035696485.1 Polyangia bacterium | reverse complement strand
ACGCGACGCCCGACGCGGTCTTCAACATGATCGAGGTCAAAGGCCCGGGCGCGGTCGGGACCAGGACCGCCGCCCATCTGAGCGGAACCGGATTCAAGTCGTTCGGGGCCGGAATGGGCTACGGCCTTGGGTGTTACGACGTCTCGGTGTTTGACGGCGTTTCCTTCTGGGCCAGGGGCAACGCCGGCGCCGGCAACCTGATCGCGTTCCAGGCGGTGCTGCCGGAGACACACGCCGTCGCCGACAACGGTGACTGCCTGGCCAAGTGTTATGACCATCCCTCCGCTCAGGTGACGATCGGCCCGGAATGGAGACAGTACGCGGTCCCGTTCGCCGACCTCCGGCAGGCGGGCTTCGGCGGGGTCGCCAGCTACAGGGGCATCATCATGGGGTTGAGCTGGGTCAGCATCGCCGGTCCCAACGTGGACTTCTGGATCGACGAGGTCGCCTACTTCCACGGAACTGCGGGCGCCGGGCCGGTCGGGGCGGCGCAGCCGCTGGAAGATGCGTCCGCTCGCTGATCGTGACGCGCCTTTCGACACGGATCCGCTCCGGTCCGGCCACCAAAATGAGGGAGAGCAACCGTGCAGGTCAAGCAGGCATCGATGCGCGCGCAGGGACTGGGTTTCGCGCTCGCCCTCTTCCTGGGTTGCGCGGGGGTGAAGGAGGCGCAGCCATCTGGCGACGGCGGAGTCGGCGGGCGAGGCACGGGCGGCGCGGCCGGTAACAGCAACGATGGTGGACCGGGCGGCGTGGCCGGTGCCGGCAGCGGGGGCAGCGGCGGCGGCGCGGTTGATGGCGCGCCGGCCCCCGCGACCGGATTCACCATGGCCGACATCGGCGGTTACAAGCTGGGCGATGCCATCGTCGGTGACGGGACCAGCATGAATGGTCAACAGGTGTGCAATGCCGTTCTCGGGGTGGTTCGCGACTTCAAGGGGGCGCAGGCCGCGGTCGGCGGCACGATGGAGGCGGGTGGCCACCCCGACTTCGAGGTGTTCGAGGGCAGGGGGCCGACCAAGAACATGGTGTCGGCGATGTTGGGGGCCGATCGCAAGCCGGTGTACGCGTCGCAGTGCGAGCGCGGGGTGGGCAAAGGCGCGGCCTGTCCGTTCGGCGCCATGACCACGACCAAGGCCAACTTCGACCAGTGGTATCGATCGACGGACGGCGTGAACAAGCCCTACTTTGTCTACCTGCAGATGCGCCCGGTGACAGGTGGTGTCTCGACCTTCGAGAGCAAACACTTCTTTCCTGTGGATGGCGCCGGCTGGGGCAACTCGGGGAAAGACGAACTGGGCGTCGAGCGTAACTTCGCCTTCACGACCGAGATCCACACCACCTTCAAATACAGCGGAGGCGAGCAGTTTACCTTCACCGGCGACGACGACGTCTGGGTCTTCGTGAACGGAAAGCTGGCGATTGATCTGGGCGGCCTGCACCTGGTCGAGACCGCGACCATCGATCTGGATCAATCGGCCGCCACCCTGGGCATCACGCGGGGCAACGTCTACCCGCTGGATCTGTTTCACGCCGAACGCCACAGCGTGGGATCGAACTTCCGCATCGACTTCAACTTCGACTTCGCCGACTGCGGCGTGGTCGTTCAATAGCTGCGGGCGACGGCGCCGGGCCCCGCGCCAGTCATGGCAGCGGGCAGGAGTCGGCTGGCCCGATGTGCAGGCGCTGCGAAACCCCGGTGCAGCTCAGTCTCGGATCGCCGTTGAGATCGGCGATGACATCGCCGCACGGAAAAGCGCCGGTGGCGCGGTTCCACAGCGGGGTGGTGGTCAGGACACCCTTCTCGTAGCGGTTAACGACCTGCCCGCCGATGGGGCGAGACTCGGCGCCCGCCTGCGCAAGCGGGCTGCCGCGAGGCAGGTAGACGAGACATGTCCCGAGGCCTGGATCGACCGCCACCGGACTGGTGACGCGCGCATCGTTGGGGACATAGGCCTGACCGCCGGTGCCGATCGCCGCGCAATGATCAAATTTCCAGACATTTTCGCCCGACGACGAAAACCCGGTCTGGCGGAAGCCGACCGCCAGCGCATTGACCGTTGCCGAGTTGCAGGTCACGCCGAGGTTTTCGGCGGTTCGTTCCAGGTTCACGCCGAAGTCGGTGTTGACGGCCGTGAGCTGACTGATGCTGGTGTCCACCGCGCCGGTCGAGGCCACGCCCGCGTGACCGCCGATCACGATGTTGTCGGTCAGCTCAGTGCCCGCGACGATGCGCGTGCGATCGAGACAGGGATTCTGGTTGAGGCAGCGGCTCTCCAGCAGGAAGCCGCTGCCGGCCGGTCCCAGGACGACGTTGCCCAGCAGGCGGTTGCCCTCGATCGGGTTGGCGGCGGGCACCGGATTGTTCGCCGGCAGGTCCTTGTAACGGCCCACGATCGAGAAGCCGTCGTGCACGCCTTCGACGATGTTGTTCTCCAGGATCGCGAAGCGCGTCTCTTCCAGCAGGAAGCCGACGTCGCCGCGGTCGGGGTAGGGCGACACGTAGGCGCCCGGAATCGTGATGTCGGGCGTCACGCGCGCGTTCACGTAGTTGCGCCGCAACACCACACCGGTCGCGCGCGACACCTCGAAGCCGTTGTGATGGAAGGTGTAAAGCTCGCAGTCCTCGACGGTGATGTTGGACGACCCGTCCCCCACGCGCAGCACGTGCGAGTGCACGGCTCGGTTCGGGTTGGCGAGCCCCAGCCACCGCAGCGCGATGTCGTGGTTGTCGCGGCCCAGGACAAAGACCGACCCGGCGTCGGGCGTGTCGGGCGCGCCCGGCAGGTCTTGCGATTCGGCGCGCAGTCCCTCGATGGTCCAGTATGAGCAGCCCTCCATGAAGAAGGGCGGAACCTTGCCGTTGCCGCGGAGGAACGCGCGCCGCTGATTGTCGGCGCGCATGACGATGGGACTGGTGGCGGTTCCGTTGGCGATGGTGACGCCGCAGCGCAGGTCGACGGGGCCGGTGGTCGCCGCGTCGTACACGCCATCCAGTAGCGTCAGCGTCGATCCGGGGCCGATACGTGACACCGCCTCGTGGAAGGTCCGCCACGGACGTGTTCGCGTCCCCGGATCCTGATCCGACCCCAGTGGTGAAATATAGAAATCGGTGGACGCCGCGGCGCCGATCGAGATTACGTCGGCGCCCTGGCAGGCAGCCCCCGCCAGGCCGAGGGCGATGGCCGTAACCAGGCCAGACCGCCGCCGCCGCACGGCGGCCGGTTCGCTCAGCGGTCGGCTCTCGCGCACGAGCTTTGCACCCGGGATGCAAGCGGTGACGCGGGAAACTGCGCCAGGAACGCCCGCGCCGCTTCCTGGGCACCGGCGTCCGCGGCCACCTGGCAGCGCGCGATGATCCGGGTCGCGGTCATCTCCTGGCGCAATACGCCGGCCGGAAAGCGCCGGTCGTATTCGCCCAGCAGCCGCAGGCTGCGCCGCGGTTGACCGTCGCGCAGCGCCCGGTTGGCCTCGGCCAACATCGACGTCTCGACGCGCAGGTTGCGCGACGGCGGCTCTCGCGCACGCACGCGCGTCGGAACATTCGCGGGCGCAGGCGCCGAAGCCGCCGCAGGCTGAACCTGTGGTCCGGGCGCGGGAGCTTCTGCCCCAATCGCGAGGGGTGCGGCAATCGTCGCGCCGCTGCGTTCAACGCGGACCTCCGCGGTCGCGTCAGGCGTCCGATGCGCGCGCCACCACAAGGTGCCGCCGACACCGCCCGCCACGACCATCGCCAGCGGCAATACCACCTTCACCAGCGTCGCAGCAGCGGCGCTGGACGACAGCAGTGTCGCTGCGCCCCCCGCGGCCACGCGGGCGAACAACGCTCGCCGCACCCGCGCACGGTCGGATGGCCGCGGGTCGTCAAGGTGTCGTCCAGCGTCCAGGACGGCGCGCGCGTCGCGGCTGAGATCACTCATGGCCGCCCCCGGTTCGTTCGGCGGTCCGGCCACGGTGGCGTTCCACCGCCTTTTCGAACATCTGGCGCGCTCCGCGCAGGCGCGAATACGCCGTATTCAGGTTTATGCCCAACGACTCTGCCGCCTCAGGAACGCTCATTTGCTCCAGCTCCACCGATACCAACATCGCCCGCTTGTCCGTGTCCAACTCGCCCAGCAACTTGTGGAGGAGTATGGACGCCTCCTTGCGTGTCACCAACTCGAGCGGGCTCTCCGTGTCGGGGCCGGGCACGGCCTCCAGGGTTTGCGCCGGGGCCTCGAACAGGTGCGCCAGGCGTCGCCGCAACGAACGGCGATAGGTCCGGGCGACGCGCAAGACAATGCCGAACAGCCAGGTCTTCAGCTCGGACCGGGCGGCGAAATCATCCAGGCGCCGGTGCACGACCAGGAACACATCCTGAACCGCGTCGTCCATCGACGCCGGCTGCACACCCATGCGGCGCAGGTTGCGCCAGACGAAATCTGCGTGGCGTGCGTAGACTTCGGGAAGCGTCGGCACCGGGGGTCGCTCCGGCAGCGGGCTTTTGTTGATTTGTAGTTGCGGCACGGGTACCTGACCATGAGATGAGTGTCCAGATGCCCCCGTTTCTGTGGCGCGCGAGCGAAATAGTGGAAACTTCATAGGTTCACCGTGACGCCCACGGTCGCGGCGGCTGCTGCGGTCGGGACGACAAATACCCATCCCAGCTTGTCGAGCTCGAACGCCGGCCGATACGACCGCACGGAACCGGCCAGCTCCAGCGCCAGCTCGAATCGCTTTCCCAGCGGGATGGCCAGGACGCCGGTGCCGACCGCTGCCGCCATGGTCGCGGTGCCCCAGCGGGGAATCTCGACGCCGGTTCCGCGCGCGGAGATCCTTTCAATTTCCACGCCTGCGCACAGTCGCGGGATGATCCATCCGTTGCCGATGCGACCGCACCCGCGCGCGCCGGCCGAGAGCAGACGGAACTCGCCGGCGGCGGTGGGCCGATCGGGGGCCGGCGCGCGGCGCTCTTGCGACGCCAGCCCGGAGATCTCCAGGTCGAACCGGCCACGGCGCGCGCCGATCGCGACACCGGCGATCGCCGCCGGTTGCGGCAACAACGCCAGCGCACCACCGACGAAGGTTCGCAGGAACGGTCGAACCGGCCAGGGAGCCGACGGTTTCGGCGCCGTCACCACGGCTGCGATCGCCGCCGCGGGAACCGGCTCTGTCGCGGCGTGCGCCGGTGCCTCCACCGGCGGCGGTTCGGCCTCGCGGGGTTCCGGCGCCGGCTCTCGCGACGGCCGTCCAGCTTCGGCGACCACCGGCGCTGTCGCGGATGGAGACGGCGATGACGACGGCTGTGACGATGACGGCGGCTGCGGCGGCGATTGCGGTGGCGACGGCGGCAGCGATCGTGCCGCCGCCGCAGGCGCTGAACGCGAGGGCGATGGCGTGGTCGCTGATTGCTGCACGAGCGATTCCGCGCGACTGGCCGGTGCCCGGCTGGCGGCATCGGGATCGATGGTCAACGCCAGGATCAACGCCGCGGCGGCGGTTATCGAGGGGCAGGAGTCACCCTCCAGCTGGCGGTGACCCTTGGCGCCGTCGATGTCGGTCTCGAGCTGGACCGACCATCGGTCTTGAGCGAGGCGCCGGACTCTCCCCTGCACCTTGATGCGTTTGCTGGAAGGGGTTCGCGTCGGTCCGCCCAGCAGGCGGACAAACTCCGCCTCAACAGCGGCTGCCGGCGGGCAGCCAGGGGGGATCGCCCAGCTGAGGCTCAACTCGGCGGGCCGCGTCCCCGCTGCGACCCCCGATCTCGCCGGAGCCGCTGCAATCACGGCCACCGCGCACGCCAAAATGTGCTGCGGTTTCGACGAGCTGTGCCGGAGGGGGCGCACGGCTTATCATACCAAGGACACCCTCCAACTCCCCCATCCCGTCATCGGACTGCGCTGGGGACCGCGCTGGGGACTGCGCTGGGGACCGCGCTGGCGCGGGTAAGCTGGCCACTGATCGATTGCCGCGGTTTGCTCCCACTAGAGGGACGGGCCTTTTTCCCGGGTCGCGAGGAGAAAAAATGACGCAGAGCAGAGTCAGTCGCCTGTTCGGGACCTGTTTCGCCTCGCTTGTCGCGGGTGTACTGGCGCTGACCGCCGCCCCGGCCGCCAGCCACGCCGAGCAGTTCTTGTTATTCGACGTGATGTTCAAGTACACGAAGATGGACGCGGACAACGCGACGCCCAGCAAGTCGCATTTCTACGTCCGCAACTCCATGTTGAACCCGGCGCGCCCCAGCGACTGGAAGTCGCCCATCGACTACCGCAACGGCGTCGTCCACGTCCGGGCCGAGATCATCGACAAGCCGGCCGGCAGCGCCAACACGCGCTGGACGCTGTGCTACATCCCCAACCGTGGCATAGGGTCCGGTTACGGCTGCGCGAACACGGCGGCGTACACCGAGAAGGGGATCTTCGACATCGACACCGGCATGACGACGTGGTGGCAGAACGACATGATCGACTGGACCCAGGGCATCAAGCAGATGGACCTGGTGCTCAAAGATTCAATGGGCAAGTTCGCCCACACACTGCCGGCCGAGCTGTTTTTTCCCACCACCGTCCGCATCACCATGGTGCAGGTGTCCAAGGGCGCCACCTACGACCCCAGCAAGGTTCCCAATCTTCCGCCGGCCATGACGTCTGACGGAGGCGCTGCCGACGGTGGCGCCGGCGACGGGGCTGTTTCAGCTGACAGCGGCGGGTCCGCATCCGGAGGCACCACCGGCACTGGTGGCAGCGGCGGCGCGGCTGGCGGCGATGGATCCGGTGGCGCCGCGGGAACGCCGGGAGGTTCCGGCACCGGCGGCACGACAGGCACCGGCGCCGGCGGCAGCGCCGGCTCGACCACGTCAGGTACCGGAGGCAGCGGCCCTGGCAGCGGCGCCGTCAGCGGCGGCGGCTGCGCCATCCCGACCGACGGTTCCCAGTCTGGATTGACCGGCATCCTGATCGTCGGTCTCGTGATGCTTTTCGTTCGGCGACGCCGGAGGGCCTAGCCCTTCCGCGAGCGAGAGCGAGAGCGAGAGCGAGCGTCAGCGTGCGCGATCTTCGAGCAGGCGGAC
>DASRQT010000074.1:0-10557 GCA_035696485.1 Polyangia bacterium | reverse complement strand
GAGGCGCTGGGGCGGGCCCTCCAAGCGGGCGACGTCGTCGGCCTGGTGGGACCTCTCGGCGCCGGAAAGACCACGTTCGTTCAGGGCGTCGCGCGCGGCCTGGCGGTCCCCGACGGGCGCCACGTGGCCAGCCCCACGTTTGCGCTGGTCAACGAGCACCCGGGACGAGTCCCGCTGGTCCACGCCGACTTCTATCGCATCAACGAGGCGGCCGAGCTGGCGGAGCTGGGTCTGGAAGACGCGTACGACCGCGCGGCGGTGCTGATTGAATGGGCGGATCGATTTCGCGGAGCGGTGCCGGCCGACCGACTGGAGATCGCGATCGAGATCGAACCCGATGACGTCCGGACGCTGGCCCTGACCGCGACCGGCGCGCGCGCAACCGCGCTCGCCGCGGCCCTGCGAACCTAAATCTTGATCTTCTCGAAGTGGACCAGGTCGGCGAAGGCGGTGAAGCGTTCGCGGATCTGCGTGAGATCAAGACGGCGGAATCGGTCCAGGCTGAAGTCCTCGACGCTGAACGAGGCCAGGACGGAACCCAGGATCATGGCGGTGCGGATGGTCGCGGGGCTGCTGTCGTCTTCGTGCGCCAGCCAGCCCATGAAGCCGCCGGCGAAGGAGTCGCCCGCGCCGGTCGGGTCGACGACCTCCTCGATCGGGAAGGCGGGAGCGGCGAAGACGCCCTGCTCGTGAAACAGCAGCGCGCCCGCGTCACCGCGTTTGATCACCACGGCAGCGGGCCCCAGCGCCCGGATGGCCCGCGCCGCGGCAGGGAGATTCGCGACGCCCGAAAGCTGCCGCGCCTCCTCGTCGTTCAGCAGCAACATGTCCACGCGCTTTAGTAGGCGCAGCAAATCGGCGCGTTTGCCGCCGATCCAGAAGTTCATGGTGTCGCAGGCGACGAACTTGGGCTTTTGCACCTGTTCCAGCACATTCAGCTGCAACACCGGATCGATGTTGGCCAGAAAGACGTAGTCCGACAGGGTCCACGCGCCCGGGATCTTCGGGTTGAAGTTCTGAAACACGTTCAACTGAGTATCCAGCGTCGTGCGCGTGGTGAAGTCCGGCGAGTAGACGCCCGACCATCGAAACGTGCGCCCGGCGACCCGCTCCAGCCCGGCGAGATCGATCTTGTGCCCCTGCAGCAGGGCCGTGTGCTTGGCGGAAAAATCCTCGCCGACCACCGCGGTCAGCCGGACCGAGGCCAGGAACGAGGCGGCGACGGAGAAATAGGAGGCCGCACCTCCCAGGACCTCGATTCGTCTGTCGCTGCGCGTCTCCACGGTGTCGAGGCCGACGGAGCCGACCACCAGCAGCGACGACTGTTTGAACCCACCCGGTTGTGTTTTCTCGAACTTGGTCACAGGTACCTCCCATAAAGGACCTTCAGCCGCTCCCGGGCGCTGGCGGGGACGGCGTCGGGTGACGTCAAGATGGCATGTTCGGCGGCGCGGCCGCAGCCACACGATCGCAAGGCGGCCGCACGTCGCGGGATCACTCCGCGGACGATATCCTGGGCGCGGCTGACGTTGGCGGCAAGGACCTGCATCACCGCGGCGGCGGTGACGTCTTCCTCCTCGGTGTGCCAGCAGTCATAGTCGGTCACCAGCGCCATGGCGGTGAAGCAGAGCTCGGCCTCGCGGCACAGCTTGGCCTCGGTGACAGCGGTCATGCCGATGACGTCCGCGCCCCACGACCGGTGCAGGGAAGATTCCGCGCGCGTGGAAAACTGCGGACCCTCCATGCACACATACGTCCCCGCGCGGTGAAGGCGCCGGGCGGCGCGCGGCACGGTAGCGCGCGTGCGGTCATTGGCGCGGGCAGCGACCGCCTCGAAGCCGATCTCGACCGCGACGGCAGCGACGGTGGACGCCAGCTCCGGGCAGACCGGATCGGCAAAGCTGACGTGGCCGACGACGCCGTCGCCGAAGAAGGTCGACAGGCGCCGGTGGGTTCGATCGACGAACTGATCGACCAGGACGACGTCGCCGGGGGCAATCCCCTCGCGCAACGAACCGACCGCCGAGACGGAGAGCACCTGCTGGGCGCCCAGCTGCTTGAGCGCGTGGACGTTCGCGCGGTAGTTGATCTCCGACGGCAGCAGGCGATGCCCGCGGCCGTGGCGAGCCAGGAACACGGCACGCTGGCCACCGATGGTTCCCGTCAGCACCGGGCCCGAGGGCTCGCCGAAAGGGGTCGTGACCTGTTCCTGCCGGACGTCACCCAGACCCGTGAGGTCGTAGAGACCCGTGCCCCCCAAAACACCGAAGGCGCCACCAGTTGTGCTGCCGGATACCATGGGCAGGCTGTTCCTACCACGGATCGAGGCTACGATGAGGGGCGATGGCCGAGTCGCAGGACATCATCGACTACCTGGTCGCGCACGGCGCCTACGTGGAGGCGGCGCGCCTGTGCGTCGAGCGAAACGAGCTCGCGCGGGCCATCCGTCTTTACGAACGCGTCTGGCAATTCGGCGACGCGATCCCGATCGCGTTGCGGCTGGGCGACCGCCCGCTTGGCGTGCGCCTGTCGCTGGATGCGGGACTGCCGGATCGCGCCGCCGAGATCGCCGCCGCGATTCCCGATGACGCGCGCGCCGAGCTGCGCGCCGCCGCCGATGCGTTCGCGTCGCGCGGACGCCACTTCGAAGCGGCGCGTACCGCCGAGCGCGGCCTGGACCTGCCGCGCGCGGCGGCTCTCTACCGACGCGCGAACGCCATCCTGGACACGGCCCGCGTCCTGGAGCTGACCGGCGACCACCACGAGGCTGGTGTCCTGTACGAAAGGCTGGCGGCCCAGGGAGCCGAGGACGAGGCGGCGGCGGCGAGGCTGGCCCTGGGGCGCCTCCTGGGGCGACTGGGGCGACACGAACAGGCGGTTCGGCTGCTGCAGCTGGCGGTGCGCGATCCCGTCCATCGACACGCGGCCGGGCGCGCGCTCTGTGTCGAGCTGCTGGCGCTGGGGCTGCGCGTCGCGGCCACCGAAGTCCTCTCGCGCCTGCGCCGCGAGGCGCCGGAGTTGCCGCCGTCGCCGGAGGCTTTTGCCGCGATGGAGGGCAACAGCCCGACCGGCCCGGGGGCGGCGGTCGTCGATGTCGGGTTGCTGCGGCGGCGCTTTCGCATCGTCAAGCCGCTGGGCGGCGGCGCCACCGGACGTGTCTATCTGGCCGAGGACACGCTGCTGGGGCGCGCCGTCGCCGTCAAGCTGCTGGCGGTCGGGGCCGGGGCCAAGGGCGCCGAGCGCCAGGCCTACCTGCGTTTTGCGCGCGAGGCGGAGGCCGCGGGCCGCCTGCGCCACCCGAATATCGTGACGCTGTTCGATCTGGACGAGGCGCAGGGACTGTTCGTGCTGGAGTTCATGGCCGGGGGCACGCTGGCCGAACGCCTGGCCGAACGGGGTCCCCTGTCTGCCGCGGCAGCGCGGCGCCTGGCGCTGGACCTGCTGGCGGCCCTGGGAACGGCGCACGAACGCGGCATCGTTCACCGTGATGTCAAACCGGCCAACATATTCTTCGACGCCGCCGGAAACGCCAAGCTGGGCGATTTCGGGGCCGCCTTCCTGATCGACTTTGGCCAGACGCAGACGGGAGGATTGATCGGCACCGTCGCCTATATGGCGCCTGAACAGATCAGCGGCGCCAGCATCGGACCCGAGGCCGATCTGTACGCGCTGGGCGTGACGCTGTTCGAAGCGCTGACCGGCCGCGCGCCGTTCCTGGGCCCGGACATCGTCGCCCAGCACCTGGCGGAGGCGCCTCCCGATGTCGTGGCCGTCCGTCCCGGCCTGGCGCCGGCACACGACGAGGTGCTGCGCCGCGCGATGGCCAAGGTGCCGGACCAGCGATTTTCGTCAGCGCACGAGATGGCCGAGGCCATCGCCGCGTGGCCGCTCGAAATGACGGCGGTGGCGGAGGGCGCGAACCAGCAAGAATCCAGCCTCAACGCCACGCCGGCACCGGTCGCGGTGCCACCCAGCGACGACGCCGAGAGTGTGCGCCACGAGATCGGGCGCACGCCGGAGGCGCAGCTCTGCGTCACGATTGATCCGCACGTCGGCCGTCGGATCTTGCTCGAGGTGCGTTTCGAACCGCTGTCCGACGTCGCCCTGGCGCGGGTGCGCGCGCTGGCCGCCGCCGGCGGGCCGCACGTCCAGCGAATCCTGGCGGTCTCCCCCGACCGCGGCACCGTCACGTACGAATGGCTGGACGGAACGCCGCGAACGTTCGGTGACCTGCCCGGTGCCGATCGCGCGACGCTGGAGGAGGCGCTGGGCGCCCTGGCGGCCGAGGGACTCTCCGCAGCGACCGCCCGCGCGATCCAGACCGACGGCGGCCCCGTGTTGCTGATCGCGCCGGAACTGGAGTGATCGGACCCCTCTGCCTATCCCTCTCCCCCTTTCGGGGGCGAGGGGACGGGATCGCGTAGCGGGGGCTACTTCTGCTTTCCGTTGCTGGCTTTCTCGCCGGCCGATTTGCTGCCGCCGGTCTTCTTGTCGCCGGATTTCTCGGCTTTCTCAACCAGTGCGGCGGGAACCTTGCCGTGCGCCCCGCCCAGGCCGGGCGCAACCATCGGCCCACCGGCCATCTTTGACGGCATGGGAGCAGCGCCGGCGCGCGCCGGGACGTTCCCCTTCTCGTCGCCGAAGACCAGGTCGCCGAACTTGTCCAGCGCGTGGAAATCACCCACCATGGGCGGCGACCAACCTGACGCCTGCGGCCCCTTCGCCGGCACGTCGAGGCGGAACATGTTGAAGCGCCAGGTGTCGCCCGGGCTGGGCGGCATCTTGGGACCCTCGGCGGACAGGCCCTTGACGTCCTCCAGCGGGATCGCCAGCTCGACCGTCCAGCCCTTGTCCTGGTCGTCACGCTTGTTCAGGGTGCCGTTGACCTGCACCTTGGCGTTCAACTTCGAATTCCACGAGTACGGTTTCTTCTTGGGATCGATGCTGTCTTCGTACTTGCGATACTCGGGTAGGTAGGTGTCGAACACGGTGCCGTTGGGGGCGACCTGGATCTCGACGTAGGTCTTCCCGTTCCCGTCGGCGTCGATCATCAGCTCGTCCGCCTCTTCGGTCCAAAGCTTGTCGTCGCGCTTGTTCAACTTGGCCCAGATGTCGCTGTCGCTGTTGTCGAAGGCGACGTACAGGTATTTGTTGTCCCACAGCAGCTTGGCCTCGGTCTTCTGGTCGGCGGCCCCGCCGGTCATGGTGTTCACGAACGGGCCGGTCGACGGCGCCTCGGCCCAGGCGGCGTCGTCCAGCTTGCCGTCCAGCTTGATCGGCTTGTTGATCATCCTCGCCACATAGCGCTTGCGGGGCTCGGCCTTGGCGGCCACCTTGACCGGAATGGCCGCCGCCACAACGCGCCCGTCGTCGTTGGGACCCGACTTGACCGGCAGCCGCGCCGCGCCCCGCCACAACCCGGTGTAGACCAGCAACTGCTGGTGGGTCCAGGTGGCGGGCAGCCGGATGGTGTGCTCGTCCTTGATGATCTCGCCGGCTTTCCACTGGCCTACCGGGTATTTCCCTTTCACAGGCGTGTGGTCGGCGTTGATGTAGTTCTGGCGATTCGGGCCCTCGAGGTGCGTGAACGTCTTCCAGCCGTCGCCGGGCGACGCCACCATCTTCCAGTAGTGGGTGAGCTTCGCGTCCTTACCCGGTTCGATCTCCGGGGGATCGACGTCCAGCCCCAGGTAGGTCACCTTGCCGTCGAGGTCAGCGTTGACCGCGTATTTCGGCGTCGGCGCCGTGGTGAGGATGTTCTGCTTGGCGAACTTCATGTCCTCTTCCGTCGGCTTGTCCTGCTCCTGTTCGACACAGGCCAGGACCAGGGACAGAGCGAGGCAGCACGACAACGGAAATCGAGAAAGACCGGTCGATTGCATGTCCGGGTTTTTAACGGACACGCGCGCCTTTTGCAAACCGCCCTTCTGTGTCCCCTTCTGGGCCCCCTGCTGGCCCCTGCCGGCAGGTTCCAATCACAGGGACGACGCGATCTGTTACGATCAGGGTCTTGCGACCGTTGCTCGTTATTCCAGCCCTGTTCGGGACCGAGATTCTCGACGAGGAGCAGGGGACGATCTGGGGGACCTTCGGCTGCCTCTACCGGGGTCCCAAGATCGGCGTGCTGGAGGGGCTTCGCGGGCGACCGGGCAAGGTGATGAGTGGCATCCCCATCCTTGCCGGCTGGAAATACGACATCTCGGGCGCCCTGCAGGCGGCGCTCTGCACCTCGGGATATCGGGCCGGGGAGACGCTGCACCTGTTTGCCTACGACTGGCGGCTGGCGGTGATGGAGGTCGGCCGCAAGCTGGTCGCCGAGATCCGCGCGCTGGCGGCCCGGACCGGCAGTGACGTCGACCTGCTGGGGCTATCCAACGGCGGCCTCCTGTTGCTGGCCGCGTTCGCCATTGATCCCGGCTTGCCGGTGCAGCGGGTCGTGACCTCCGGATCGCCCCTGGGCGGTTCCATCGAGACCCTGGCCTGCCTCAACGCCGGGTTCCGTTTCGCCCCCTTTGGCCGCGTCGTCTCGCCCGAGGAATTCGCGGCCTGCGCCGGCAGCACCGACTCGATACCCAGGCCCGACGTGGCGAGCTTTGTCGACCCGGGGTACGACCTCTATGACGTCGAGACCTGGAAGAAGCTGCGCATGTCGGTGTTCCGGCACGCGCAGAACCTCGACGACCCGGTGTGGAACCGGGTCATGACCGAACGCCTGGCCGCGACCCACGCCACCTGGAAGACCATCAGCCGCGCCCCGGCGCCGCGCCGCCTGGTCTGCGTGGTCGGCGCCGGTTTGCCGACCCAGGTCCGGATCGTCGTCAAGGACGGCAAGGCGCTGATACCCGGGGAGGGACATCTCCGACGCCTGCCCGCGGCGGCGCTGGCGGACGGCGACGGCGGCGTCAGCTTCGTCAGCGCTACCGCCTGGGAGGCCGCGGACCCCCAGATCATCCGCATTCCCGTCACCCGCCACCGCGACGTCGTCCGCACGCCCGACGCCTTCCGGGCCATTCTCCAGGCCCTCCGCGACTAGACGATGGGCTGCAACGACCGTGAGGTCGGGGTCGCCATCACCCGAACCTGGACCTTCTCGGCAATCTCGCTGATCAGGATCGGGGCCCCGGCCGCCAGATCCCCACCGTCGAAGATGTGAGAGGTCGCCAGCAGCGCCTGATCGATCGAATCAAACACCCCGATGAGCCGCCTGCCGCAGACCACCGCGAACCTCCCGGGGGCCGTGCGAAGCAAATCGTCCTTCATCGATTCGAATACGCGGGCCTCTTCCGAGTACTCCAGCATGGCCTCCACCATCGCGCCCCTATGGGCGGTCGTCAAAAAAAACCGCCCTATTCACGAGATTGTTGCGGCGCCCCACACCCAGGGCTCTACTAACGGCGCCAGCATGCGCGTCACCCTAGGACAGATCCGGGCCTATCTGAAAGAAAATCCGTACACGGCGGGGGCCGGGCAGCAACTGTCGCGACGCGCGCGGGCAATCGTCTTCCTCTATCGCTTGTCGCTGCGCGTCCTGGCGCAGTGGGCGCGCGACAAGTGCCCGCAGCAAGCGGCGGCGCTGGCGTATCAGACAGCGCTGTCGCTGGTTCCGGTCACCGCCATCGCCTTCAGCATCCTGCGTGCCATGGGATCGCTCGACGCCGAGTCGCGGCTATCCGATTTCATCGCGCAGCGGGTCTTCCCGCAGATGGAGGATGTCGCCACCCGGCTCGGCGAGTTCTCGTCGAAGATCAGCATCGGCGCCCTGGGCGGCGGCGGCCTGTTGTTCACGTTGCTGACCTGTTACCTGCTCTACAGCTACGTCGAAAACATCTTCAACGACATCTGGCGCGTCGGTCAGCGGCGCACCGTCATGGGCAAGTTCTTGACGTTCTACGCGATGGTGACGCTGCTGCCGGTGCTGGCGGGGTTCTCGCTTTACTGGTCGGGGCGCGTGTCCACGGTCGACGGCATCTCGCGTTTTGTCGGCCCGCTGCTGATCCAGCTTGCCGCCCTGGTGCTGATGAACAAGCTCTTGCCGCGCACCAACGTCCGCTGGTCGGCGGCGATCATCGGCGCCCTGCTCACCGCCATCGCGCTGGAAGCGACCAAATACGGGTTCGTGACCTGGGCCGAGAAGATCATGTTCCAGAGCTATTCCAGCGTGTACGGCCCCATCGGCCTCATCCCGCTGGTGCTGGTCTGGATCTACATCTCGTGGCTGCTGGTGCTGCTGGGGGCGGAGCTCGCGCACGCGGTCCAGAACCTGCGGCTGCTCGAGGCGGAAGACCGGCGCCGGCGCGGTGAGGAGCCGATCAACGGCCTGCTGGCGGCGCAGCTATTGGCCGCGGTCGCGGCCACGCACGCGGCCGGCGGCAAGGGACACCGGCTGGACAAATTGGCGGTGGACTTTGGGCTGACCCCCGAGAACATCGAGCGCATCGTCAGGCGCCTCAAGACCCGCGGCCTCATCGCCGAGGTTCAAGGCGACCTGAACGGCTACGTGCCCGGCCGCGCCGCCAGCAGCATCACGCTGGACGACGTCCTGGCCGCGTTTCGGTCCACCGACCTCGAGCTGGCCCACGGCGCCACCGCCCCCGCCCTGCGCACGCTGGCGGCCGAGCTGGAACAGGAGCGCCAGCGGCGCACGGGCGGCGTCACCATCGCCGATCTGTTGCCCCCGAGCGCCGAGTCCGGCGATGATTCCGCGCGGGAGCCGATATGACCCGAGACGCCATTCGCGAGCCCGCAGTCGCGGGGGTTTTCTACCCCGGCAACGGGGCGGCGATCGCCACCGAGATTGCGCACCTGATGCCGCCCGCCGCGTCGCCGGTTACCGCGGTGGCCGCGGTCTGTCCCCATGCTGGCTGGCGCTACTCGGGGGCGCTGGCGGCCAACCTGCTTGGCGGCCTGACGGTCCCGGAGCGGGTGCTGGTGCTGGCCCCCAACCACACCGGCCGCGGCGCGCGGGGCTCGGTCTGGGCACGGGGAGGCTGGAGACTGCCCGGCGGAATGATCCCGGTCGACGAGCCGCTCTGTCAGGCGCTGCGCGAGGAATCGGCGCTGCTGCAAGCCGATCAAGACGCTCACCTCGACGAGCACGCGATCGAAGTCCTGCTGCCGCTGCTGGCGGCGCGCCAGCCAAGACTGCGGCTCGGGCCAGTCGTCCTGGGCGGGCTGTCGTTCCCGGAGTGTGAAGAGCTGGGCGCGGCCATCGCGCGGGCCGTAACGCGGGTGCCGGGCCCGACGCTGATCGTCGCTTCGTCCGACATGAATCACTATCTGCCCGACGACGAAACCCGCGCGCTGGATCAACTGGCGCTGGCTCCCCTGACGGCCATGGACGCGCGTGGGCTGTTCCAGGCCGTGCGCACCCACGGCATCACGATGTGCGGATATCTGCCGGTCACAGTCGCGCTGATCGCGGCGCGCGCCCTGGGCGCGACCACCGCCCGGTTGGTCGGGTATGCCACCAGCGCCGACGCGGGTGGCGATCGCGACCGCGTGGTCGGCTACGCCGCCGTCCGCATCAGCTGAGCGCCGCCCGCCGCACCTCGCGGAAACTGCCCTTGGCCTCGTCGTGGGCGCGCGTGACCACGGTGATGCGGCCGCCCTCGATCTCGTAGATGTTGTAGCGCGCACGGCGCTCGGCCGCGCCGGCGTAGGACGCCGAGCCGGCGCCGACGATCGGGATGGGACGTCCGCCGGGGCCGGGGACGGCTGTCTGTTCGTCGCGGTGATCGTGGCCGTGGATGACCAGCTCGGCGCCGGCGCGCGCCAGGACCGACGCCAGCGCGGCCCGATCGCGCAGGTTGCGAGACTCGATCCCCTTTTGCATCACCGGGGGATGGTGAATCAGCACAACCCGTGTCCGCCCGCGCAGCTCTGGCCCGGACAGCAGCGCCTCGAGACGCGCCAGTTGTTCAGGGCCGACCTCCCCCCATGCCCCCAGATCGCCGGTCGCGACGCTGCTGCTGACGCCCAGCAACGCGACGTCGCCGCGCAGGTGCACGAACGGATACCCGCTGCCGCCGCCGACGTCCGAGCCCTGAAAGGCCGCGAACATCTGCTCGAAGCGTCGCGCCGTGACGACCGGCTGGACATAGGCGTCGTGGTTTCCTGGAATCACCGTCACGGCGTGGGCCGGCGCGCCGTACGCCGCCAGCCAGCGCAGCGCCTCGCGCCATTCGCCCTCCAAGGATAGATTGGACAGATCGCCGGTCAGCGCCAGGTGATCGACCGCCTGCGCGGCAAGATCGTCGCGCAAGACTTCAAGCAGCTCCATCTTGTGCTTGCGCCGCCGGTTCACGACCAGGTTCAGGGCGCCGATGGCGCGCTTGCCGATAAATTCACCCGGCCGCGCCCCGGAGAACCCGCGAAAGTGCGGGTCGGTGACATGCCCGAGGCGAAACATGGGCTAGTACCTCACGACGCCTTCCTGGTCTTGCTGGCGGCGCCTGGGTGCCCGCCGCCGTCGGTCCCGGTCACCGGGGGAGGCTCATGCGGGGGAGGATCAGGCGCCACCTGAACCTCGGCCATCACACCGAAGTGGTCCGAGCCGAA
>DASRQT010000073.1:0-4602 GCA_035696485.1 Polyangia bacterium | reverse complement strand
TGCGCGATGATCGCGCCGGTGTCGATCCCCTCGTCGATGTAGTGCAGCGTCGTTCCGGACGGCGTTCCCTCGATGATGCTCCAGACGTTGGGATACTGGCCGCGGTTGTACGGCAGCAGGGCGGGATGCAGGTTGACCACGCCGCGCGGAAACAGGCCCAGGAAGTCGCCGGTCAGGATGTGGTCGAACAGCACCGACAGCGCCAGGTCCGCGCCCAGCGCCGCGATCTGTTTCAGGACCGCGGGTTGCCGGAGGGCGTCCCCGGAGAACACGGCGTCCGACGGGACGCGGGCGGCGTCGGCAATCTCCTGGCCGAAGCGGCGTTTGGCTTCGGGATGCAGCACCAACCCGACAATCTGGACGTCGTCCTGGGCGGACAGCCAGGTCAGAACCTGCCAGCCGAGGCGATTATTCGCCAGCGCCACGATGCGCATCAGGCATCCCTCCTGGACAGCATGGCGGCGACGATGCGCGCGGCGCCGGCGCCGTCCACCAGGTCGCGCCCGCGCGCTGCCATGTCCTGTCGCTGCTGCGGCGACCGCGACAGGCGGCGGATGGCGAGGGCAATGTCGCTATGACCGACGTCGGCGTGCCAGCCAAGGCTCACCAGCACGCCCGAATCGGCCAGGCGCTGGGCTATCCCACGCTGGTTGTCCGCGATGACCAGGGAGATCGTCGGCACGCCCATGTACAGCAGCTCCCAGACGGTGCTGCCCGCGGCGGCAACCGCCAGATCGGCGGCGCACATCAGGCCGGGCATGTCGGGTTCATTGCGCCGCAGCTCGATGGCCACGGGTGACGCACCCGCCGTCGCCTTCAGCGCATCAAGGTGCGGATTCACGGCGCCCACGACCGCGACAGCGCGCAGGTCCAGCACCGCGGCCTCCGGCAGCGCCTGCAACACCTTCAGGGTGACGTTGTCCAGATCGCCGCCGCCCAGCGTGATCAGGAGATTCCGGGCCTCGGCCGGCGCTGTCTGGCTGTCCCGGCGCCGCTGCCGAAACGCCCGGCGCAACATCACGTAGCGAGAACCCAGCAAGAGCTCCGTCCCCGAACGTCGCGCGCGGTACATGTCGGGGTGGGCGTGGATGTTCTGGTTCACCACGACGTCGGCCTGGTGCGGAGCGCATTCGCCGTTGTCGTCGATTAGCGCTGTCCGTGCGCCCGCGCCGCCCATCGCCCGCTGGTACGGTTCGTCGAAGCGATAACCGTCCATCACCACCCAGGTTGCGGCATAGTCGCGCGCCATCTGGGCCGTCGCTCCGGCATCGGCCGCGGTCCCAATGTCCGCTCGGATCGCCTCGACCTCGATCCCCTCGCAGGCCAGCAACGGGCGCGCGGTTTCGATCCCCATCGCCATGGCAAAACGAACCCCGCCGCCGGCGTCCTGCCACGCTTGCGCCAGCGCGAGGCAGCGCATCACGTGGCCAGCGCCGATGCTGGGCTGCGCGTCGGCGCGAATCAACATCCGCTGGTCACGTGCCGCCGGAGAGCTCACCGCCGTCATGTCACGCGCTCTCTCGCAGCGCCGACGACGCGCGAACCGCGTCGGCCAGGATCTCCAGCGAGGCCCGGTAGACGCGAAGCGTGCGGTCGGTATCGACCTGGGTATGGCTGAACCTCAACAGCTGTCGTGTGGTGAAGACCAGACCGCGCTGCGAGCATGCGCCGCTGAAGATGCCTTCGGCCGTCTCTGCGTCGATCCCTGCGCGCCCACGGACGACGATGCGATTCAGGGGACCCTGCCCCTGGCAGGCGACGACGTCGCCAAGCCCATAGTGGCGCGCCAGTACGTTCAGGCCATCGCGCAGGCGCGTCCCCTGTTCCCACAGATGGCCGACGATCGGCTTTGTTGTCATTTCAGACAACGTCGCTTTCGCCGCCGCCAGCGAGGCCGCGGCCGGCGCATCGGACAAAGCGCCCGACACGATCTCGGCACGACCCGTCAACGCGCCGATAGGGTAACCATTTGCCAGCGACGACCCAAAAACCGCCAGGTCCGGAACCACGCCGAAGTGGGCCTGCGCACCGCCCAGAGACAACCGGAACCCGGTGTGCGTCTCATCCAGGATCAGCAGGGCGCCGTGGCGGTGAGCCAGCGCGCGGACCGCATCCAGGAAGCCGGGCGTCTGCGCCTCGATGTCCGCCGGGTCGATGACAATTGCAGCGATCTCCCGGGAAGCATGGCCACAGATCGCCTGCAGCTCCTCGATCCGGTGGGCTCGGGCGACGCCGACAATGGAGCGTCGCCCGGTGAAAGCACGCGCCGCGGCGACCGCGCGATCGACCGCGGCGGCGCGGCTGTCCAGCAGCAGCACCGCCTCGGCGCCGGGGAGCAGACCTTTCAGCGTGGCTGACACCGCGGCGGTCAGGTGAGCCTCGGCCGGGCTGCCCGCGCCGTCGCGCCGCTGCTCCCTCACTGCCGTCTCGACGGCCGCATAGCCCTGGCCCAGAATCGAGTCCGCCGCCGCGCTTCCGTAGTCCAGCACGTCGACGCCACCGGCGCCTGTCGTGACCGGCAGCGGCTGCTCCTTGGTCAGGGAAAGATAGTAGCCCTCGTGGCGGATGATGCCGGCGTTCATGGCGCCGAGAGACGGCTCGCGCGCCAGCAGCGCCAGGATCTCGCCCATCCCGAATGCGTTGCTGCCGCCATCCAGCCGCGCGTAGACCGCGCGCGCGAATTCCATGTCGGCCGGTTCGTCAACCGTCCAGCGAAGGTTGCGCTGTGACAGGTCGTCGGGGTTGGCCACCTCGCCGATGCGGAAACGGGCGCCCGACCGGATGTAGGGCGTGACGTGCTCGCGTTCGGCAGGCAGCGTCGCCTCGCGCCAGGCCCGCTCCAGCGCGGCGAATGAAAACACCTCGACGTCCAGCCCCTGCGGATACGTGTACCGGAAGTTGTTGGCGACGTAGTCAAAACCGCGCGAGAGATATTCATCGACCACGCGATCGATCACGACCGGATCGATGAACGGGCAATCCGAGGTAATCCGCACAATCACGTCGGCCGACGCTGCCACGGCCGCATGATAGTAGCGATCGAGGACGTCGTCTTCACTGCCTCGAAAGACGGCGATGCCGGCGCGCCGGCACAGGGCATCCACGCTGTCGTCCTTCGCCGACACCGTCGTCGCGACCACCACCTGGTCGATCCGGCGCGCCCGGCGAGCGCGAGCGACCACCTGCTCCAGCATCGTCGCCGCGCCCAGCGGCAACAACACCTTGCCCGGCAGCCGCCTCGAGCCAAGGCGCGCCTGGATGATGGCCACGACCTGGTTGCGACCGGTCATGCCCGCTCACGCTCCGGCGGCTGTGCCAGCAGGTTGATGGCGTCGCGGTTCACGTAGAGAGCGTCTCCGTCGCTGGGCGTCCCCGGCCCCGCCGGTCGGAACGCGATGAACATGAACTCCGGGTCCAGGCGGGTCTTGAGATTGCCCCCGGCGGCGCTGGCCGCCGTGTGAACGATCTGGACGCCGCGCCTCACGGCCGGCGGCAAGGCGGCCAGCATGGACAGCTCCGCCCCCGGGGCCTCGATCATCAGCATGTCGGGGCGGACGTCTCCTTGTCCAAGGACCGCCGACAAGGCGCCGTTTGACATCTCGTGCGGGAACACGCGGATGCGGGCGTCGCCCGACGTGAAGCTCTTCAGGCGCTCGCGCGACGCCGGGCGAGGCTCGAAGACATAGAGGTGCTGCAGCCGCGGGAACAGACGAAAGAAGATCGCGGCCTCGGTCATGCGTTCGGCCCCCAGCACGAACAACCCCTCGATGCGCTGGGTGATGGGCCGCCCGGCCAGGGCCGCCAGCAGCGCGTGACCGGGGGAGGTCACGGCAGGCGGTGGCGCTGCGTCCCCGTGCGCAAGCATCCGCGCGTCCCACCCGCTCGACAGCGGAATGTCCCGGCACCGACCGATCCCCAGCTCGACCGGCTGCGGACCCTGGCGGACCAGCAGGATGTGATGAGGGGTCAGCGTGATCTTTTCGCTCATCCCGAAGCTGAAGGTGGGCAGCACCGCCTTGACGGCGGCGCCCTGCGTCCATAGGACCTCGGCATAGCGAACGTAGCAGCCGTTCAGGATCTCCGGCGTCACCGGGTAGCTCGTGTGCCTGGTGACCAGGACGACGTCCCGGCGGGGAACGGCCAGCGAATGGAAGTGGAAGAAGACGATCGGGCCACCGTTGACCGTGGGCGTCCGGCCGGGCTCGGCGCCGATCCGGTACTGGCCGAAGTTCCACGGCGCCAGGCCCGCCCCCAGGTTTTGCAGAACCACGACGCCCTGAAAACGGGTGGGCCAGTCGTCCAGGTACATCTGGTCGCCCATCTTTCCGTCTTCCGTGCGCTGGTAACACCATTCGAGGCAACGCTCGCGCCACCAGGCCAGAGCCCCCATCCCGGCGACATCGCGGCGAAAGCACAGCAGCCCGACGTTGAAGCGGCCGCTCTCCGGCAACAGGTACGCCAGCTCCGGGGTGTAGCGATGCTCATGGATCAGGATCGACCGCGAGCCCAGCTCCGCGTACACCGGATCCAGCGACGAGAACAGAAAGAGGTC
Source organism: Polyangia bacterium (assembly GCA_035696485.1). Lineage (GTDB taxonomy): Bacteria > Myxococcota_A > Polyangia > Fen-1088 > Fen-1088 > DASRQT01. The sequence goes on along the minus strand of DASRQT010000073.1, from coordinate 50 downwards.
GGCGTCCAGGTAGGTCAGGACGTCGATCTCGGGGTGGTGGTTGATGATCC
>DASRQT010000072.1:0-5293 GCA_035696485.1 Polyangia bacterium | reverse complement strand
CGACGCACCGACGGGACCAGGTGCCCCCACCGTCGAGGGAAGACCTGGCGTTCCCGCCTCGCCGAACAGCAATGGACCTTCGCCGGCGGCGCGCTTACGGGCGATCTCGCCCTGCGACGCGCGCGCGCGTTCGCCGCGAAGGCCGCCGGCTGCCGCCCAGCGCGCCAGCAACCGCTCGGCGGCGTCGCGCACGTCCTGGCGGACGTCGTACACGGCCACGTGTCGCAGGACCGGGACCGACTCGCCGTCGCCAATTTTTTCCAGCGCCTCGATCAAGTGCAGTCGGCCGGGCGGGGACGCCGTGTGCAGCGCGGTCTCGATCTGCGGGATGGCCTTGCGCCCGTATGCTGACAGCCGCTCCGTCGCCGGCGGAACCAGCGCGTCGTTCCGCCGGGTCAAGATGTTGATCTCGTCGCCGATGTCGCGGTGGGAGACATCCTCGCAGGCCAGCGCCAGGAACGGCGTCGCGATCAACAGCGCGGTTACGAAGCGACGCTGAGCACGCATGCGTCTTGACCGGCGCTGTCGCCATCGACCTCGGCCGTCACGCCGCCACGGCGCGAGTTGCGCGCGATCGCCTTGCTGATCGGATCGCCGGGCTGGGCCAGAACCTGATCGGCGCTGACCGCCTCCAGCTCTTGCAGCTCGGCGAAGAAGCTCTCGCCCTCCTCCAGCAGCGCCGACGGTTCGGGCCTGGTGAAGCTGCGCTGCCGCAGCACAGCGCCGCCGCGAAGCCCGCGCGAGTACCAGGCCAGCGTCTTGCGCAATTCGTGAATCCGCATGCGCTCGGGGCTGTGCTCCAGCACCAGATCGGCGTGCCGGCGCCAGACCGCGCGTCGCTCGCCGAGCGTCGGGGGACCGGGATCAACCTCCCCCCGTTCCAGCGCGCCCAGCGTGCGAAAGAACCACGGATTACCCATCGCCCCGCGGCCGATCATCACGCCGTCACAGCCGGTCTCGGCCTTCATGCGGCGGTACCCGGCCACGTCCTTCACGTCGCCGTTTCCGATCACGGGAATGTGGCGCGGCAACGCCGCCCGCACCTGCGCGATCGGTTCCAGGCGCGCCGATCCAGAAAACCCCTGCGCGCGCGTCCGCCCGTGAACGGTGATCATGGCGGCGCCGGCGTCTACCAGCGCCTGCGCGAACGCCGCCGCGTTCAACGACGATTCGTCCCAGCCGGCGCGATGTTTGACCGTGACCGGGATGTGTTGGGGCGTCGCCTTTCGCACCGCCTCGACCAGCGCCGCCGCCAGCGCCGGCTCGCGCATCAGGGCCGAACCGCACGCGCCGGCGGTGACCTTCTTGGCCGGGCAGCCCATGTTGATGTCGACGATCGAGGCCCCGACGTCGACCGCCATCTGCGCGCCGCGTACCATCGCCGCCGTCTCGCGACCGAAGATCTGAACCGCGAACCGGCGACCGCCCAGGCTCGGCCACATCCGGTTGACGGCCTTTGCCGCTCCCCGTGTCAGCGCTTCCGCCGACAGGAACTCGGTGAACGTCAGCGCCGCGCCCAGCTCCTCACAGATGGTGCGGAACGGGAGATCCGTGACCGCCTCCATCGGAGCCAGCAGGATCGCCGGAGAAAATTCAAGGCCGCCGATGCGCATGCCGCCAGCAGGATAGCCCAAACCGAAGGGCGCGCCACCGGCCTCCCGGCGGTGGTGACCACCGCCGGGGGCGCGTGTGCGCCTCTTGCCCCCCCATACCCGCCGCCCGTAATTTAAGACCAACCTAAATGAAGCTAAGAGAACTCCACCCTACCCCTACGTCCCCCTCCAGCACCGAATTCCCACACCCACCCGCCGCCGCCCTACCCCCGAAACCACCCGCCCCAACCGACCAACACTCTATTCCTCGACCCGGGCGGGTTTCTAACAAGGATGAGGTTTGATGTAAAGTAAATTCGAATACATTTTTGGGCGCTGCGTTACACCCCGGCGGAGGCCGCAAGACAGGCGGAGTTACCGCTAAGCTTCCGCCGCGTGCCCGCCCCAACCAGGCCCATAAGCAGTCCGATCTTGTCTGTCTCGCTGCTGCTCCTGGCAGGCATCCCCCTGGGCTGTCACCGTCGGTCGCCGGCACCGTCTGACGGCACCGCCATGGCCCCCGTGGCCCCCGACAGTGCGGCAGGAGGCTCTACCCAGGGGTGGCTCACCGGCGTCGTCGACGCCTGGACCTGGCCCCGTGCCGCCGGCGCGACCGATCGCGACAAGGTGATCGAAGACATCGGCCCCTACGAGCGGCGCCAGCGCAATGGTCCCGACGGCACGCTGGTCAACACCAACGCCGACTACTGGACCCGCCTGGTCGGGATCGCGTGGGATCGCGACGTCGACATCGCGTTCGCGAACGAACCCGTCGATCTGGACGGCGATCAAATCCCCGACGTGAAGATCTCGCGACGCGTCCGCGCCCCCGGCGGCATCCTCGCGAACCCCGATCTGTTTGGCCTGACCCGCACGCCGGACGATCCGCGCGGTCGCGTCGGAAAGATCTCGGTGTCGACCGGCGTGCTGGGTCTGCGCGAAGCGCTGGACGCCGACGGAAGGCCGAGCGGGCAGATCGGAATGACGTGCGTCCTGTGTCACGGCGCCAGGAACCTGATCGACGGCCGCGTTGTGCTGGGTCTCCCCGGTCGCACGTTCGACTACGGCCTGCTGCTGGCCACCGCCGCCGTCCTGGACGACAGCAGTCCCGACCGCAATTCCGACAGCGCCGCCTATCGGCAACAGCACAATTTTCCGCCAGGCCGCACCGTGCGCGCTCGACTCTTGCTGTCCGGCCCCGGGCGGCAGGATCTCACCGGCGAGTTCGGCCTCGACGTGACGGTGCCCGGAATCCACTCGGCGCACTACCCGGGATCGGCGCGCTTGCGACAGGGGGTCAAGGGACTGGTCAACCCGGTCAGCGTGCCCGGATTTCTGGCCGCCCCCGGGCTGCTGCTGCAGAACTGGTCCGGGTCGGAGAACAGCGCCGGTCCCTGGCTGGAACGGTTGATCGCGCTCGCGCAACTACCCGAGGCGGCGGTGCTGTCCACCTTTGGTCTGCCCGACGGCGATCGCACGGCCGCGCGCCGGGCGCTGCTGCTGGACCTGCGCAACCTGGGGACGCTGGGCCTGCAGCAGGACTCGTGGCCGGGGCTGTTGTGGGCGGATGCGCTGTACGGGCGCGCGACCGCCAGCCGCGCCGAGCTGATGGCGATTCCCGCGCTGTATGCGGCGCAGTCGGTGCGACGGGTGCTGGCCGAAGACGCGGCGGCGTTGGCGCGCCCGCGCGGCGATCCGGCGCAGATTGCCCGCGGTGGCGCGCTGTTCACGGATCGCGTGGTGGGCAGCGTCGCCAACCGGCAAATCTTGAAGTCGGCGCCGCCGCCGTACGCCGCGGCAAAGCTGAACAGCGCCGTCGGAACCGCGATCGTGGCGCCCATTGATCCGACGCAACCGCTGACGGCGAAAATCCCGGTTCGCTGCGCCGACTGCCACAGCGGCGCGCCGCTGGAGCAAAGACGCGCCATCGCCGACAACCCGCCGCCGCTGGGCCGCTGCACGCACTGTCACCTGGCGCACCCCGACCAGGCGCGCGGCGCGGCACCGGATAGCTGGGTGTCACTGAAGGCGCTCGCGCCGCCACCGGCGGCGCGCGACGAAGTCACGTTCTGTCATTCATGCCATACCCAACACCGTGACTTCGGTCCGCTGGTGTATTCATCCAGCCGGCTGCTGCCATTCGACGCCGACGCCGACGGCAACGCGCAGGGTGACGAAGCCGAGGACGCCCAGGCGGGCGGCATTGGCACCGAATCGTGGCTGGCGTTCGACGTTCCGCGTTCCGATCGTCCCGGCGGACGTTTCGGCGTCGAGCTGCCCGTGTTGACGACGCTGCGGACACCGGCGCCCGTGACGCGCGTGCAGTCGGGCGTGGCCTGGGTGCGCGTCGCGCCGCTGCTGGCGCTGTTCGCCAGCGCGCCCTATCTGCACAACGGCTCGGTCCCCACCTTGCGGGCGCTGCTGGAACCCGCGCGCCGCCGCCCAATCACCTTCCCGCTGGGCGCCGCCGGATTTGTCTTCGACACGCGTGTGCCCGGCAACCGCAACATCGGCCACGAATACGGAACCCGCCTGTCACCAGATGAGAAGGACGATCTGGTGGCGTTCCTCGGCAGCCTCTAAGCAAGGGGCCCTCTGCCAGGCCCTCTCCCGCAAGCGGGAGAGGGTTCACCAGATCGGAGCAGACCGCCGTCTACTTGGCGTAGTCGGTCGCGCGCGTCTCACGGATGACCGAGACCTTGACCTGCCCCGGATACGACAGCTCGGCCTCCACCTTGCGCGCGATGTCCTTGGACAGGATGCGCGCCTGCACATCGCTGACCCGCGAATTTTCGACGATGACCCTGACCTCGCGTCCGGCCTGGATGGCGAACGCGCGTTCCACGCCCGGGAAACCGGTGGCTATTTTCTCAAGGTCGAACAGCCGCTGCACGTACGACTCCAGCATCTCGCGGCGTGCGCCCGGACGCTGGCCCGACAGGACGTTGGCGGCGTCGACCACATGGTCCAGCACGTCGGTCGCCGCGATGTCGCCGTGGTGCGCTTCGATGGCATGGGCGACGCGCGGCGGCTCCCCGTATTTCCTGGCCACCGCCGCGCCCACCACGCCGTGCGCGCCCTCGACCTCCTGGTCGATGGCCTTGCCGATGTCGTGCAGCAGCCCGGCGCGCCGCGCGGTCTTGACCGGCAACCCCAGCTCGGCGGCCATCGCGCCGGCCAGGAAGCCGACCTCGATCGAATGTTGCAGCAGGTTCTGCGCGTTGCTGGAACGGAACTTCAGCTTTCCAATCAGCCGGATCAGCTCCGGGTGCAACCGCCCCAGGCCCAGATCGAACGCGGCCTGCTCGCCGGCGTCCTTGCACTGCTGCTCGATCTCCTGCGTCGCCTTCTCCACCATCTCTTCGATGCGGGTCGGGTGAATCCGTCCGTCGGCGATGAGGCGTGTCAGCGCGATGCGCGCGATCTCGCGCCGTACTGGATTGAAGCACGAGATCACGACCGCCTCGGGCGTGTCGTCGATGATGAGGTCGATACCGGTGGCCGCCTCCAGCGCGCGGATGTTTCGCCCCTCGCGGCCGATGATGCGGCCCTTCATGTCGTCCGACGGCAAGGGCACGACGCTGACCGTGCGCTCGGCGACGTACTCGCCCGCGTAGCGCTGGATGGCGGCCGAAATGATCATCTTCGATTTTTCCTCGGCCTCGGCGCGTGCGGCGTCCTCGATCTTCTTGACCTCGTCG
>DASRQT010000071.1:0-5253 GCA_035696485.1 Polyangia bacterium | reverse complement strand
CTGCCTGCCGGCATGACGCTGGTCAAGCAGGATCAGAACGGGGTCAGCTATGTATTTCCCGGATCGATCGGTCTGGCGCCCGGCTGGTTCAGGGGCGTCTGCGACGACGCCTGCCAGGAAAGAATCACCGCCTGTCTGATGTCCCTCACCAACAGTGGTGGCCGCCACGTCGCCGTCGAGCTGGTCACGGCTGCCGCTGGCATGACGATGATTGGCCCGGGGGGCGACGACGTCGAGTACCCGAACCAGGAGGGGGCGGTCTTCGGCAACCTGTTTGTGTCTCCGCCCCAGATGTTCACCTGCACCGGCACCGAATCGACCAGCGCGGAGCAGGTCAAGCGGTACTGCATCGACGGCACGCCGTGCGATCTCTTCACCAAGGTCGGTAGCTGCGCCGCGGCCTGCACTCAGTCCTGCACGGTCGGTCCGGGCGGCAAGAAGGTCTGCTCGGCCAAGAGTTGCAAAGATCCCACCGGCAAAAGCTGGGCGAACCCCATCACGGTATTCCTTCACAACAAGATGGAAGCCAATAACTTCGACGGGCAGTCCGGCGTCGGGACCGCAGGCCTGGCGTCGTCGGGCCTGATCACCGGCCTGGACAACGGCGACTGGGTGCAGATGAACGACGTTCAGTTCGGCACGGTGGCGGGCTCCGTGAAATCGGTTCACGCGACCCTGGCCACGCCGAACAGCGCCACGGCCAGCGGCAACTTCATCGACGTGCGCGTGGGTTCGGCGACGGGCACGCTGCTCGGTAGCCTTCCCGTGCGGGCGACGGCAAACGGCAGCAGCTACGTCGTCCAGAGCGCGGCCATCAATACCGCGGGCCTCACCGGCCGTCACCCCGTCTTCTTCGGCTTTCGCGGTGGGTCGAACGTGGCATTCATCTCCTACTTCGAATTGAAGTAGTCGACAGCCGATCTCGCGGCGCTGATTTTGCGGCGGGCCCATCTGTTGTGCGATTCTGCTGGCGTGAAACGTCGAGGGGGTGAACTGGCGCTGTTCGCGGTGATGATCGCATCGGCAGGGTGCGGCGGCAATGGGTCGCCGTCGCCGTCGCCGGATGCGGCGACCCCGGCGGAGCTCACCGACATCTCGGGCTGGTACCGCGTGACCTCCGACCTGCAGGGGCCGTGCGGCATGACCAAGGCGTCCGTGCTGGCAGGAACGTATGCCTTCGTCGAGCGCAACCAGAACACGTTCGTGTGGCGCGTCTGCTCGGGGCCGACGCGGGCCGATTGCACCGGCACGATCTTTTACGACTTCACCAAGGCCATCGACCACGGGCTCTCGGCGGAGGGCGGCACCGCCTTCTTCAGCGCCGGCTGCACGCTCACCTGGGAACGGGCCGAGGCGACGCTGGTCGGGACCGAGCTGCACGGCAAATCGCTGGAAAACTCAATTCACAAAGAAATTCCCCAGAGCGCGTGCAACCTGGACGCGGCCCGGATGCTGACCGAGCCTTGTGTCTACGAGGTCGATCTCGTCGCGACGCGGCTTTGACCAGAAAATCCCCAAAGACCCTGACATTGCCCTGAAGGAGTCCTTACCTTTCAGACGATGGCACACGTGTCTTTCGGATCGGACGGGGAGGTCGGCCAGGGTCGACTGCGGCTGCTCACTGTTTGCGGCGGCACGGACATCGGGTCGAGACGGCAGCAGAACCAGGACACGTTCGTGATTGCCGATCTGGAATCCGGGTCAATCAGCAGGCCCTGCGTTCGCACCGATGTGTCTGTGTCACGGCCGGGGCTGCTGCTGCTGGTCTGCGACGGGATGGGAGGAGCGGCGGCGGGGGATGTCGCGGCGCGCGTGGCGGCGGCGTCGATCCAGCATGAGCTTGAGGCCGCTGGCCCAGCCGTGGTGCGCTCGCCCGGTCCTTCGCTTGAGCACGCGATGGTGGGGGCCAATCAGGCGGTGTTCAATGAAGCACAGGAGCACCCCGAAGAGCGCGGCATGGGGACGACCTGCACGGCTGCCATCGTCTCTCCGGATCGGGTGTCGATCGCGCAGGTCGGCGATTCGCGCGCCTATCTCCTGCGGGACGGGCAGCTGCGAGCCCTGACGCGCGACCAGAACATTGCGTCCGAGCTCATGGGTAACGGGGTGATCAGCTCAGAGGACATCGCGCGTTCCCCGTTTCGTCATCTGCTGTCACAGGCGGTGGGAACCAAGGACCACCTCGAACCGGTCAGGACCGACCAGGAGTTGCGGGAAGGTGACCGCCTGCTGCTCTGTTCGGACGGCTTGCACGGCCCGGTATCCGACAAGGCCATCGCCGACATCATGAACAACACGCCAGATCCCTTTGCGGCTGCGCAGGGCTTGATCGCCGCCGCGCTGGCTGCGGGCGGCCCAGACAATGTCACCGTCGTGGTTGCCAATTGCGGGCCCCTGCGCCGGGAGACGACGCTGCACTGACCCGAACCTTCTGCCGGTGGACGGCATCTGATTCAGCATGCTCGTTGAAGTTTGGTCCGACGTTGTGTGCCCGTGGTGTTACGTCGGCAAGCGGCGCTTCGAACGCGCGCTGGCCGACTTTCCCGACCGCGGCCAGGTTCAAGTGGTCCACCGATCGTTCCAGCTGGATCCGTCGCGGCCCGCGGGCGTCACCCAGTCACGCGGCGAGGTGCTGGGGCGCAAGTACGGCTGGAGCGAGGCCCAGGTGACCGCGCGGCAAGCGCAGATGCGCGACACCGCCGCCGCCGAAGGGCTGGACTTCAAGCTGGGTAACGCGCTGACCGGCAACACCGCCGAGGCGCACCAGCTCATCCATCTGGGACAGGCGCTTGGCATTCAGGACGCCGTGGTCGAGCGCCTGTACCGCGGCTATTTCACGGAAGGGCGATCCCTATTCGATCGCGACAGCCTGGTGGCGCTGGCGGCCGAGGCCGGCCTGGATCCTGATGAAGCCCGCGCGGTCCTGGTGGAAGGCAGGTATGCCACCGCCGTTACCGCCGATGGGCAGGAGGCGCACGCGCTGGGGGCGACGGGCGTCCCCTTCTTCGTGATCGCGCGCCGCTTCGGGATTTCGGGCGCGCAGCCAACGCCCGTGTTCGCCGAGGTGCTGGCGAAGGCCTGGGCCGAAACCGGTCAGAAGGACGTCGAGGCGAGGTTGTAGCCGAAGACGTCGCGCCAAGGAATTGCCCGCGCCGCGGTGCCCGTGCGACGCTGCACCGATGAGCAATCATATGGCGACGCCTTGAAGGTGGTGCTGGCGGGCCGCCGCGCAACTGTCCTGTTCTTGGCGACGATGGTCGGAAGTGCCGCAACCTGTGGCGGTACTCCTGGCAGCACGGGGACCGCTGGCACCTCCGGGGAATCTGGTTCTGGTGGGCAGGCTGGCTCGGCGTTGGATGCCTCAAGCAGCGGTGGCTCACGTGACGGATCGTCAAGCCCCGACGTCAACGCTGATACGACGCCGACGGGATCCGTCGATACGGGGACGGCCGAAGCTGAAGAAGCGGGCGCCCAAGTTGATGCCGCTGGCGCTGATAGGGATACGAATCCGTGTAGCGAAGGTCTGGCGAATTGCAACGGCACCTGCATCAACGTCTCGGAGGACGACAAGAATTGCGCTTCGTGCGGCAAGGTCTGCCCATCCGGCCAGCACTGCGCGGCGGCGAGCTGCCAAGAATCCAAGATTCAGCACGTCGTGTTGATCGTGCAGGAGAACCATACCTTCGACACATATTTCGGACGCTACTGCCAGGCCGCTTCCGGTTCGAACCCCACGTGTACGAATGGTCCGAATTGCTGTGAAGCTGCCCCGGCCAGCGAGCCCAAGGGGGCGACGCCCCTTCGCCTGGACGACGACTCCTCAAATGCCGCCGCGAATTTTGCGGTCGATCGTAACCACACGTTCGCCTGCGAAATTCAGCAAATCAACGACGGGAAGATGGATGGTTACGTAACCGGCAGCAACGGAACCGGCCCCTGTTTCGGTCCGAACTGCGCAAGCCGCTATAACTGGGCTATCGCGGACAGGGCCTCGGTCGGCGCCTACTGGTCGCTCGCCGATGGCAACGCGCTCGCCGATCGATACTTTCAGCCCGTCGTCGGCAGCACGTCGTCCAACAACATGTATTTCGCCATCGCACACTTCCAATTCCTCGACAACTCGGTCTTGCCCACCACGATAGGGACGGGATGCACCGACCCCACGGGAATTTGCCTCGACGGGGCAAAGATGAGCTACCAGGGGCGGACGACAGTCGCGGATCTGCTCCTGGGCGCCGGAAAAACTTTCGCCACCTACGCCGACGGGTACGCCGAGGCCAAGAGCGCTGCGCCGTCTTGTCCCAGTGCTCCCAGCACCTGTCCTTACGCTTCTTGCTTTGCGCACCCCGTCGCTTGCCACGGCTGCATCTACGATCCGGCGGACATTCCGTTCGCCTATTACATTCAGCTTGGTGACGCGCACATCCGAGACTACGCAGAGCTGAAGGTGGACCTGGCGAGCGGACGCCTTCCCAATTTTTCATTCGTCAAGGCCCGCGCTTATCGCAACGAGCACCCAAATCTTTCCACCATTGGCGACGGCGTCTCATTCGTGACCGACACCATCGCCGCGGTTGAGGGCTCGTCGTACGCGGACAGCACGCTGATCCTTTTGACCTGGGACGAGGGGGGCGGCTTCTTCGATCACGTAGCTCCACCGACGGGCGTCGACAGGGATGGCCAGAACAAGATCGTCCCCTACGGCACCCGGGTCCCGCTGCTGGCAATAGGAAGATTTGCTCGCAAAGGAGCCGTGTCGCACGTGCAGATGGAGCACTCGTCGATTGTGCGTTTCCTCGAGTACAACTTCCTCGGCCCGGTTGGGCAACTCGGGTACAACGACGCGAAGGTTAACAACATCGGCAGCCTGCTGGACCCCAACGCAACCGCAGTTCGCATTCCCGAACAGTGATCTTGAATATGGCCATAAACATGGTCATAATGTAGGTCATGTTGAAGGTCAACATCCATGAGGCCAAGGCCAACCTCTCCAAGTATGTAGAGGCGGCAGAGGCTGGCGAGACCGTGATCATCTGCAACCGGAACGTTCCGGTGGCCGAGCTGCGAGGTCTGCCGCAGCAGAGGACCAAGGCGCGCCCGATTGGGTTGGCGCGGGGTCTTTTCAAGGTGCCAGCCACGTTCTTCGAACCGCTGCCCGATGATGTCCTGACCGGGTTTCGGGGCGGCTCTTGAAGCTTCTCCTCGACACGTGCACCTTCCTTTGGATCGCGACCGGAGATGCGGCGCTGTCGG
>DASRQT010000070.1:0-24804 GCA_035696485.1 Polyangia bacterium | reverse complement strand
GACAATGCCGGTGGGAGCGGCCTTGGCGGTGGCTAGGGGCTGGGTCTCGGTGATCGTCCCCGTGGGGGTAATGTGGCCGATCTTGTTTCCGGCCGCTTCCGTAAACCAAAGGTTGCCGTCCGGTCCAGGGGCGATACCCGTGGGGGCGCTGGCGGCGGTGGGAATCGGAAATTCGGTGATGATGCCGGCGGTGGTGATGCGGCCGATCTTGTTTCCCTCGCGCTCTGTGAACCAGATGTTACCATCTGGCCCGGCCGCGATGCTCATGGGGGCGCTGGCGGCGGTGGGAATCGGAAATTCGGTGACGATGCCGGCGATGGTGATGCGGCCGATCTTGTTTCCGGTACCTTCGGCGAACCACAGGTTTCCGTCTGAACCGGCGACGATGCGATCAGGCTCGCTGTTGGGGGTCGGGACGCGGAACTCGGTCACGACGGCGCCGGGACCGCCACCGCCGACGTCGGCGGTCTGCATGGCGTCAACGTAAACCGCTGCGTCGTGGGTCGTGGCTCCGGCGGGGTTGCACGCTCCGAGGCCCAGCAGCAACCGCACGGCAAGGTCGCGCAGGTTTTTCATCATTCGCCAAGCTTTGCACTGTCTTCGAGGTAGCAACCGAGGGGGCTGGTTGGGCACTCGTCGGCGGAGTACTGGTGGCACTGCCTGGCCTGCGTTCCGGTGCATTCAGACCACATGCATCCCCCATAGTCATTGGTCGAAGTGCAGGAGACCTGATCGGGAAACAGCGTGCAACCGTCCACGCACGAGCCGTTCGACCACCGACAGGACGTGTTGGCGCGGCAGTCATCTTGAAGGGTCTTCGCCGAGCACATCGGGGGATCGAGGAGACGGGCAACACAACCGGGTGTCGCGACACACCCGGCGATCGTTGCGCACTGTGACGCCTTGAAGTCGGAGCAGACGGTTACCCCTTTGCAACTCTGGGTGGTATTGCAGCCGTTGATTGTGAACAGGCCAACAGTGAGCAGGAAGAGCCGCGTCGACCACATGCCGCACCTGGCGAGGCGAAAAACAGCGTCGGTCATGGCGCTCACCTTGTGCAAAGGGAGATCCAACCGAAAGGCCACGCGATCGCGACCGCTACGGTGATCACCTGTCAAAAGGTGTCCATTCTTGGTCGCACCACCAGTCCGTCCCCAGAATGAGGTAAGTTACGCGAATGGCGCGGACGCATTTCACCGTGGGCGAAGTGGAGGAGCTGATCCCCAAGCTGGAACGCATCTTCACCTACGTGCTGCAGCTGCGCGCCGGCCTGCGCGCGGTGGAAGAGAAGCTGGATCGCTCCGGCATCCGCATGAAACGCGAGGACCTGCTGCAGACCGAGGCCGGCCCACCCGAGGTCCGCCGCGCCAAGGCGGTCTTCCGTGGCTTTTACGAGGCGCTGTCCGACGAGATCGAGAACGTCCGGGCGCTGGGCGGTCAGGTCAAGGACATCGACTCGGGGCTGGTCGATTTCCCGGGCCGTCGCGGCCCCGAAGAGATCCTGCTCTGCTGGAAGCTGGGCGAAAAGAAGATCGAGTTCTGGCACACCGTCAACGGCGGCTTCAGCTCGCGACGCCCCATCGACGAGCAGATCCCGCGGCTGCCGCAGCGGCTGGACTGAAAAGCCGTGGATCGCGACGCTGCGATACGGGCGGCCGTTGAAACTCTGCTGAGCGCGTGCGGCCTCGACCCCATCGGAAACGCCGATCTCACCAGCACGCCCGCACGCGTGGCGCGGCTGTGGGAGACGGAGTTCCTGGCCGGGTACGCGATGGATCCGGCGACCATACTGGGCGAGCCGGTGACCGGTGAGGTCGATCCGGACGTTGTGGTCGTGGGCGGCCTTCGCTTTCACTCCATGTGCCCGCATCATCTGTTGCCGTATCGCGGTGTCGCGCACGTCGCGTACATCCCGAATGGAAACCTGGTCGGGTTCGGACGGCTGGCGGAACTGGTCGAATGTTTCACCAAGCGGCTGACGCTGCAGGAACGGGCCACCCACCAGATCGCGGAGAGTCTGTGGGAGCATCTCGCGGCGCGCGGCGCCGGTTGCGTGATCGAGGCCGAACAACTCTGCCTGGCGCTGCCCGGCGAAAAACACGATCAGTCAGGCGTCGTGACCAGCGCGTTTGTGGGCGAGATGCGCGAACGCCCCGACCTCAAGGCGCGCCTGCTGGCCGCCGCCAACCTGGGGGGGCGGGCGCGGTGACGGTGGCGCGCGACCCCGCGGCCAAGCTGCGCGGGCGCGTCGCCGTGGTCACCGGTGCCTCACGCGGAATCGGCCGCGCCATCGCCGAAGCCCTGGCCGGCGCGGGCGCGACCGTCGCCGGCTGCTCGCTGCATGGCGCTGAATCGACGGTCCGGTGCGACGTGCGGTCGCCCAGCGACGTCGCCCGCTTCGCGCGCCAGGTCGAGACCCAACACGGCGCCGCCGACATCCTGATCAACAATGCCGGCACCGTCGCGCGCGCGACGCTCGGAAGCCTGGAGGAGGCCGCCTGGGATGAGGTCATCGGCAGCAATCTGAAAGGGACGTACCTGGTGTCGCGCGCATTCCTGCCCGGGATGCTGGCGCGCGGCAGCGGGCGTATCGTTAACATTTCCTCGATCTCGGGTCGGCAGGGGACCGCGGGTCTGACCGCGTATTGCGCCGCAAAACACGGGGTAGTGGGGTTCACCCGCGCGCTGGCCGAGGAGGTGCGCGGCGCCGGCATCGCCGTCAATGCCGTATGTCCCGGCTCCGTCGACACCGACATGCTAAGAATCGGTATGCCCGGAGCGAAGCCGCAGATGTCGCCCGAGGACGTGGCCGGCGTCGTGTTGTACCTGGTTGCGGAGGCGCCGCCGGCCTTGACAGGATCGTGTGTCGATGTCTTCGGGTGAAAACTCCGACGTACGTCCCGAGGAGGGCGAAGGCAGCTTCAAGGAGGCGCTCAAGCGCCTGCCGATGTTTCCTCTGCCGAACGTCGTCCTGTTCCCGCACGCGCTGTTGCCGCTGCACATCTTCGAGGAGCGGTACCGCGCCATGGCGCGCGACGTCCTCTCGGGCCAGAGGTTTCTGGCCATCAGCCTGATCTCGCCGGGCGAAGATCCCGAGACCAACGAGAAACCGGCGGTGCAGCGCATCGCAGGCGTGGGCGAGGTGGTGATGGCGCACGAGCTGGCCGACGGGCGTTTCAACCTGGTGGTCCGCGGTCGCGCGCGCATCCACATCGACGAGGAGTTGGTCTCGGATCGCCCGTACCGTCTGATCGCGGCGTCCACGCTGCCCGATCTGGCGCCGAAGGACCGGGGCGAGCTGATTGATTCCGACCAGTCGCTGCGCGCGCTGGTCAGCCACCTGGCGGAGGCCATCCCGGACGGGGGCGAGCTGCTGCGCCAGGTGGTGGCGGCGCAGGAGACGCCGTCGGAGCTGGTCGACGTGCTGGCCGCCGCGCTGGTCGTGGATCCCGGGCAGCGCCAGGCGCTGCTGGAGACGCGCGACGTGCTCAAGCGTATCGAACGGGTGTCGGCCGAGGTCGTCGCCATGACCTCCCGGATCAGCACGACCAGCACCGTCAACTAGACGCTGAAGGGTGGGCGGCCGACGGCCGCGTCACTTCGGACGTGCGGCCGCAGATGGCGTGAAGCAATCCTTCAGGCGCCCGGCGCACGTGGGGACGCCATCGCGTGCGGTGGCGCCGCACGGGTCCTCCTGCGCCATCGCCGTGCACGCCTGGCTGTCCGCGACCGTCGCCGTGCAGCCGCGCGCGACCCGGGATTGGGACACCAGGCACGCGGCCTGGGTGGCATACGTCTGGTGGACGCTACCTTCGCAGTAGTATCGCGTCCCGTAACCGCCGACCTTCGTCGCTGTCCAGTCGCATAGCGTTGCGCGTTCTGCCGGCGTCAATTCGGTCAGCCGCTTGCGCGGATCCAGCGCCAGTTTCGCAGGGCCAGCACCAGCAGACGCAGCTGCGGGCGCCTCGGCCATCTCGCTCGCGCAGCCCAGAACGGCGCCGCCGAGCAAGACCAAACCGACCATCAGCGCGACCCGTATCATTTGTCCAATTTGAGGCATGACGCCCCGCGAGCCGCGTCGCGAAACCGCGTGTCCGCCGGACACCGCATCTTACCCACGGCCGCCGGTGGGTACCAGAGCGGGTGTAATATCTCTGCATGCCGAAAAAGAACAAGGGATGGACCTTCGCGGCGGCGCTCGCGTGCGCGATGGCCATCGTCGTCGGCGGCTGGTACGCCGAGGCGAAACGGGCGAAGACCGACGGCAAGACCGGTGGCGCCGACCCTGCCGCCGTCCAGTGCAAGAAGGACCAGGACTGCGTAGCCGTACCCGACGACTGCTGCTCGTGCACCTCGGGGGGACGGCTGCGCGCTTTGCCGCGCAGGGAAAAGAGCTCGTACGACAAAGGGCGCAAGAAGGAGTGTGAGGGGATCATGTGCACCGAGGTGATGTCGCAAGATCCCTCCTGTTCGCAGACTCCCGTGTGCGACGCGGGCGTATGCAAGATGGGCGGCGGAGCGGCGAAACCCTGATCGCGCCGGCAAAACTTCGACAATCTGAGCGGGTGTCTCGCGCGACGCCCACGCTGGTCCTGCTGCTGGCGGTGACCGCCTGTTCGGGCTGCCGCGTGGCGGCCGATTTGGGTGACGCCGCCCCGTCCGACGGGGATGCCAGAGTCGACAGCGCCGACGGCCCCGACAGCGCCGACAGCGCCGACAGCGCCGACAGCGCCGACAGCCCGGACGGCGATTCTGGCGTTCCGTCGACCAACGTCTGCGATCTGCTGCTTCAAAACTGCGCCGATCGTCGCCAGGCCTGTTACCCGGATTCGACCCGCCCGGGCGCCACGCGCTGCCTGTTTCCCGGCTCCGGGGGGCCGCTCGCTCCCTGTCTGCTGCACGAGGAGTGCGACGCTCGATTGATCTGCATCGACAGCAACCGCGACGGCTTCACCCTGTGCACGCCGTTGTGCAATCCGGCCGCCAGGCCCACCGGTTGTCAGGGCATGGCGATGTGCCGCAGCCTTACAAATTATAGCGCCGGCACCTGCGACCCCTGATCGACGGGCATCACGGGGTCACGGCCGCCGCGGCGGCCTCCAGCGCCGCCTTCATGGAAATCGCGTTCACGTACGTCAGGGCCAGCGCCAGGCCATGTTCCAGCAGCGGTTCGGCGGCGACAAATTTTCTCGGGACGTAGCCCGCCGCCTCCAGCCGCGGATACATCGCCAGCACCGCGATGCTGTTCTTGGCCGCGCCGCCGGCCGGGAAAGGGAAGACGTCCCATCCGAACAGCGCGCCGCGCGTCGCCCCGCCCGAGGCCTCCGCGCGCACGGCGGGGCGAGTGACCAGCCGCCAGCGCGTATCCAGATCGACGAAGGGGAGGCTGTCCCGCACGTCGACGTCGATGGTGGGCGCCCCCGCGGGGCCCGGCAGACGCGTGACGCTTTTCCAGCCCGGCAACGACCGCCACTGCTCGGGCGTGGACACCTTGCCCGCCACGGTGTCGGCCGGCAGGTTGACGATGACCGCCACCGCGGCCGCCGCCAGTCGCCCGGAAGGCGAGCGCCGCACCAGCGCGATGGCGCCGCCGGGCTCGCGCAGAGGGGCCAGTGGCGCCGCCGCCAGCGCCGCGCCATCCAGCGCCGCGGGCGGTGGCGGGGCCGGCGGCGCCACTGGCCGGCGCGCCGCCAGCGCGGCGGCCGTTGCTGACGGGTGCTCGGCGCGCGCGGCGGTGGCGCGCAGGGCCACCCACGTGGCGGCGGCGGTGATGGCCGTCTCGGCGAACGCGCTGGTGCCGACCGCCCGGCGCAGCACCCAGCCGCCGGCGCGCACGTTGAAGCGCGCCTCCACGACCAGGGCGGTGGTTCCGTCGTCCAGCGCTTGCCAGGAAAACAGCATTCGTCCGGGTGCCAGGTTGCCCTCGACCAGCGACAGCTCGACCTGCCCGGGCCGCGCGCTGACCCACAGCTTCCCCTTCAGATTGAAGAGCGGGACCTCCAGCTCCCAGTCGACCAGTAGGTCCTGCCCGGTCTCTTGGCCGGCCGCCGTGCCCGCCGCCGCGCCCGCGCCGGCCCGAGGCCGCCGGCCGATCACCTCGGCCCGTTCCAGCGCCGGGATGACCTCCGGATACACCGCCGGCGAGGTCAGCACCGCCGTGATCGCGGCCGGCGTGGCTGCCACCCGCGTGGCCGCGCGCAGCGGTCCCGCCGCCATTGTCTGTGGGAACACCACGACGTCCTCCGCCGGGCCGACGCTGCGCAGGGCGCGCTGCAGATCACCTAGCTCATCGCCCCACGCGGGGGCCGCGAACAGGCTCAGGGCAACGACGAGGCGAACCAAATCGCGCGGTCTTCCCTTCGGCGCCTAGTCCTTCTTGATGAGAACGCCGCTGGGGATGCCCTTGCTCGCGGACTCGCTGCGCGGCAACTGACCGGCGACCAGCTGGCCGATATAGCGGTCGATCTCCTCGCGGGTGTGGGGCTGCAGCTCGTCGAAGCGTACGCCGACGTCGCCGGCGCCGTCGGGGCCGAGGTGCGCCACCTGACCGGGCAGATGCAGACGCTTTCCGTTGGGCAAGGTCAGGATGATGTCGACCGGGGTGCCGAGCGGTGGCTTCTTTCCGACTGCCAGCCGCATGCCCCCCTGCGACAGGTTCACCGTGTAGACATTCTGCAGCGCCTGCCAGTCGGGAAGCTTGATCTCGACCAGGGTCCGCGTGGCGATGCGTTCGGTGCGCCTTCGATCCTGAAACTCGTCGGCCATGACCCCTCGCTAGGGGCCGATTATGTCACAGACAAACTTCTAAAGCCGAGCGGTCGGGCGTGAATTGGGCGCGAAGAGCTGGGTCCATTCGTCGTCGACGCCGGCCAGACGGGTCGCGATGTCGTTGATGGCCTCGTACATCTCGGCCAGCTCGCACGCCATCCCCTGGAGGGCGCCCGGGTTGTCCGAATCTTGCGCCGCGAGGGCGATCAGGCGCCCCTTGGCGATGCGCACCCAGGAGTTCGCTTCGTCGAGAGCCGTCTTCGCTTCTACTTTAAACACCATCTTGCCGCCCCCCATCGGCGGAGCGGCCGATTACTTAAGGGGGGCGGTTTTCTTCGGCGAATTTCGCTACGCGCTGGGTCGATTTTCGACCGGTGGCGCCGCCTTGCGGACGAAGCCCAGGGCCTCGCCGCGAGCGCGCGCCGCCGTCTTGAGCTTCTCGGCGATGACCGGCCGCGCCTCGACCCACTCCTCGCGCGCCTGCGCCATCAGGGTGGGGCCGCGCGCGATGATCTTCTTGCGCAGCTTGGCCACGAACGCCGGCAGGCCCCGGACCGCGGCGACCGCGTTGCTGGCCAACATCTTGGCCTCCAGCACCCGGATCTCCGTCGCGGACTTGCCGATGAACGGCGCGATCTCGGCCAGCCGGTCGGCCGCCGTGCCCGCCGCCGCGTGCGGCGAACGGCGCAGGCCGGTGCCGAAGCGCGGGTTGGCGTTCAGGAAGGCGTTGACCGTCTCCGCCGTCAGGCCCAGCTTGGCCAAGAGCTCCTGGTATTCCTTCTGCGCGGCCAACCGGGCCTTGAAGAGGAACATCTGGACGCGGCTCTGGACGTTGACCTTGCCGTCACCGGAGGTCTCGATCGCGCAGAAGATGCTCTGCGGATAGAGGCTGGTGATCATGCTCTGGATGCCGTCCGACACGCCCGAAGACGGCATGCACCCGAAGGGCTTCACCGACAGGGTCATGTGCGCCTTGTTGCGCAGCACGTTGAGGATGAACTTTCCGACCTCCATGTGCCCTTCGCCGCCACGCACATTGTTGTCGTAGTAGCCGTGCGCCGTCTCGGCGATTTCGTCCATGTCGGGCAGGTGGTAGCCGCGATAGCCGACCGCCGCGCCGAAGATGTGGAACACCGCCCGGATGGCGGCGTCGGCCACGAACAGCCCGGCCAGCTTCTTGCCGATGTTGACGTTCTTGAGGCCCTTGCGCGCGTCGTCCACGCCGCGCAGCTCGGTGCGCAGCTTGGTGTCGTAGCGTCCCTCCCACAGCATGAAAAGCAGCCAGTTGGTGACGAACTGGATGTCGCACTCGGCGCCTTCGCCCTCGAGGAACCGCTGCAGCTGGTAGTTGCCGTCGCCTTCGGTCGTCATCGCCCAGAACTCACCGATGATCGACACGCGCGCCGCCGGGCGCGTCCAGTCGAGCTTGACCTCGCTGAACAGCCGCTTGCCGCGCAGCAGGGCCGCCAGCACCGAGGTGTGGTTGACCAGCGCGTCGTAGACGTATTTCTTGGTCGCCTCGATGGCGCGATCGGTGGCGCCGGTCTCGACCTCGAAGGGGCGCAGCCGGTAGCCCATGCCGTTGATGACGTCGCCGGCCAGGATCGCCTTGAGCAGGCCCATGAAGAAGGCCGGGTTCATGACCAGGCCGGCTTCCTCGCCGGTGGCCTGCTTGAGGCCGCCCTTTTGCTGGAACAGCATCACGCGGAAGCCGTCGAAGCCGGCGTCGCGCAGCGCCTTGCGATACTCGGTGGCGTACATCCCGAACCGGCACGGCCCACAGGCGCCAGCGGTCAGGAACACGTACTTCTCCACCATACCCGCGGAGGTCTCTTTTTCCTCGACCGCGCGTTCGGTCAGGAACTTCACCAGATTGCCGACCGTGAAGTAGGTCGGGTTGCACTGGCCGCGGTTGCCGAACTCCTTGCCGTAGCGAAGGGCGTTGTTGTCGGGCGCGTCGATGACCTCAACCTTGTACCCGAGCCCCGTCAGCGCGCCCTTGACCAGGTAGTCGTGGGCGGCGGTCAGCCCGGAGACCAGCAGGGTGGTGTTCTCCTTCTGGCTGGCCTTGAACTGCGGGTTGATCATCTCGTCAACCCAGTGCTCGCTGGCGCGAGGCAAAGCCGCCTTCTCGGTCTCCTCGTCAAGCTTGCGCAGCTCTGCGTCGATGTCGAGATCTTCCCCGAGCACGGGCAGGCGGAAGGCGTTGTGGTCAGACGTTGACATGCTGGCTCCTAGTTCGTGGCGATCGGTTGGACTACGTCGGCGCCCGGGCGCTTGATGCCGAGCTGGACGATCCCAGCCTTTTTCATTTCGTCTTGCGCGGCCGCTCTGAGTTCTTTGTCACTGGGTGGCTTCTTCGACAGCTCGTAGGCACGGACCCGTTCGGTGATGTCCTGAATCTGGGCCTCGATCCGCTCGTCCTTCTGGCTGCGGTCGGCCATCTGTTTGGCCTTCATCTGCAACAGCGCCAGCCGCTTGAGGTCGATCTTGTGCAGCAGGTCGACCTTTTCGGCGCTGACGTCGTCGAGGCGTTCCTTGTGCAGCCCCAGGCTGTGCGCGTAGGTCTTCACGCGGATCTTGATCGACCCGCCCGGCTTGTTGGCGTCGATGTCGTGCAGGGCGGAGTAGGGCGTCCCGGCCTTGCCGATGATGCTGTCGATGATGCCGTAGGTGGGCGCGTCGTGGCCGCACTTGAACGACGACAAGTCCAGCACCACGACGTTGGGATGGTGGGCGGCGAACTTGGCGGCCCACACCTTCTGCGCCGAGTTGGACGAGTAGTTCTCCGGCCACACGTCGCCGATCTCCAGCGCCGATTCGATGCGCCCCTTGGCGATGTCGTCAGCGAAGTACTTGCGCAGGTACTCTTCATCCTTGGGAATCGACCGGATCGACAGCACCGGATAACCCAGCACCTGGAACTCTTCGGGAATGGCGTGATTCAGCCCCGGATCCAGGTGGTAGGGACGGCCGATCATCAAGATGGCGATGCGGTCTTCGTTCTCCACCTTGTCCAGAATGGCGCGCCCCTTGGCCTCCATCTCGACGTCCAGCTTGCGCATGGCCTCCCAGGCCTCGTCGCAGGCAAAATCGGATTCGTCCTCGGTGATGCCGAGGTGGTCCTTGAAGCAGTTGAAGAGCTGCTTGCGCAGCAGATTGGGCTCGATCATCGCGCACGCCGGGTCCAGGAACTTGATGCCGCGGGTGGCGAAGAAGTCGACCTCCTTGGTGAAGGCCGCCTTGAGGACGTTTGGTGCGCCGGCCACGATGGGGCACGAGGTCTGGTCCATGGCCTTCTTCACGAACGATGGCACGTGGGTCAGCGTCGGGAAGAAGATGAACTGGAGCGGGCGCTCCGGCGTGTGGTGGTGGAACAGCAAGTTATGGATGTGGGCCTGCCCGACCTTCGACGGATAGCAGGGGTCGATCGACCCGTATTTTCCGCCCTCGACCCACATCTCTTCGGAGGTGTAGTCCGAGAACACGACGTTCTGCTTCTGGATGCCCAGCGATTCCAGGTAGGTCCGCCAGAACGGCGCCGTCGACCAGACGTTGAGCACCTTGGGGACGCCGATGCGGATGCGCGCCCGCTTCTTCTGCGCCTCCGCTGAACTGCGCTGGAACGTCCGTTCCACCTGCACGCGCCGGACACCTGAAAAGGTGCGGTGTACCTCGACGTCCATCTTCTTCGAGCCGTCGTCGGGCGTCGGCTTCTGGTCGTAGAAGTGCCTGAACAGCAACTTGGATTCGGTGTCGACCAGGTTGGGGTACTGCTTCATCAGCTTCTTGCGCTCGGCCGACAGCGCCAGCATGGCATCTTCGGATTCGACCGTTCCCTTCTCGCAGGAGAAGCCGCTGATGTACCGGGCGGTGTCGCCCGCCGGGGTCTTGGTGTCGATGAACGTGCGCTGGCAGAGGTTGGGGCAGAAGTGGCAGCGCGTCGATTCGTCGTTGGTCGACGTGAACTCGATGTCGATGGCCGAATCGATGCCGATGAAGGTCGAGTAGCCGCGCCGCTTGACCACGCGCAGGGTCTCGAACGCCGCGCCGATGGCGCCGGCCTCGCCGCAGTGCGGGTGGACGTAGACTTCGGCGCCCGGCACGCGCTCCTTGATGTAGTCGACCTGCGCCTTGACGGCGGCCAGGTTGTATTGCGTGCCGCCCTGGAGGACGTATTTGGTCCCCAGCGCCGCCATGCGCGGGATCTGGACGACGTATTGCCAGACGTTCTTCGGCAACACCTGCGCCAGGCCCGAGAGCAGCTCTTCCTTGGAATAGCCCTCTTTCTGGAAGTTCACGCGGTCGCTGTCGAGGAAGACGGCGCAGCCGTAGCTGAACTTGGGCGACAGCTCGGCCTGGAACGCCGTCTCGGCGTATTCGGTGATCTTGACGCCGAACTGATCGGCCATCGCCTGCAGCAACATGCCGTTGCCGGCCGAGCACTGGTTCGACAGCCGGAAGTTCTTGATGTCGCCGTTCGCCATGAACAGGACCTTGATGTCCTGCCCGCCGATGTCGCAGATGACGTCGATCTCGCCGAAGTAGGTGGTGGCCGACATCATGTGGGCGACGGTCTCGACGATGTTCACGTCCGATTTGACGGTCTTCTCCAGAACGTCGGCCGCGTAGCCGGTGGCGCCAAAGCCCAGGATCTCCAGCGTGCAGTCCTGGCTGGTCACCCAGTCGCGCAGCCGCCCCAGGATCTCCTTGACGTCCTGGATCGGGTTCCCCTTCGAGAGCTGGTACTCCTTCTTGAGGATGTTCTTGTTCTCGTCGATGAGGACCGCCTTCGACGACGTCGACCCGCCGTCCATGCCGATGATGGCGCGGACCTTGGTGCCCGGCGTCAGCTTGGCCGGCTCGAACTTCGGGATCTTGTACTGCACCCTGAAATCGTCGAGCTCGTCGGAGCTGCGGGCCAGACCCGGGCCGGCGGCCTCACCCAGCTTGGACTTGCGTCCCGACGTGATGAACTCGTTCAGGAAGTCGAGGCCCCGGTAGACGCCGACCGACCTGTCCTCGTGCAGGCCGTACATCACGGCGCCGAACGCGGCGTAATACTGCGCGTTGGCCGGGATGATGATCAGGTCTTCGATCGGGACGTCCTTGGGATAGGCGTAGCCGCGGTCATCCCAGGTCTGCGGGATGCGCTTGCGCCAGCATTCCTGCAAGAACGGGAGGTACGTGTTGGGGCCGCCCAGCAGCAGCACCTTGTGGCGCAGCGTGTTTCCACGCGTCAGCACCGACAGGTTCTGCATGACGATCGCGTCCGCCAGCGAGCACATGATCTCGGGCGAGGGGATCGACGCCTTGACCAGGTTGACGATGTCGGTCTCGGCGAAGACGCCGCACTTGGCCGCCACATGGTGAAGCTTGCTGTCGTCGAAGTGCAGCGCCATGGCGTCCTCGGACGGCATGTTCACCTTGAGGAAGCACTTGTCGATGGTGGCGCCGGTGCCTGACGCGCACTTGTCGTTCATGGACGCGATGGCGGTCTTGCCGGTGCTGTTGCCCTTGTCGTCCTTGGCTTCCTTGAAAATGATGATCTTCGCGTCCTGGCCGCCCAGCTCCACCACTGAACCGACGTCCGGGTGCAGCTTTTCGACCGCCAGCGTGACGGCGTTGACCTCCTGCACGAACTTCGCGCCCAGGGGGGCGACCATGGGACCGGAGCCCGAGCCGGTGACGAAGCTGCGGATAGTTTTCTGGGGGACGTTCGGGAAGCAGTTCCCGATGGCGACCAGCAGCTCCATGACCTTTTCGGCCTGTTTGGTCTGGTGGCGCTGGTAGTCTGACCAGAGGATCTCGTGGGTCACGGGGTCGACCACGACCGCCTTGACGGTCGTTGAACCCACGTCGATGCCCAGAAACACCGGCTCCCGACGTAAGTTCGGGTATCCGGGGGCCAAATCGGTCATCGGGTACACCTTGTCGTCGCTGGGACGCCGTTAGGACTAGGGGAAATGGGGAGTGTCAAACCGAAGCGAAGGTAGGTCGGTGAGGCCCCGGTGTCAATCAAGTCGTCGGGCAGGTCCTCAATGTTCTTGACGTGTTGGAAACAGCTGTTAGGGGCACCGTCGTCTATGCTGGCGCCGTGGCACGGGCCCTTCGTTTGCTGATTGCCTTCGTTCGGTTGGGGCGCCCCCATTTTTTGATCGGCGGTTTTGTCGTCTATGGCCTGGGGGCGGCCCTGGCGGCGTTGATGGGGGCGACCATTGATTGGCGCCGATTCCTCCTGGGCCAGGTCGCGGTCACGGCGACCCAGCTCATGACCCACTACGCCAACGACTACTTTGACTTTGCCGCCGACCAGGCCAACACCACCGCGACGCGGTTTTCGGGGGGCAGCCGCGTGTTACCCGCCGGGGAGTTGCCGATCATCGTGGCGCTGGGGGCGGCGCTGGTCCTGGCGACGGTGGCCATCGCGGCCATCGGCTTGCTGGCGCGGCTGGGTCCCGTCGGCAGGCTGCCGGCCGGCCTGATGGCGGCCGCTTTTTTTCTGGCCTGGGGGTACAGCGCGCCCCCGTTGCAGCTTCATTCGCGCGGCGTCGGGGAGATCACCACCGCCGTGGTCGTGACATTGTTGACGCCGCTGCTTGGGTTTGTGCTGCAGACGGGGCACCTGCGGCTGCTGCCCTTTCTGGCGGTGATGCCACTCTGCGCGATGCAATTCGCCATGTTGCTGGCCATCGAATTTAAGGACGCCGCCGGCGACGAGGCGGTCGGCAAGCGGACCCTGGTGGTGCGGTGGGGCGGGGCGCGGGCGGCGCGCCTCTACCAGGTCGCGGTCGCGGTCGCGTATCTATGGCTGCCGATGGCGGTGGTGTTGGGGCTTCCGGTCGCGATCGCGGGCGGGATCCTGATCACCGCGCCTTTGGCCCTGTGGTTGATAAGCCAGATGTCCCGTGGCATCTGGCATCAGCCCGTGCGCTGGGAGACCTTGGCCTTTGCCACGGTCGCTCTGCTCGTCGCGACTTCGATGGCCGAGCTGGCCGCGGTTCTGTGGCTCCTGCGCGGTTTGTGACTTTAGCTCTTGGGTCCGACGTTGTGCGTGTTGTCGCTGGACCCCGAGCCGGCGGTGGTGACGGTTTCGACCCGTTCGCGCAGGTTGGCGATCAGCTGGTCCTCCATCTTGTCGTCGATGCCCAGCACCCGGCGGCCCTCTGATATGACGCCGATCAGCGCCTCCGAGTCGACCTCGCCGACGTAGAGGCCCTCGCGCTTGGTCATCGCGTTGGCGTAGCGCACGAGGTTGGTGCACGAACCGGCGCCGGCGGCGTCGTCGTAGGCGTCGAGCCCGGCGATGGCGTCGACGGCCGAGGCCGGCAGGTTCCAGTTCTTGGCCAGCGTGGCGCCCACCTCGCGGTGCGAGCTGCTGACCACCTTCAGCCACAGCGAATCGGTCATGAACGGCTCGTCCAGCTCGTCGACCAGCGTGCGTTCGGCCTCCAGCAGCAACGCGCCCACCACCGGTTTACCGACGTCGTGAAAAAGACCCGCCAGATAGGCGGCGTCGCGGTCGGCGCCGCCCTTCACCGACGCGGCGATGTCGCGCGCCAGCATGCCGACCGCCAGGCAGTGCTCCCAGATGCCACGAAACGCTTCGCGGATGCGCCGGTTGCGCGACACGAACACCTCGCGCGCCGACAGCTCGATCAAGAGCAGCTTCAGCGGCTTGAGCCCCAGGCGGCTGACCGCCGCCTCCATGCTGGTGATGGTGTCGCGGGCGCCGAAGGCGGGGCTGTTGACGATGCGCAACAGGCGCGACGCGATCAGCGGATCCTTCTCGACGGTGGCGGCGATCTCGCTGAACTTGGCGTTGGGGTCGCGCATGATCTCCAGCGCGCGCAGCGCCACCACCGGCATGCTGGGGATCTGCAGGCGGTTCTCGCTGATGCGCTTGGCGATGATCTCGCGCATCTTGCCGCCGACCTTCTTGGTCTGGGCGCGCTCGATCTTCTCCACCAGCACGGGATCGGCGGGCATGGGCTGCGCCGCGCGCGTCCCCTGCGGACGGGCCGATCGCATGGCCACTGGCCCCGCCGGCGCTCTTGGCGGAGGCGATGGCGCGGTCACTGCGGCGGGCGGCGCCGGACGCGCGCTGGGCCTGGCGGCCGCGGCAGGCGCGGGCGCAGGCAGCGGCGGCGCGATCGCGGCCTCCAGCGCCTGGCGCAACTCCTTCATGCTGGCAAAGCGATCTTCGGGTTTCTTCTCCAGCGCCTTCAACAAGATCGCGCTGGTCACTTCGGAGACGGCCGGGTTGCTCTCGTTCGGCGGCACCACTTTGCCGCGGGTGTGACCCATCATCTGTTCCAGCGAGTCGCCGGGGAACGGCGTGGCGCCGGTCAACATCTCGTAGGCGACGATGCCGAGAGAATAGATGTCGCTGCGGTGATCGAGACCGGTCAATCCCAGGCACTGTTCGGGTGACATGTACGCCGGTGTCCCGATCGCGGTTCCGGGCATCGTCTTGTGCGCGCTGGCCGGCGGCGAGCCCATCAGTTTCACCACGCCGAAGTCCAGGACCTTCACGAAGTCGGGATAGTCGGGGTGGTTGGTGAGGAAGATGTTCTCCGGCTTGATGTCGCGGTGGACGATGCCGCGGTCGTGTACGGCGCCGACCGCGGACGCCACCTGCGACAGAATCCGGATCGCCACCGCCTCGTTGAGCTTCTTGTCCCGTTCCATGCGGGCGCCCAGCGTCTCCCCCTCCAGCATCTCCATGATGATGTAGTAGAGGGTGCCCTGCTGGCCGAAGTCGGTGATGTCGACGATGTTGGGGTGGCGGATGGCATTGACCGCCTTGGCCTCGTTGAAAAAACGTCCGACGATCTCCTCGTTGGACGCGACGTCGCGGTTGAGGACCTTGATGGCCGCGCGGCGTCCGATCACCGTGTGTTCGGCGAAATAGACAGTGCCCATCCCGCCGCCACCCAGCTCGGTGACGATGCGATAGTCTCGAATTGTCGACCCGATCAGCAAGGTGGGACGGTCAGTATAACGTCAACCGCTATTGCCGTCGCGCGGGCGGTTCTTCCACAAAGCGACGAATGACCTCGAGGATGGCCCGGTCGACATCATCCTGTGACTGACCGGCCTCGCGACGCTGCCTGGCCGACGCCTCCAGCGAATGGTTGCCGCCCGCAACCACGTGCAGGGCGTTGGGGGCCGCCATCCGCGCGCGAACCTCTGCCAGGCGTTCCAGCGCGCAAAGAGGATCGCGCGTCCCCTGGACGAACAGAATGGGGGTCTGCAGTGCCAGCAGGACCTCGTCCCGCAGGGCGCCGGTGCTGCCGGATTGCAGCGGATAGCCGAGGCAGACCACGCGATCGACCGGTTCGACCAGCGCGACATGACAGCCGATGCGCGATCCCATCGACTTGCCGATCAGCACCAGCGGACGCTGCCCAGACGATGGTCCGGATGGTCCGGATGGTCCGGATGGTCCGGCCGCGCGCTGTCGGGCGGCCTGCAGCGCTTCGCGATGGGCGGCGATCAGGGCAGGCTGCCGATCCGGGGTCTTCCGTCCCGCGCGCATGTAGGGATAGTCGAAGGTCATCACCTCGCCGATGCTCCCGAGGCGCCGCGCCCATGCCTCCATCCACGCCGATTTCGACGACGCTCCCGCGCCGTGGGCGAACAGGAAGAGCGGGCGCGAGGATTCAATCGACATCTATCGCCCTCTACCTTGCGCCACCCAAAAGGCCCCGAACGCCGCCGGCCACGCCGATGAGATGCGACATCGTGGATGGGGTTCTTTGCATGAGCGCCAGCATGGCGCGGGCCAGGATGGGGCGGGCGACGAGGAACAGCATGAAGTGGGTCAGCAGGTGATAGTCGCGCAGCAACCGGCGGCGGCGGCGATCAAACCGGCGCAGCCAGCGATCGCCGCCGCGCCCTTCGGCGAGCACGCGGGGGATGAACGTGCCGAGTAATTCGGCGGTGACCAACGCCTGCGCCATGCCGCCGGCGGTAATGGGGTCGATGAACCCGGCCGCGTCGCCCAGTAACACCGCCCCCGGCGCCAGGCCCGCGCGCGCGCGAAGCGCCAGCGGCGACCGCCCTGCCAGCGGCGTCAGCGGTTCGGCACCAGCCAGGCGCTCGCGCAGCACAGGCTGGGCGTCGATCCACCGGGTCAGCGCCGCACGCGCGTCGCCGCCGACGACGGCCGGGTGGGACAGGCCGGCGACAAGAACCTCGTCGTTCGGCAGCGGCGTGACGTAAAGCTCGTGCCCGGAGCCCATGAAGACCTCGATCACGTCAGGCTGGACGCGACCCTGCGGCAATCTGAAGTGGGTGCGAAAGCCGACGCGATTGTGGCGTGGGCGCGGACCGTCCAGGCCCAGGCTGCGTCGCACCGGTGACAGCGGGCCATCGGCGGCGACCACGAGGCCGGCCCGATGCTCGCTGCCCCCGACACGGAGGCCGACCGCGCGTCCTTCCTCGATCACCGCGCCTGCCACCGCGGCGCCCTGGTGGACCTGCACCCCCGGCGTCGCTTGCGCCGCCTCGAACAGCGCCTGATCCAGCAGCAGTCTCCGCTGTCCGACGGCGACCACCGGACGGCCCGCGACCAGGGGAAAGTTGGCCTCCGCGACGCGCCCCCACCCGTGATAGCGGACGCCGCGCAAGGGCTGTCCGCCGGTGCTCGCATCCAGGCCCAGCCGTCGCAGGACCGCCACGCCCGCCGGCATCAGCCCCTCGCCGCAGGGTTTCTCGCGGGGAAAGTGACTGGCCTCGAACAGATCGACGGTGACGCCGGCGCGACCGAGGATGATGGCCAGCGACGATCCCGCGATACCGCCGCCGGCGATCAGGACATCGGCCATGCTTGGGCCTTGGGCGGGCGCGACCACGGCCGCGGCACGAAGCGGGGCTTTGGCCCCATCACCGCGCGGTAATCGGGGTCGGACATCAGCACCGATTCCTCCAGGGCGATGCGCCGGCGCAAGACCAGCACGTGAAGGCAAGTCCCCAGGGCGGCGGTCAGCCAGGCGGTGTGGATCAGCGGCAACGCCAGCAGCTCGACAAAGACGGCGACGTAGTTGGGATGGCGAATCCATCGGAAGGGTCCGCGCGACACGACGCCGAGGCGCATGGAACCCATCACCTGCACGTTCCAGTGCTGTCCCATCGCCGCGATCACCCACCAGCGCAGGACGTTCGACAGCAGGAACAACACCAGCGCCGGCACGGCCAGGGGCGCCAGCAGCGGACGCCGCAGGAAGGTGACCTCGGCGGCGGCAGCGACCAGGACGCCCGTGTGCAGCGCCACCATGAAGACAAAACCGGGCTCGCGCGCGGGGGTCACACCCAGCGCGCGCAACCAACGCTGGTGGCGGCGCGACAGGCGCATCTCGACCAGGCGGCCCAACCCGACGGCCGCCAGCAAACCGATGTACAGGGCGGTCAGCTCCATTGCAGAAGCAAGAGCTCAGTGCTGAGCCCGGGGCCGAACGCGGCCATCAAGCCATACGCGCCCGAGGGCGGGCGGCGTTTTGTGATCCACTCGTGCAGCACGAACAGCACCGAAGCGCTGGACTGGTTGCCGTAGTCGCGCAGCACGTCCCACGACGGCTGCGTGTCGTCGCGGGTCAGCAGCAGCTCCTCCTCGACGCAGCCGAGGATCCGCTTGCCGCCCGGGTGCAGGACAAAGCAGGTGAGATCGTGCCGCGTCAGCCCCGCCCGTCGCGTCAGGTTGTCGACCAGCGTCGCGATCTCGGACTTCAGCAACACCGGCACGGTCTTGGACAGCACGCAGTGAAAACCGTCGGTCTGCAGGTCAAACCCCAGCGCATTGGTCGAATTGGGAAAGATGTGGCTCAGGGTCTCGACGACGCGCACGCCGCCGGTGGGCCTATTGGCTGACGCGTTATCGGCTGCCGCGTTATTGGCTGACGCGCCGCCGCGCATGACGACAGCCGCGGCCCCGTCGCCGAACAGGGCGCTCGAGACCAGGTTGTCCAGCGACAGATCCTCAAGTTGCAGGCTGAGGCTGGGCAATTCCACGGCGACCACCAGCACGTTCGCCTCCGGGAAACCGCACAGGAAGTCGCGGGCGCGCGCCAGTGCGGCGGCGCCGCCGAAGCAGCCCAGCTCGGTGATGGGTAGGCGGCGCACGTCCGACCGGAATCCCATCTCGCCCGCCAGGTAGGCGTCCAGCGACGGGATCATGATGCCCGTGCACGACACGGTAATGAACAGATCGATGTCGGCTGCGGTCAGCCTGGCGTCGGCCAGGGCGCGGGCGGCGACGTCTCGCCCCAGCGTGATGGCGTGCTGGCGATAGTCGCGCATGGTGTCGGTCAGAGCGCGCCGCTGGCCGACCGCCTGCAGCGGATACACGCTGTGCCGGCGTTCGATCTGCGAGTTGTCGAAGATCGCCATCACCGCCGCCAGCCGCTTGGGCGACAGCGCGAGCAGCTCGGCGAATGCAGCTTTCACCTGATCCTGCGTCGCCGAGTGCGGCGGGACGGCTGTGGCAGTCGCCACGATGGTTGCGATGGCGCTCATGGCAGGACCAACAACGTAATCTCGGCGGACAGTCGCACAAGGCGTGGGACGCAACAACCAAGGCACGGCCGCCGCCAGTTGATCGGCGTCGCACGCTGGAACGCAGCGGCATTTGCCGACGATCTTTCTGATAGACTCCCCGGCGATGTCGATGTCCGCCCAAGAGGATCTACTGGCGGCCGCGCAGCGGCTGTTGCTGTCCAACTATCGTCAGGCGCCGATCGTGATCAGCCGCGGCGAAGGGTGCACGTTGTGGGACAGCAACGGCCGCCGCTATCTGGACATGACGGCCGGGATCGCCGTCTGCGTGCTGGGCCACGGGCACGCCGGGCTGGCGGACGCCATCGGCGCACAGGCGCACCAGCTGATTCACGCGTCGAACCTCTATTATCTGGAGAACCAGGTTCGCTTCGCCGACGCTCTGTCGCGGCGTGCGTTCCGCGGGCGGGCTTTCTTCTGCAACTCGGGCACGGAGGCCAACGAGGCGGCGCTGAAGCTGGCGCGGCGCTACCAGATCGTGACCCAGAACCGCCCGCAACGGCTGGAGCTGGTGGCGTTCACGAACAGTTTTCACGGGCGCACGTACGGCGCGCTGTCGGTGACCGGGCAGGAAAAATATCGCCAGGGTTTTGGCCCCATGCTGGAACCGGTGCGGTTCATCCCGTTCGGCGACATCGCGGCGGCGCGCGCGACCATCACCACGCAGACCTGCGCCGTCATCCTGGAGCCGATCCAGGCCGAGGGCGGGATCCTGCTGCCCCCGGCCGGCTACCTGCAGGACCTGCGGCGTCTGTGCACCGAGACCGGAACCGTGCTGATCTTCGACGAGGTGCAGACCGGGGTCGGACGCACGGGGACATTCTATGCGTTCGAAAATGAAGGCGTGACCCCCGACGTCGTGACCCTGGCCAAGGGGCTGGCGGGCGGAGTCCCCATCGGCGCGATGCTGGCCAACGAAGAGGTCGCGCGCGGATTCGAGCCGGGCACCCATGCGTCGACCTTCGGCGGCAACCCCCTGTCGACGGCCGCGGCGCTCTATGTCCAGCAGACCATCGACCGCGAAAACCTGCTGGAGCGCAGTCGCGACGTCGGGTCGTACCTGGGCTCTGCGCTGCTGCGTCTGGCCGAACGGCGGCGCCCGCGGACCCGGGGCGCGCGCGGCCGGGGTCTCTTGCAGGGCCTGGTCCTCGACGGCGACGCGACGCCGGTGGTGGTGCGCGCGCGCGACAAGGGCCTCTTGGTGTCGGTCGCCGGCGGCAACGTGATCCGTTTTGCGCCGCCCCTGGTCGTCTCCAGGACCGAGGTCGATCAGGCGGTCGCGATCCTGGACGAAGCGCTGGCGGAAAATCGAGCCTGAGACGGCAGACGGACGGCACCGGCGACCATGACCCAGCGGCACAAAGACTTTCTCAGCTTTTGGGATCTTCCCGACGGCGGCATCGAAAGCCTGATCCGACGCGCCGAGGAATTCCGTCTGCTGCGATCGATGCGCGCGCCGCACGGGACACGTCCCGGCCGCGTCCTCGGGATGATCTTCGAGAAGGCGTCGACGCGCACTCGGGCCAGCTTCGAGATCGCGATGTATGAGCTGGGCGGCCATGCCCTTTACCTGGGCAGCCAGGGGTCGCAGCTGGCGCGCGGCGAGCCGATCCGGGACACCGCCCGCGTGCTGTCCGGCTACTGCCACGGCATCGTCATTCGCACCTTCGGGCAAGACCGCGCCGAGGAGTTGGCGGGGTATGCCAGCATCCCGGTCATCAACGGGTTGACTGATCATCTGCACCCTTGCCAGGTGCTGGCCGAC
This sequence comes from Polyangia bacterium, assembly GCA_035696485.1. Lineage (GTDB taxonomy): Bacteria > Myxococcota_A > Polyangia > Fen-1088 > Fen-1088 > DASRQT01. The sequence goes on along the minus strand of DASRQT010000070.1, from coordinate 3,716 downwards.
CTTCAGACGGTCGCGCAGCAGGTCTCCAGCGGATCCGCGGGCGCCGACGTGCAGAGCGCGCTGCGTTCGGTGCGGTATGCCTGGATCGGCGACGGCAACAACATGGCCAACTCCTGGATCGAGGCCGCCGGCATCCTGGGATTGGACCTGGCGATTGCCTGCCCCGCCGGGTACGAACCGGACGCTGCCGGGTTCGAACGCGCCCGACAGACCGAACGCGGGCGCATCGTCATCACGCACGATCCCGCCGAGGCGGTCGCCGGACGGCACGTCATCTCGACCGATGTGTTCGCGTCGATGGGGCAGGAAGAGGAGGCGGAGGCGCGCCGGAAGGCGTTTCATGGTTACCAGATCGACGCGCAGTTGATGAAGCGGGCCGAGGCCAACGCCTTCGTACTGCACTGCCTACCCGCCCACCGCGGTGAGGAGATCAGCGACGAGGTAATCGAAGGCCCGCAGAGTGTCGTCTGGCGGCAGGCGGAGAATCGGCTGCACGCGCAAAAGGCTCTTCTAGAATCACTGATTTCGTGACGCGGTCCGCTCAAGAGGAGGCGTCAGACTGCCGAAGATAGGGGGGCATGAAACCGCAGAAGCGGGCGCAGACGCCAAAGCCAAAGTTGCGCGCTCCCACGCCCCCGCCACACCCCCCGCTGCGAACCTCCGAATTTACCGCTGCTGACGTCATAGAGATGGGCGACGAGTTCGTGGAAGAGGGGGTGGAGCCGAGCGCCGAAGGCGCCGATCAGACCTTGCCGGCGCCCGCCCTCGCGGCGCCCGTGCCCGTCGCCGCGCCCGCGTCTGACGATGCGACCCCGCCGGCGCCGCTGCCGACCAAGACGTCAAAACCGGTCGCGTTACCGGCCCCAGCTCCTGCGGTGCCCACAGCATTCGACGATCGCGCTGACACCGAAGAGGTGCGCTACCGGCGCGCGACGATGGTGTCGCCGATCTCGGCGCAGCTGGCCGAATCGATGTTGTCGATCGCGGAGCAGGGATCGGACCGGGATCCCGCTGCCCCTCTGGTGGAGGGAGACGACGTCACCCGCCGCGTGGTCGACTCGGATCATCAGGAGGTCATCAACGAGAGCGGGTCCGGATATACCGTCGAAGTGCTGGACGATGCCGCCGCCGAAGCGCGCCGCCGCGTCGAGCTGGCGGCTGCTCTGCACGCGGACCCCGATCTGGCCAGGGCGCTGGGCCCGCTGCACCGGGTCCCCTTCCTCACGCGAAACCCCGAGGAGACTTTGGCGCGTTCGTTGCCCCAGGGCGCCAGCGCCCTGGTCGAGCACATCGACGGCCGCCGCACGCTGGAACAGATCTTCGGCGACTCTGGCCTGCACCCCCGCGACGCCCTGAAAATCACCGCCGCGCTTCTGCGCGACAAGATCATCCGCATCATTTGAGCTGGAGGGGCCCTGCGCCGCTTTTGAGCGGGGTCGTGAGTGTGCTAGGCAAGCCGGATGAAGATCGTACTCGCATACTCGGGAGGCCTCGACACATCCGTCGCCATCGTCTGGCTCAAGGAGAAGTACAACGCCGAGATCGTTGGCTTCTGCTCTGACGTGGGGCAGGGCGAAGACCTCGAGGCGACGCGCAAGAAGGCGCTGCGGACGGGGGCCATTTCCTGCCATGTGGTCGATCAGCGTGACGAATTCGTCGGGGACTACGTGTTTGCGGCGCTGCGCGCGGCGGCGGTCTACGAAGGTGAATACCTGCTGGGGACGGCGCTGGCTCGCCCCTGCATCGCCAAGGGGATGATGGAAGTGGCGGCGCGCGAAGGGGCGACGGCCATCGCGCACGGCGCGACCGGCAAGGGCAACGACCAGGTGCGTTTTGAGATGGGGGCCTACTGGTTCAATCCTTCCATCCGTGTCATCGCCCCATGGCGCGAGTGGGAGTTCAAGTCGCGCTCGGAGTTGCTCGCCTTCTCGACGGCCAAGAAGATCCCGGTGGAGGCGACGTCGTCAAAACCGTATTCGATCGATCGCAACTTGCTGCACACCAGCTACGAGGGCGGCGTTCTGGAAGACCCGGACGCCGAGCCCCCGGCCGACATGTTCCAGCGCACGGCCGATCCGACCAAGGCCCCCGACACCGCGCGCGACGTCGCGATCGGCTTCGAAAAAGGGGTGCCGGTCTCGGTCGACGGTCGAGCGCTGGGACCAGCGGCGCTGCTGTCCGAGCTGAACACCGTCGCCGGCGAGCACGGCGTGGGCCGCGCCGACGTGGTCGAGGATCGCTTCGTCGGCATGAAGAGCCGCGGCGTCTACGAGACGCCGGGCGGGACGCTGCTGCACAAGGCGCACCGCGCGGTCGCGTCGTTGACCATGGATCGGGAGGCGATGCGGCTGCGCGACAGTCTCTCGACCGAATACGCCACCCTCGTCTATCGCGGGTTCTGGTTCTCGCCCGAACGCGAGGCGCTGCAGCGGCTGGTGGACGCCGTCAACGAACCGGTGACAGGGGTCGCGCGACTACGCCTCTACAAGGGCGGCGTGATCGTGGTTGGCCGCAGCGCGCCGCGGTCCTTGTACCGCAGCGACATCGTCACCTTCGAGGATGATCGCGGCGCCTACGACCAGCGCGACGCGAGCGGGTTCATCCGCCTCAACGCCCTGCGGCTGCGCACCACGGCCAGCGCGCTGAAGTCGCGATGATCGTTCGTTTTTAAGTTCGCGGTCTGCCGCTGTTCGGCAACGACTAAAGCGACCGCCGGTCTCGGTCGATAGCAAGGGCATGGTTCCACCCCACGGTGCCGGATCTGCGTCCGCGACCGACATGGACAGCAGGGAAGCGCACCGCGGACACGTCTTGGTGGTCGACGACGAGCCGGTCACGGCGCGCGCCTTCGCGCGGATGTTGACGGCAGCCGGTTACAAGGTCGCCACCGCCTGCGACGGCAGGACGGCGGCCGCGGCGCTGCAGGCCGACGCGTTCGACGTGGTGGTCAGTGACCTGGTCATGCCGGAGATGGACGGCCTCGAGCTGCTGGCGGTCCTGCGCGAACGCGATCTGGATGTACCGATGATCTTCGTGACCGGCAGTCCGCACCTCGACTCCGCCGTCAGGGCGGTCGACGGGGGCGCTTTCCGCTACCTGGTCAAGCCGGTGCCGCCTGCCGTCCTGGAAGAGGCGGTCGAACGCGCCGTTCGCCTGCGGGCGGTGGCGCGCGTGCGCCGCGAGGCGATGGCCCATCGCCAGAAGAGCGAGGCCGCGACCGGCAGCCGCGCCACGCTGGACGCGCGATTTGGACAGGCGCTGGCCACCATGTGGATCGCGCAGCAGCCGATCATCTCCTGGTCGCAGCGCCGCGTCTTCGCCCACGAGGCGCTGGTTCGCAACGACGAACCGACCCTGCGCAGCCCCCTCGACCTGTTCGACGCCGCCGAACGTCTCGGCCGCCTGCACGAGCTCGGGCGTACGATTCGCAACCAGATCGCCACCTCGGTCCGCACCGGGGCCCCGCCCGGACATCTGTTCGTGAACCTGCACCCGACCGATCTGGAAGACAAGGGGCTCTACGACGAGTCGGCGCCGCTGTTCCCGTTCGCCACTCAGGTGGTCTTCGAGATCACCGAGCGGGCCGCGCTGGACACGATCCCCGACCTGCCGGCGCGGATGGCGCGCCTGCGCGAGCTCGGCTACCGGATCGCGCTGGACGATCTCGGCGCCGGGTACGCTGGCCTCTCCAGCTTCACGCAGCTCGAGCCCGACGT
>DASRQT010000069.1:0-7405 GCA_035696485.1 Polyangia bacterium | reverse complement strand
TGGAGGCGCTGATGCAGGCGGCGATCGCGGCGCTGGACGAGGACCAGCGCCTCTTGATCGTGTTGCGCGACGTCGAGGAGCTGTCATACCAGGAGATAGGGGAGATCACCGGTCTGGCCGAGGGGACCATCAAGTCGCGGCTGCACCGGGCACGGATGGCCATCAAAGAGCACCTCGACAGGAACACGCGCTAGTCATGAACCACGCGGCGGCGTCCGATCTTTTTTCCGACTACGTCGAGGCGACGCTGACGCCGTTGCAGAAGAGCGAGCTCGAGCAGCACCTGGCGGCGTGCATCCAGTGCCGGACGGATCTGGAGTCCTTTCGGAGGGCGGTCGGGTCGCTGGGCAAGCTGAAGAAGACGGCGCCGCCCAGCTTTCTGCCCGCGATTCAGCAGCAGATCCACGTGCGGTCGCGCGGGCGGTTCTTCGGGCGGCGGTGGAAGCTGTTCGGGCGCATCCCGTTCGAATGGGTGTCGATGGCGATGATCATCGCCATGTTGATCTACTGGATCACGCTGATGCGCGGCTCGCCGACCGGCGTGTTTCCGTCGCCCTGAGCTGACTAGGCTCCCTATGAAATGTACGCCAGCAGCACCTTGAGGTACTGGCCCTCGGAGAAACCGGGCGGCATCGGGTGGTCGGCTCCGGGACCGCGGCGTTCGATGATGCGCAGCTCGCGGCCGGCCTGCTTGGCGCCGGCGGCGACGATTCGTTCGAAGGTCTCGGCGTCGACGTTCTGCGAGCACGAACAGGTGACCAGGACCGCTCCCGGCGCGGCGGCGGCCAGCGCCAGTGCGTTGAGCCGTTCGTAACCCTTGCGCGCGGCTTCCAGGTCCTTGCGCGCGCGCGCGAACTTCGGCGGGTCGATCACGATCAGGTCGAACGAGCGCGGGGTCGCGGTCTCGAGAAATCGGAAGGCGTCGGCCTCGACGGCGTTGATGGTGGCGCCGTTGGCGGTGGCGTGCGCTTCGATGCGCGCGACGGCGCGTGCCGAGCTGTCGACGGCGGTGACCGACGCGGCGCCGCCGCGGGCCGCCTGCAGCGCAAACCCACCGGCGTAGGCGTAACAGTCGAGGACGCGCGCGCCGCGGGCCAGTTGCCCGACACGGATGCGGGTCTCGCGCTGGTCGATGAACATGCCGGTCTTTTGCCCCGACAGGGGTTCGACCTCGAGACGGATTCCATCTTCCACGGCCGGGACCGACAGTCGCGAAGCGCCGCGGGCGACGCGTGAGGTGGCGGTGAATCCCTCCAGATCGGCATAACCGGCCGGGGAAACCTCGAAGATTGTCCTTGGGGAAGGCGAAAGCTCGGCCTCCAGCGCGTCGAAGATCTCGGCGTGTCGTTGCGCCCAGCCCAGGGTCGTGACCTGCACGACGGCGGCGTCGCCGTAAACGTCGACCACCAGGCCGGGAAGGTCGTCGCCTTCGCTGTTCACCAGGCGATAGGCGTCGGTCGCCTGCGACGGCAGGCCCAGGCGCGCGCGCAGGGCGCGGGCGCGGGCCAAGCGGGTCCGGATGAAGGCGGCGTCGACCGGTTCGTCCTTGCGGGTGCAGAGGCGCACGGGGATCTGCGACCGCGGGTTGTACAGCCCACGTCCAATGAAACGCCCGTCGTGGTCGAGCAGCGAGACGATGTCACCGGGGCCGGCATCGCCCTCGACGCGATCGATGGCGTTGGCGTACACCCACGGGTGGCCGAACCACAACGGGCGCGCGCGGCCCTGCTGCAGCAGCACGCGCGCCGACGAATCCTTTCCTCCTTCACCGACGGAGGGCAGGGTTGGGCGGCGGCCTTCGTCCTGCCCCCCAACCTGGTGAGCGGGGCGGCGCGTGGGGCGGCGGGCGGTGTTTCGTTGCGGGCGGGGCATGTCAGGATTCCTCGGTTGTCGGCGGCGGTCGGTAGACGTCGGCGTTGATGCCATATCGTTGCAGGCAACGCCACACCACCGCGTACTGGCGGTTCAGGTGGCGAGCGACGTGCGCGACGCTGCCCTGATACTGGCGCAGGAGATCGGTCAATTCATCCGCGGTCGGCGCCGGACGGCGCGTGCGCGCGGTCTGCGCCTCGGTGGCGAACGCTGGCACCGCGGCTTCGCCCGCCACCGCCGCGGCGGCGTCGTCGTCGAGGGCGCTGGTCTCGCCGTCCATCGTCGATTCCACCAGTGACGCGATGGTGTCGGGCAGGTGATCGAAGCCGATGCTCATCGCGCCGCGGCTCAGGACCTCGGCCTCGGTCACGGTTTTTTGCAGCTCGCGGACGTTGAGCGGCCACTGGTAGAGAAAAAGCGCATGAAACGCCTCGGCGTCGAACGACTGCAGCACGCTGTCGTTGCTGGGATCGCGCAGGAAATAGGCCACCAGGCGCCCGATGTCCTCCAGGCGATCGCGCAGCGGTGGCACCTGCACCGGCTGCGCGCCCAGGCGACCCAGCAGCGCCTGCTGCACGTTGGCGCCCTTGGCCATGGCGGCGCGGCTGCTGGCGGCGATGATGCGGACGTCGGCGTCGATGACGCGCGTTCCACCGAGCGGGCTGAACTTTCGATCTTGCAAGAACCGCAGCAGCTTTGACTGCAGCTCGATCGGCATGTCGCCCAGCTCGTCGAGGAACAGGGTTCCGCCTTGCGCCGCCTCGATGAAGCCGGCCTTGCGTCCTTGCGCGGTCGAGTGCGCCCCTTTTTCGTAACCGAAGAGCTCGCTCTCCACCAGCTCGCGCGGGATGGCGGCGCAGTTGATCGCCACCAGCGCGCCGGTGCGCCCGCTGGCATTGTGGATGCCGCGCGCGAAGATCTCCTTGCCGACGCCGGTCTCGCCCAAGAGGAAGATCTCGGCCGGCGATGCCGCCAGCCGTCGCAGCTTGCTGCAGATGGTGGCCATCGCCGGCGACAAGGTCGGCACCGGTGCGAACGGCTTGGCGTTGTCCTCCTCGATCGCGGACAGCTCGGCCGGCGTTACGGTCCGGAACACCATCACCTGCGAGCCGACGAACAGCAGCGCGCCCGGCTTCAGCGGGACGGTTCCAGTAATGCGCTGACCGTCTACAAATGTCCCGTTGGTGCTGTCCAGGTCGGTCAGGTCGAAGGCGTCGGGACGGGTGGGTGATCGGGTGATGCGGGCGTGGCTGCTGGAGACGGTGCGATCGGGCAACGTCAGCGCGCGGTTGCCGTCGGGGCGGGACAGCTTGCGTCCCATCTCCAGACCGTCACCGACCAGCACCAGCCGGGCGGCGCGCAAGCTGTCGACCGAGGTGCCGCTGCCGACGAGCAGCAGGACGGGAACGCGGTGGGCATCCCGGCTCGCGCTGCGGCGCGGAATCGTCTGGCTTACTTGATCGTCGTCGGGAAGCATCGCGCCACTAGTAATTTTGCAATGTAGGATAAGGTATACAGCCTTGGCGGAATCACCGCGAGGGAAAGCGAGCCATGCGGCACGACCCGGAGCACCCCCACTCCGACGGTAACACCGACGGTGATGGCGACCATACCCAGACGGCCGCCGGCGCCCAGCTCAAGGTCACGGCGCCGGTCGCACTAGAACCGGGCGCCGTTATTGACGGCCGTTATCAGGTCGAGGCGTCAATTGGGCAGGGCGGCAGCGGGACGGTCTTCCGGGCGTGGGATCGCGTGCTGGGCGAGCCGGTCGCCATCAAGATCTTGCACCCCGAGCGTGCCAAGGAGACGGCGTGGATAAAACGCCTGGCGCGCGAGGTGAAGGTCGCGCGCGCCATCCGCCACCCGAACGTGTGCCGCGTGTTCGACCTGGGCCACGCCGACGGCCACTGGTTCGTGACCATGGAGTTGGCGGTCGGTGGGGCGCTGCGCAAGCTGCTGAAAGACCAGGCCGAGATCTCCGGTGAACGGCCGATGGTCGAGCGTCTCGCCGATGCGCGGTCGTTGTGCGCGGGGCTGGCGGCGATTCATGCGGTCGGGATCATTCATCGCGACGTGACGCCGCAGAACGTCCTGCGCATGGGCGACGGCCGGCTGGTGCTGTCGGACTTTGGGTTGGCCATCGACAAGACCGACAACACCACCGTCCACGGTGGCACCCCGGCCTATATGCCCCCGGAGGCGCTGCTGGGAGGACGGTCGGATCAGAAGTCAGATGTCTGGCAACTGGGCGCGATCCTGCACGAGATTCTGTTCGGCAAGAAGCCGTCGTGGCAGCGCACCAGCATCGGAATGTCGATGGAGTGGCCGTTCGCAACGGTGGTGAGCCCGGTCGAAGAAGAGCTGGCGCGCCTGTGCGGTGACTGCCTGGCTCACGATCCCGCGGCGCGGCCGCAGACGGCGATGGCGGTTGCTGGTCGGCTGGCCGCCGCCGAGGTGGCGCGGCCGCGCGGGCGTCTGGTGCGCGGCTGGTTAAGTTGGACGGGCTTCTGGCGCGCGCACCGGCGGCTACAGGCGGCGCTGCTGGCGGCGGTGGTCGCCGTCGTGGCCGTTCGCGGGGCGCAGTGGCTGACGCGCCCGCCGTTGTGCCGCGGGGCCGATCAGAAGCTGGCGGGGGTCTGGGATCCGCGCGTGAAGGCGGACGTGCGCAAGTCGTTTCTGGCGACCGGCAAGCCCTATGCGGTCGACACGTTCTGGAGCGTCAACCGGCTGGTCGAGGACTATGTCCGTCGCTGGACCGACACCTACAAGGACGCGTGCGAGGCCACCCAGACACGCGGTGAACAATCGGCGGAGGTGCTGGATCTGCGCATGGCCTGCCTGCAGGGCCGGCTCGGTAGCCTCAAGGCATTGACTGGCGTTTTCGCGCAAGCGGACGGGGCGGTGGTCGAGAACGCTCCCGGCGCCGTCAGCCAGCTGGGCACGGTTGATCAGTGCTCGGACGTCAAACTGTTGCGCGCGGTGGTGCCGCTGCCCGACGACAGCGACGCGCGCGAGCGGATCGCCGACCTGCAGCGGGGATTGGCGGGCGTGCGGGCGCTTCGGGATGCGGGCCGCGTGGGCGAGGCCAGCAAGCTGATCGAGCCCTTGCTGGCCGAGGCGCGCCGTGAGAACTATGGCCCCGCGCTGGCTGAAGCGCTGAAGCTGCGCGGGATAGTGCTGTACGAATTCTCCGGCGATCCGAGGGGAGCGGAGCGCGCGCTGGAGGAGGCGTTATGGGAGGCTGAAGCGTCACGGAACGACGAAGCCAAGGCGGAGATCACGTTGTTCTTGGTCGATGTGTCAGGCATCGCCGAGGGGCGGTCGGTTGAAGCCGAACGGTGGAGCAGGCTGACCGACGCGACCTTGCGTCGAATCGGCGGGCACGAACGCCTCAACGTATGGATGAAAACCAATATGGGCTCCATGTACGACACGCTGGGCAAATTCCAGGAGTCGCTGGAGCAACATCAGCAGGCCCTGGCCATAGCAACGCGGGCGCTGCGCCCCGATGATCCTGATGTGATCCGTGTGAATGCGAATCTCGCGGTGGAGCTGAATGAGCTGGGACGGGTACCGGAGGCGCTGGAGTTCAACGATCGGGCGATCGCGCTGACCAAGCGGGCCCTTGGTTCCGAACACCCCATCATGGGAAATAACCTGACCAACCGCGGTGAGATGCTCAACGCGCAACGCCACTGGGAGGCGGCGCGCGCGGCCTTCAACCAGGCGCGTGAAATCTGGAACAAACAGCTCGCCGCCGATCACATCTTCTTTGCCTATCCGCTGACGGGGATCGGTCTTGGCTATCTGGGGGAACACAAACCGACGCAGGCGATCCCGCCGCTTGAGCGCGCGCTGGCCATTCGCCGCGCGAACGCCGAGGCGCCGAAGCGGCTTGGCGAGACCTTGTTCGCGTTGGCGCGCGCGTTGTGGGATAGCGGCCAGGATCGTCCGCGCGCGCACGCGCTGGCGGTCGAGGCGCGCGACAGCTATCAGCAGGTGGCGGCGCTGAAGAAGCAGCACGACGAGGTGTCGCAGTGGCTGGTGTCTCACTCGGAACCCTGAGAGGGTTCCGAACCTCCCGCGAAGAGGTCTGGCCGCGCGGGCTATCGTGCCGCGCCGCTGGGCCCGCGTCGAATCAGCTGACCGCTTCCGGCCTGGCCCAGCGCGCGGCCGTCGTCGAAGACGATCTCGCCGCGGCGAATGGTGGTTCGCGGCCAGCCGGCCAGCTCGCGGCCCTCGTAGACGCTGTGCCCGGCGCGCGAAAAGAGCTCGCTGTTGCGGATGACGCGGCCGCCACGCGTTTCCCAGATGGCGATGTCGGCGTCGGAGCCGACGGCGATGGTTCCCTTGCGCGGGTAGAGTCCGAACAAGCGCGCGGCGTTGGTCGCGGTCAGCGCCACGAAACGTTGCAGCGAGATGCGGTTCTTGGCCACGCCTTCGGTGAACAGCAACGGCAACATGGTGTCCAGTTCGGCGACGCCGGGGCGGGCGACGTCGACGGTCAACTTGGGATCGGTCTTGAGCTTGTGCGTCCAGGGCGCGTGGTCGCTGGCCAGGGTGTCGATGCTGCCGTCGATCAAACCCCGCCAGATCGCCTCGACGTCGCTGCCGTCGCGCAACGGCGGCTGGGCGACGTAGATGGCGCCGTCGGGATCGCGATAGCGTTCGGCCGTCAGGTACAGGTAAAGCGGTCGCGTCTCTATCGAGATGGGCAAGCCTTCGGCGCGCGCGGCCAGGCAAAGTTCCAGCGCGCGGGCGGAAGACAGGTGGACGATGTACGTCGGCGTGCCGGTCGCGCGGCACATCTCGATGGCGCGCTGGATGGCGATCACCTCGGACGACGTCGGGCGGCTCTCGGCGTAGTGGTGCAGCGAGGTCTTGGCCTGGCGCGACAGCATGGACGTGCAGCACTCGATGGTCGGCAGATCCTCGCAGTGGATGAGGGCAATGCCTCTGGCGTCGCCGGCGGCCTTCATCAGCTGCGTGAAGTCGCGCGCGAAGGCATCGAAGCTGGGGAGGCTCATGAAAAATTTCACGCTGCTGTGTCCGGCGGCGACGATGGCCGGGACCTCGGCGGCGATGGCGGGGGAGGGGCAGGTCACCGCCATGTGAATGAAGACATCGCAGATGGCCTCGCGCGAGATGGCCGCGTTCTCCGCCACCACGCGGTCGGCCAGCGACTCCCAGGGCAGGACGAACGCCATGTTCCCGAGCGTGGTGATGCCGCCGGCCAGGGCCGCCTGAGAGCCCGTGGTGTAGTCGTCCACCCAGACCGGTTCGTTTGGTTCGACGTCCTCGATGTGCAGGTGAACGTGCGGGTCGACGCCGCCCGGTAGCACCAGGGCGCCGCCGGCGTCGAGCTCGCGGTGGCCGCGCATGGTCCCACCCAGCTGCGCGATCTGACCGCCGCGGATGCCGACGTCGACCACGCCCTGTCCTTCAGTGGTGACGACGGTCCCGCCGCGGATCAACAGATCAAGGTCCGGATCACTCATGGACTGGTTGTTCATCGGTAATTGGCTGCCCTGGC
>DASRQT010000068.1:0-11771 GCA_035696485.1 Polyangia bacterium | reverse complement strand
GCCCCCGGTGCCTGTCGCGCCGCCAGTTCCCGTTGTGCCAAAGGTGCCCGCCTGGCCCCCGGTGCCTGTCGCGCCGCCAGTTCCCGTTGTGCCAAAGGTGCCCGCCTGGCCCCCGGTGCCCGTCGCGCCGCCAGTTCCCGTTGTGCCAAAGGTGCCCGCCTGGCCGCCGGTGCCCGTCGCGCCGCCGTCAGCAGCCTGGGCCGCCGTACAGGAGAGTTTGTGCGCCGGCGAACACTTTCCTTCGACATACATGCCGGGCGTGATGCCCATGCCCAGGTCCCACGCATCCGGCGTCCCCAGCGGCGCGCCCTCATCGCGAATCTTCGCGGTGCTGACCATGTTGAGGGCGCCGAAACCGGCGCAGGTCATGGTGGTGTCGGTGACATAGCCGCGGATGTCTTGCCATTGCATGCGGCACATCGCCTCCTGGCCGGCGGCGCATTTGAAGTACATGACACCGCATCGGGGATCCCCATAGGTTGCGTTGGTCCCGAGCCCGATGAAGGCGCCGTGAATCACGACCTCCGTGGCGGAGGCCGCGTTGGGTAGAAGGTCCACCTTCGTCGGCACGCTGTAAAAGCTGACCGGGTTACTGGCCAGGGCGCAAGGCGTCGCCGTGGCGATGGCCAGAAAGCCCAGCGAGGCGAAGAACGGACGGGCAGAGACTCGGAAAAACCGGGCGCGGCGTGTCAAATAGGTCATGGGACCTCCCTTTTGGCGGCTTCTATGCCGGCCACGCCGAATTCGGACATTGTCCCCGCGCGCGCCCCCCGGCATAGATCGATTGTGACCGTGAGAGCAAGATTCGACGGCGGTCCGAACCGGGCCGGGCCCATCGCCTGGGGCGCTGCGCTGCTGGCGGCAACGGTCGCGGCAAAGGTGGCGCTGGCGGCTCTGCGCGTGTTCGACGGCGCGGCCGCGGGGTGGCCGTCGCCGCTGGCCGTGGTGGCGATCCTGCACGAGGACGTGCGCCTGACCGTCGGTTTCACGCTGTTCGCGCTCGCCTTGGCGGCGCTGGCGCGACGGGCGCCGCGGGCCGCACGCCTGGCCGGGCTGGCGACGGTGGGCGCCTACGCCGCCCAGACCTTCTGGATCGCCCTCAACGTGCCGGTGGCGCGACAGCTCTCGTCGCCGATGACCTACGCCTTCCTGCACGCCACCGGTGGCGCGCTGAGCGACTCGATCGCCCAGTACGTGACCCCGACGAACATAGGGGTGCCGGTGCTGCTGTGGGCGGGGGCCCTGCTGTTGCCGTTCGCGCTTGGCCGGCGCCTCATCCCGTCCCGCCGCCAGCTGGCGATGGCGGCGGGCGCGGCTGCGGTGTGGGTGCTGGCCGGGCCGGCGGCCGCCGCTCGCGCCGAAACCCGCGGCCTCGATCGCAACGCCGTGCTCACGCTGGTCGAGACCACGCTGGCTCGCCACGGCGCGGGGCGGGGCGCGCTGCTGCCATCGCTGGCGTCGGCGGCCTGCGCGCCCGGCGCTGACCCCGGCACGCCGGGCGTCGCCGTCGCCGATCTGGCCGACCTGGCCGGCGCCGCCCGCGATCGCAACATCGTGTGGGTCATCATGGAGTCGGCCGGCGCCCGGGCCATGCCGCTTTACGGCGGCACCCGCGACGCGACGCCGAATCTGTCGGCGCTGGCCGCGGCGGCCGCGGTCTTCGAGAACGCCTATGCCGCGTACCCCGAGAGCATCAAGGGGCTGTTCTCCATCCTGTGCTCGCGCTCGCCGCCGGCGCTGTTCGAGGCGTCGGAGTTCGGCGCTGCCGAGGTGCCGTGCCGGTCGGTCGCGGCCGAGCTGGGCAAGGCCGGCTACCGCACCGGGCTGTTTCATTCGGGCTGGTTCGCCTACCTCGGCATGCAGGCGGTCGTCGACGGGCGCGGCTTCGACGAGCTCCGTGACGCCGCCGGCATCGACAGCCGCTTCCGTTCCAGCTTCGGCGTGGATGACCGCGCGACCGCGCGCCGGGTGCTGGATTTCGTCGACGCGCAGCCGCGCGGCGGCCGCTTCTTCGCGGTGTTCATGCCCATCGCCGGGCATCATCCGTACCACGCGCCCGGCGATGCCCCGCGCCCGTTCAAGGTCGAAAGCGATCGCGACGAATACCTCAACGATCTGCACGTCGCCGACGATGCCTTCGGCCTGCTGCGCGCGGGGCTGGTGGCGCGCGGCCTCGACCAGCGAACCCTGTACGTGGTCATCGGCGATCACGGCGAGGCCTTTCGCGAGCACGAAGGCAACATCGCGCACGCCCTGCACGTGTACGAAGAAAACGTGCGCGTCCCGTTCTTCGTGGCGGCGCCGGGGCTGTGGACGGCGCCGCGGCGCGCGCCGCAGCTGGCCAGCCTCATCGACCTTTCGCCCACCACCCTGGCGCTGGCCGGGCTGCCGATCCCGCCCGAGCACGAGGGGCGGTCGTTACTGGGCGGGGCCGCGCGCGTGGCGCGCTTCTTCACGGAGCAAAGTGCGGCCCGCTTCGGGCTGCGCGACGGGGGCTGGAAGATGATCCTCGACGCCGACGTCGGCCGCGCCCAGCTCTTCGATCTCGGGGCCGACCCAGCCGAGCGCGACAACCTGGCGGCGGCACACCCGGACCGCGTACGCCGCTACCGCGCCTGCCTGGGTCGTTAAATGGATGGGGTGTCCGATCTTCGACGCCGCGGCATAGGTACTCGAGAAGTGAATGCCATGACGGGGCCGGACAGGACGTTTCACGCCGAGGGCGCGTATTCCGTCACCGCTGCTGGTCGCTCCGCCTTCCGTACCTCGCCGCGCGACGGTTGGGTGCTGGCGGCGGCGCTGATGACGGGCGCCGGAACGGCCGCGGTGGCGGCTGCCGTGGTGGTGGGGCCGCCGTCCCCTGCTGGCGCGCTGCTGGCGGCGCTGTTCGTCGCGCTGGCGATCCACTGGGGCTCGAACACGATCGCGCACATTCATCTGCATTCGCCGTTGTTCCGGTCGTCGGCGTCGAACCGCTGCTTTTCGTTGTATCTCACGCTGCTGCTGCGGATCCCGCAGACGTACTGGCGCGCGCGTCACCTGGCGCATCACCACCCCCACCCACCTTGCAACGCGGGACGCGAACGACCCCAGCGCCGTGTGCGTCTGAATCTCTGGACCGCCGTCGAGTGGGCGCTGGTCGCGGGCCTGCCCTTCGCCGCGTGGCTGGTGGCGCCGCGCTTGTTCGTGGTGCTGGCGGTGGGGCAGCTGCTTGGCTTCGGTCTCTGCTTCCTGCAGGGCCACTACGAACACCAGGGCATTCCGGCGGGCGTCGACTACTACGGATCTCTCTACAACCGGCTGTGGTTCAACGACGGCTACCACACGGCGCACCACCGCTGGCCGGACCGGCACTGGACGTTGCTGCCGTCGGCGCCCGCGCCGGCAGGGCCGGTGCAGAGCAGCGCCTGGCCGCCCGTGGTTCGATGGATCGACCAGGTCACACGCGGCGTGAATCGGGTTCAGGCCGCGGCCCTGGATTTCCTGGAGCGCGCGGCCCAGCGCTCGGACACCCTGCGCCGTTTTCAGATCGCGTCGCACCGGCGCAGCTTCGCGGCGCTGCTGCGGCACAATGACATTCCGGCCGGCGCCGTCCGCATCGGCATCGTGGGCGGCGGGCTCTTCCCGCGCACCGCGATGGTCCTGCGTCAGCTTCGCCCCGACGCGCGCCTGGTCCTCATCGACGTCAACGCCGCTCATCTGGCCCAGGCGGCGGCGCGGCTGGGTGAGGAGGCGAAGACCGTCGGGCTGTTGCTGGCGGACTTTCCCCCGGAGGGGCTGGCGTCCTCGGGCGAACGCTTTGACGTGGTGGTCATCCCGCTGGCCTATCGGGGAGATCGCTCCCAGCTTTATCGACGGCCGCCGGCGCCCGTGACGTTCATTCACGATTGGATGTGGCGCCGGCGCGGTCAGGCCGGGCGCCGGATCTCGTGGTGTCTGCTCAAGCGCTTGAATCTGGTGATAACGTGAGACCGTCGCTGTCGTGCCCCCCGATCAACATCTCGTGGCGCCCGCGCTGCTGGAACGATTCCGCCGCGGCGACCAGGTTGCGTTCCTCGAGATCTACGACCTCTACGCGCGCGAGATGCGCCTCCTCTGCGGCCGATTCTTCGCCAGCCCCTTCGAGCGCGAGGAGGCGACCCAGGAGATCTGGCTGCAGGCCCATCGCATGGCGGCGATGTACGATCCCGATCGCGGCGCCCCGCTGCCCTGGTTACGCGCGCTGGCCGTCAACCGGTGCAAGGAGATTCTGCGCGCACGCGGGCGGCGGCTGGATCCGCAGCACGAGATCGACGAAGCCGGCGTGGCCGCGCCAGCCGACGCGGCCACCGATCCACAACAGGCAGCCCAGCAACATCGCTTGCAGCAAGCGATCGAACGATTCGCGGCCACGCTATCAAAGGATGAGGCGGCGGTGCTGCGGCATTCGCTTCTGGAAGACCGGGGGCACGACGAGGTGGCGCAAATGATCGGGATCAGCGTGCGGCGCTGCAAGTACCTGCGCAAGAAGCTGCTCGCGCGCGCCGCGGCCGACGCCGGACTGGCGGCCGTCCTGGCCGAGCTTCGCGGGGACGCGCCATGAGCCTCTTGCTCCACCGGTGGGCGATCGCGCGCGCGGTCGCGGGTGAACTACCGGAGGCGAAGGAGCGCACCCTGCGCACGCACCTGGCGGGTTGCGCCGCCTGCCGCGCGCACTATGATCGTTTGTCGCTGGCGGCCGAGGCCATTGCGCCGGCGGCCACGCACAGGCGCGAGCGCCTGCGGCTGCAGGCGGCGCTGAATCCGGCGACACAGGCGCCGGTGCCGGCGCTAGAGTCCTTCGATTGGCTGCGGTGGCTTCGCTGGACACCGCTGCTGCTGGCGCCGGCTGCCGCGTTGTTCCTGCTGGTGCGGCCCGCGCGACCTCCCTCACCGCGCGACACGTTTGATGGCAAAAGCCAGATCGCGTGGCGCGGTCGGGCCGATGCCGTGGCCTCGGAGGTTGGTCTTCTGGTCTACGCCGGCCGGCGGAGCGACGGCGGGGTTACACCCGTACGTCTGGTGGCGGATTTTCCCGGCTCGGGTGAGGGCAGCCTGCACCTGGACGACTACGTGCAGTTCAGCGTGCGCGGGCTCCGGCAGGCGTCCTATGTCACGGTGGCGGGTCTGGACGAACGCGGCGAGGTGCACGTCTACGCGCCCCGTCCGGATGCGCCGGCGCGGCCGGTGGAGCCCGGCGCCAAACCTGTCACCCTGGGTCCCAGCATCAATCTGTCGGTGAAGCATCACGCCGGGCGGTTGCGCCTGTTCGCCGTCGCCACCTCGGCGCCGCTCGGCTCGGCTGACATCACGGCCGCGATCCGGCGGGCGGGATTTTCCGGGACGCTGGCGCTGCCCGGCTCACAGGCGGCGGGACTGCTGGCGATCACACCATGACGGGACGGAGGGTGCCGGGTTGGCGTTCCGTGGCGGGCCTCGCCGCACTCCTGGCGGCGTCGGCCCCGGGTGGTGGTCGCGCCGAATCTTCCGGCGGCGGCACCGAGATCTACGCGCTGGTGGTTGGTTACAACGGCGGCCAGCCGGGGCTGCCCGATCTTCACTATGCCGACGACGACGCCGCCCGCTTCGCCATGTTCTTCGCCGGGCTGACCGGCGGGGGGACGTCGCCGCATGTCTGGTTGCTGGCCGATCTCGACCAGGAGACGGTGGAGAGCCTGCGCAAGGCCAACCTGTCACCGCCGAGCAGCCGCTCGCCGACGCGCGCGTCCTTGATGGCGGTCATCGCCGAGATCCGCCAGCAGCTGGCCAGCCGGCCGCGTGTCGGCGACGCGGTGCTTTACTTCGTCTACGCCGGGCACGGTTTGCAAGGGCGGCTCTTGCTGAAACCCGACGGGGGGCTGGAGGCGGCGATCACCGGCCGCGAGCTGCGGGCCGCCCTGGCCGAGGTCCCCGTGGATCGTACCCTGATGTTTCTGGATGCCTGCCGCTCGCAGAGCTTGTTCTCCGAGCGGGGAGCACGCGACGTGGAGATCGGCCCCGATCTCAGCGCGCAGGTGTCCGACCTGGAACGGCGCTCCGACGCCGTGCGCATCGGCGTCCTGACGGCGGCGGCCTCGGGCAAATCGGCGGGTGAGGTGCGATCGCTGCAAGCCGGTTTTTTTTCGTACGTCCTGGCCTCGGGGCTGGCGGGCGCCGCCGACGCCGACGGTGACGACGTCGTGTCGTTCGGCGAGCTGGCGGCGTTTGTCGCCTTCAACACCGAGCGCCTGACCGGGCAGCGTCCCTGGTTCGATCCGCCCGGCGGCGATCTGTCGGCGCGTGCGATCGACCACCGCGGGCGGGCGCCGCGCCTGGTCTTCGCGGCGCCGGCGGCCGGCCGTTACGTGGTCGAGGCTGCTTCGGGGCGACCGGTCTTCGCCGAGGCCTACAAGGATCGCCGGCGGCCCCTGAAGTTGTCCTTGCCGCCGGGCCGCTATCACCTGCGCCAGATCGCAACAGCCGATGGGCAGGGCGGCGTCGCCGACGTGGAGCTGGCAGCGGGGCAGGTGCTGCAGGTCGCGGATTCGGCGTGGCACCCCGATTCGACCCCCGGCGTGACCCGGCGTGACGGCGAACCGACGGCGGCGGGCGCCAGCGACGAGGGCGCGGGCGGTTTTTCCCTGGCCTTCGACAACCCCTTCACGGCGGACGTGGTGTCGACGCTGGCGGCTGGTTATCGCGCCGGACGTGAGCCGTCGGTGGTGGCCAGGCTGCCCGACTCGCTGGCCGTCGGCGTCGGGTTCGGACCCGCCCCCTTGGACCTGGGAGGTGGCGAGACGTCGCTGGCCATCAGCTATCGCCACCGCCACGGCTGGGCCATCTTCGGCCTGCGCGGCGAGTTCGGGACGTCGACCCATCAGGGCGGCGGCGAGTCATTCCGGCTGTCGCGCCCGGGGCTGCTGGTGGAATCGGGCGCGCGCTGGCACGTCGGGCCGCGGATCGAGCTGGCGCTGCTGGGCGGCGTGGGCCTCAAGACAACCTTGCGCGTCGCCGGCAACACCAGTGGCGATCTCTGGGGCCCGGCCCTCAACGCCGCCAGCACGCTGACGGCGCAGGTGATGGGTCCCGCCTTCGTGACCCTGGAGCTTCGCTACGCCGTCCATTGGATCGCGATCGACGGCGCGCGCCGCGCGTCGTTCGATCCCACCGCGGGGTTCGGGATGGGGGTGGCGTTTTGATGCGCGCGTCGGTGTTGCTCGCCTTCGCCCTGGCGACCGGTGTCGCGATGGCGGGCGGCTGCGATCTGCGGCCGCTGCGACAGGACCAGTTGCTGGGAGCTGGCGGGGGCGGCGGACGAGATGGCGGCGGGGGCGACAGCGATGGCGCCATGCCGGCGACGGACGGAGACGCCGGCGACGGATCCGGGGGCGGCGGCGACAGCCTGGATGCTCCCCGTGGTTGCCCCGCGATCCCCTGCGCGGACTACGAGATCTGCGACGTTCCCACAATGGTCTGCAAGCTGCGAACGGGGATGGGGATTCTGTCAGGCAGCGTGAAGGACGCCTGCACTGGGCAAGGCATCGATGCGCGCGTCGGGATCGCTGGCCGGCGGCAGTGCACCTTTGCAGGGAAAGGGTCCTACTACTTCAAAGACCTGCCCGAAGTAAAACTGGCTCTCATCGCCTTCAAGCAAGGCTATAAGGCCTTCCAGGTTGACGTGATCGTCAGCGCGGCCGGAACCGTCCAGGACATCGTCCTCCAACCCGACACGCCCGGCGGTTGCGCCGATCCGCCGCCCGTCGAGGTTGCGTGCACGTGCAATATCCCCGGCTGCTAGTGAGCTCCTTGCCCGCGTCCGGCACGGCTCGCGGTCTTGCTTCCGTACAGTCCGCCTGAATCTCGTCGGGCCCGCAGATCCCGCCGATGTGCCCCTTAGCAGGGCGTGCAAAGGGTTCCGATACAGCGGGAAGTAAGGCCACACTGTTCCGATCTCTCACAGGTCTCCCCGTCTCTGGTGGTGGCCCGACAGGTAGCCTTAGGCGTAGGCGTGAGGTCGTTGGGGTCATCGGCGGCGCAGTATGCCCCGTGGACGCACGCCCCGAACTGCGCCCCGCACGACATCCCGACAGCTGCCCCTGCATAATCGGTCCGACACACGCCGGCCACACAGTTACCCCGGGGACCGCAGTCACCATCGCCTGTGCAGGATTCGCCGTCGGAGCGGAGTGGCCGGCAAATACCTTCACCGGCCTTCAGGGCGCAAAACCCGTCGCGGCAGGGAATGAAGCCGCCGTTTTGCCCGGGTTGAGGTGGCGGGAGGTATCCGCAGAACTCGCCTTCACCGACTCCCTCACCACACCGCCATTCACCTTGAGCGTCGGGGTGACAGTACAAAGAGAGGGTGCAGTCGTTGTAAGGGCCGTTGATCGCGTCGTGGCCGTAGAGCCGGCAGGGGGTGCCGAGGGGATCACCCACGCCGCATGTCCCGCGGTTGCTGGCGTCGAAGACGCACGTGTAAGGGTATGGGCATTGCTGAGGACCTTCGCACGGCGTCCCGCCGATGCGCGGGCGACAAATGCCATCTAGCGTGAAGAGGCTATTCGAGCGGCAGAACAATTCCGCGCCGCAGCCGTCGGCGCCAAGACAAGAGGCACCTTCAGCGCCAAGCGGGACGCACCGTTCGTTCCCAACGCTACTTGCCACGCAGTGCATTCCGCGCCCACATCCAGGCCCCATACACGCATCGCCCGTCTGTTTGCGCTTGGCGCAGCGCCAGCCGCAGACGTCTTCAGTGGGCGCACAATATTCATCGGGTCCCTCGCAGTCCGGATCGGCGAGACAGAAGCCGCCAGTCGCCACCCGTCCAGACAGCACGATCTCACAGGCGCTATCGATGGCACCCGCGACGATATCCTCGCAGCTGGTGTGGCGAATGGTGTCCAGACAGGACGAGGCCTTGACCGGATCCAGCATACTCAACCCGGCACGTAGCCCCTCGAATACTCGCAATGGGACGTTGAGGATACGCCCTTTCGCCAACACTCTGGGACTGGCTCCGAAGCAGTCGACCAACCGCATGCGCTGCAGCGACCACCCTTCTTCGAGGAACAGCCGGTACGCCGCTTCCGCCGCCACTCCTGCCAGGGGCGAGGGGCCAATGTCGCCGGCCGAACGCACGTCACTGACGGCTGCGGTCTCATCCGCGCTGCCCGCGTCCGCGACCGGATTCGAGGCGTCATTGCCGTCCATCGGGGCGCTAGTAGCCTCCGGCCCTCGATCACTGCAACCCGCCGCCGACGCAAACAGAGCGACTGCGGTGCGAAGCCAGCGGGTCTGCGTCTGAAACTGGTAGCTGCGGTTCATTTCCATTCTTGTCGAAGGAGCGCGTGGGCGACTTTCGTCGGTTCTGTCCGTCGCGGCGCGCTGCTCGGCGCCAACGTCAACGGTTACCCCAGCGTCGCCCGCAACGCCCGGTACTTGGTGATGGGACGCGTCGCAGGCAATCACCAACAGAGATGCGTCGGAAACAATAGACCGCATTTGGCTATTAGGCCACGGACGAACTCATATTCCTAGACATCTCCGTGCAAAGTGGCGCTTGGTCCGCCAGCCGCCTAGAGTTCATCACCGCATATATATCGAGACTGGTCCGAGATCTTAGCAGTCCTGGCCACACAGAAATGTCCGACCTGGACATCGACGGCGAGCCCGCGTTGACGTCAGGGGGGACTTGGGAGTCGTTGTCGCCAGTTGACTGCCCGTTCACCCCCGGGGCGGGAGTCGGAGAAATACTCGGCTTGTACAGTCGGTCAATGAAATGTGCGCGGAATCCATTCGGCACGACCACTCATCACATATAATTGCGGTAGGTCGGCCACACCAACATGTCCACTTGAGGTTCGAGCACATAGATGTAAGGGCGAGACTTGAGAATGGGTCGCTTGTCGCCACTTGTTGACGTATTTGTACTGACGTGCGGTGATTAAGGCGAAGCGGCCGACTACCCCGGTCACATCTGCGCTGGAGCCAACTCCAACTCGATTTACATTGTTAAATCGCATGCGGTGTCAGAAACTCTATTGACACCTTCTCGCATGACGCGGTTACATGCGTCGGGTTAATTGCGCTCGCGTATTGCAAACCGGCCGCCCAAATCGCCGCGGCGTTCTTTGTGCTGGGTCGATCGTCCGGAAAGGTGGTGAACCATGCTTGGCAGAGTCATTTGTCTCGCTTTCGGAATCAGTCTGGCACTCACGGTTCTGCTTAGACGCTCCGCAGAGTGCGCCACGTTCAATGTCAATACCCCCAACGATACTCACGACTTCGATAATTTGGATGGCCTTTGTCGCGACGCTTCGGCCCTGTGCTCCCTGAGGGCCGCAATCGAACAAAGCAATCAGTCGGGTGTCTATACTTCGATTAACCTGGCGGCGACTACCTACATCCTGTCGTTAGGCCAGCTTCAGGCAACCGGGGACATCGACATCATTGGCTCGCAGTCAAGCCCGTTCACCAAGATCGATGCTCGGGGTATGTCCCGAGTACTCGAGGTCAATACCGCCGTGGGTGCCGTGGGACTATACAGCGTCACCCTACAGAATGGGAACGGTACCCCGTCCCCCACCACTCAACCAGGAGGGCAGCTCTATCAAAGCAATGGACAGGTGATGGCATTTGATTCCACCTTCACGACTACGATGGCAGTTTCCTCAAAGCCATTCCCTGGCGCGGGCATTGCCCTCACGTCCTTCGCTTACATTGAAAGGTGCACGATCTCCAAGAACGAGACCCCCAATGGTGGAGGTGGGGTACAAGATACCGGCGGGGGGCTTTTTCTCTACTCCACTGCTAACGCCTACGTGTACGACAGCACCATTTCCGAGAATAAGGCGGTCCGCGGTGCCGGCATCGGTGGCGGTGGCACGCTAAATCTGTTCAATAGCACCGTCAGTGGCAACACTGCCCGGGGCGGCGGCGGTGGCCTTCGCTTGGCTCAATCGGGAGCCAATTGGTATGTGGCGTTCAGCACAATCACAAACAACACCGCCAACGTCACTTCGCCTGATACGTCCTTCGTGTGGGGCGGCGGCGTACTGACTACTGCGGGCGTCATTCATATCGGGAAGACGATCATCGCAAAGAATACCGATAATCGAATATCGTCCAGCCCAGATTTTTCCCCCGATTGCGGGATGGCTCCCACGGGCACGGAACTGAGATCCTATAGCGACCTGATTCTGGGGCGAATTGGCTCGAAGTGCACGAACTTCACAATTGGATACGACTTCGTAGGTTGGTCGTCTGACTTCGATCCCCGGATCGGTGCGCTTGGATCCGGAGGAAGCTTTCCGCCCCTTACGCATATGCCCGCATTGAACAGTTCCGCGGTGGATGAGGCCACGTCGGGAAATGGCGGCAACGCCTTTTTCAGCTGTCCGTCGTGGGACGAGCGCAGCGCGTCGCGTCCATGGGACGGCAACAACGACGGCGTCGCCCTGTGCGACATAGGTTCAGTGGAGCGATGATCACAACGGCTGGGGATCGCGGCTTCGAGGACGGCTCTCACCCAACGCGAGGTATTGCCATGACCAGTAGGGCTTCGATTCTATCTATCGCTGCTATTGGCCTCGCCTTCGCGCTCATTGGTTGCCAGTTGCGGTCTGGGTCTGATATATCCGCAGAGTCCGCAACCGCTGTCAGCAGCGCGGCCTTGTCACTAGGGAACTCGGACCGGGTTCCCGCATGGCCGGCCGCTCCTGGCGCGCCCGCGCGCGTGGTCGACTCCAAACCACCCGCCATATCAACCGCCGATT
>DASRQT010000067.1:0-2113 GCA_035696485.1 Polyangia bacterium | reverse complement strand
CGCCCATCCCCCCCCACATGAAGTTCGCTACCCGCGTCACGTCGCACGCCAAGCCCAGAACCATCAGATCCATCATCAGCTTGCCCCACATCGGAACGTCTGACGTCTTGGTGGTGAAGCCGTCCATGGGCCGGGTCGGGATCATGCACGTCCCCTGTTGCTGTACCGTCAGCACGCGGGCCTCGATCTCGCGGATCGACGTCAGATGCCTGTCGAGGCGCGCCTTGTCCTCTGTCCCGACACGCGCCTTCAAGGTCGTAAAGCGACCCGACACGGCATCCAGAATGCTCTTTCGGCGTTTGCGCAGGTTATCGGCCGCCGCCGGATCCGGCGCCGCGCCGCCGGACGGTGCGCCGTTGGCGAACATATAGTCGAACAGCGCGCCTGGTTGCGCGATAGCCGGTAGTAGCTCCTTTTCGCCACGCCACGAACCGATTCTCACGAAGGGATTGTTGCCGCCGTTACCCGGGTTTTGAACGCCCGTC
Source organism: Polyangia bacterium (assembly GCA_035696485.1). Lineage (GTDB taxonomy): Bacteria > Myxococcota_A > Polyangia > Fen-1088 > Fen-1088 > DASRQT01. Next base: position 1,628 of record DASRQT010000067.1, on the reverse strand, counting down.
TGCAGGGATTTGATCTTGGTCTGGCCGGCGATCTTGTCGGCGACCAACTGATCGATCGAAGGTGTGGTCGGGCGCATGACATCGAAGCCCACACCCGTGTGCGGCGAGCCGCTGATCATCGCGGCGAACGAACCTTGGTGACCCCCGTAGATCGGTTCCTTGGACGCGTCGTTGTTGACCCCGTCGAAGACGATGATCTTGCTCTTGTAGGGCTCGAGCGGCTTGTGAGCCGTAGCGAGTGTGAAGTTGGTTTCGGTCCCGATCGGGAACCAGTACGACGGTATCTGGCCGCCCGCCGTGTACCAGAGGACGAACCGCTTGGGGACAGCGCCCTGCGCCTTGGCGTGACGCGGGCGCATCGCCTCGAGAAACGGCAGGGCGATGACCGCGCCGGCGGCGCCTTTGATCACTGTGCGTCGGGCTAGCGGCTTCATCACAGGCCTCCTTCGGGGATCTTGCGATACAGGAACGGCGCGGTCTGCGGGATGGCCTTCACCAGCGCCAGCGCGCCGCCGGATTTAAGGGCATTTTTCAGCGTCTTCACCGCGCAGGTATCACCGTCGGCCTGGTCTCCGGCGTCGCGGCCGAAGGCGAAGCGGAACCACTGCGTCGAGGCGCAGGCCAGCGCCTCGTCGCTGCCAGCCAGCTTGGCGCCCAGCTCGACAGGTCCGTTGAAGCTCCCGGGGATGTCAGAGTCCTTGATATTTCCCGAAGCGTCGATGGTCTGCCCACCCTCCATCGCCCGCCAGAAGCCGGCCGCGTCGAAGTTTTCGAAGCCGAACCCGATCGGATCCATCATCACGTGACAGGTCGCGCACACCGGGTCGCTCACGTGGTTGGCCATCGCTTGCCGTCGTGTCTGATTCGGCTTGGTCACCGGCGGAACGATGTTGGCGTTCGGCGGCGGGGGCGGCAGCCCTTCACACAGCAGCGCCTTGCGCACGAAGATGCCCCGCTTGGTGGGCGACGTGTTGTTGCGATCGGCCTCGGCGGCGAGCAGACCTCCCATGGTCAGGATCCCGGACGCGGGCCGCATTCCCAGCCCCGCCTGGTCGATGCGCGCGAAGGTCGTGGCCTGCGGGGCGGTCACTCCATAGAACTTGCCCAGGGTGTCGTTCAGGAAGGTATAGGGCGCGGTGAACAGCGTGGAGACCTTGCCGTCACCCTTCCACATGACGTCGTCGATGAAGGACTGAACCTCCTGCGCCATCGCCGTCGCGACGCCCGCGTTGAAGGTCTTGTACACCATCGGATCCTTCTCCAGCGTCTTGATGCCGCCCATATTCAGCCACTGGTCGTGAAACCGCGCGACCATGTCCTTCGCCCGCGGATTGCTCAGCATCCGCATGATCTGCGCCGTGATATCGGCCGGCGTCTGCAGCTTGTTCGCTTGCGCTGCCGCCAGCAGAACATCGTCAGGGGTGCTGTTCCACAGCAGATACGACAGGCGCGTGGCCATGTCGTAGCCGTCCAGCGGGATCAGCTTTTTGCCGGCGACGGCCGGGCTCAGCTCGAAGCGGTACAAGAACTCCGGCATCTGCAGGACCGCCGTGATCACGGCCTCGACGCCCGCATTGAAGCTGGCGCCGGTATCGCGGCCGACCTGCCAGACCGCCATGAGCACGGAT
>DASRQT010000066.1:0-3031 GCA_035696485.1 Polyangia bacterium | reverse complement strand
GCTGCACCGAACTGCACGCTGTTCGCGCGCGCGGCCCGGTTCGGCGCCGAGCTCCTGAATCCGCGCGGGCACGTCCATTGCTGAGCTAGCGGTCCAGCTGCGGTAACGGAACGATGGTCTCCGACGAAAAGTGCGACGGCGCGCCCGCCCTGATTCTAGCTGGGGCCGGCGCGTCGTTTCGTTTGTGCATCGGCGGCGACGGGATCGTCCGGAGACGACAGCCCCAGGAGCTGCAGCTTGTAGTACAGGGTGCGGCGGCTGATTCCCAGCAACTTGGCCGCCTTGTCACGGCTGTTCTTCGCTTTGTGCAGCGCCTTTTCTATCTGGCGACGTTCGGCGCGCCGGACCGCCCCCTCGAGATCGATGGCGCTCACCTCACCGGAGCCGACCGAAGAGCGAGGTTTCGACGTGTCAATGCCCACCGCCGACGGATTGCGACCCAGTTGCATGTGCACCTGTTCGGCCGTGATGACGTCGCCGGTCCGCAACACGATCAGGCGTTCCACCAGCGCCTGCAGTTGCCGGATATTGCCCGGCCACATCTCGGAGGCCAGCACGGCCAGCGCCGCCGGCTCAAACTCCGCCTGTGGTTGGCCATTGCCGGCGCAAGTGGCGGCGGCAAAATGCAACGTCAGCGCGACAATGTCAGCCGCCCGCTCGCGCAGGGCCGGCACGCGTATCGGAATGACGTTCAGGCGATAAAACAGGTCCTCGCGGAAGTGTCCTTCCTTGACCATCCCCTCGAGATCCCTGTGGGTCGCGGCCACGAAGCGCACGTCGGCCTTCAAGGTCTCGGTCCCCCCCAGGCGTTCGTACTCGCGATCCTGCAGCACGCGCAGCAGCTTGATCTGCGTGGTCGGCGAGATGTCGCCGATCTCGTCCAGGAACAGCGTGCCGCCCTCCGACAGCTCGACCCGACCCGCCTTGCGCGCCGTCGCCCCCGTGAAGGCACCCTTTTCGTATCCGAACAGCTCGCTCTCCAGCAAGGTCTCGGGAATCGCGGCGCAGTGGACCTTGACGAACGGCCCCGATCGACGTGGGCTCTGATCATGGATCGCCCGCGCCACCAGCTCCTTGCCGGTGCCGGTCTCACCGCGAATCAAGACCGTGGCGGTTCCCTGCGCCGCCTTGCCGATCAGCGTGTGGACCTTCTCCAGCGCGGGGGAGCTTCCGACCATGGCCGTGTTCATAGTCACCGGTGCTTAGGGATCGTCGTCCGTGTCGGCGTCCGGGCAGTTGCCGGTGCGCTCACGGGCCGTCAAGAGGCCGTCCACCTCACGAAAGCGATCCGCCAGCGCCCCCACGAACACGCCAAACGGCGTGTCGATTCCCAGGTTCTGTTCCAGCAGGCGGCGACTCACCACCTTGACGACAACCTCGTCCTCGGCCTCGACGGTGGCGGTGCGAATCCCACCCGATAGGACCGCGGTCTCACCGAACACCGCCCCTGCCGCCAGGTGGCGCAGAACGACCCGGCGAGAATCCACCGTCTTGTACACGACGCAAGACCCCCTGACGATGATGAAGGCGCTGTCGCCGGGGTCGCCTTCCACCACGATGCGCGAACCTGCGGGGTAAAGGTGCGCCGTGAACGGCACCCCACGCAACGACATTTCCACGTCGTGTTTCATGTCCAGCACGGAGGCGTACCGTTGCGCGCGCTCGCGGCTCATCGCCTTGCCGACAATCTGACAGAGCCCCAGCGGCAGCGGTGCCGCGGAATCCCACGACGGGAACTTGACCACGCAGGCGCGCGCCTCCGCCATCGCCGTTCGAACGTCCTCCGAGTGGTACGGCGGGCGGCCGGTCAGGACGTTGTACAGGAAGGCGCCCAGCCCAAACACGTCCGTCCGTTCGTCCACCGGGGCCCCCATCGCCTGTTCGGGCGACATGAAGGACGGCGTCCCGAAGGGACCGCGCGATTCAATCGGCGCGGCCGACAGCGTCGCGATGCGACCGTTTTCGGGGTCGGGATCGTGTTCACCCAGCACGATCGCAAGGCCCCAGTCCATCACGTAGACCTGACCGAAGGGACCGACCATCACGTTCTCGGGTTTGAGGTCGCAGTGAATCACGCCGCGGCTGTGCGCAAACGCCACGGCGTCGCAGACCTTCACGAACACCTGCAGCATCTCTTCCAGCGTATCGGGCGTCGCGGCCGGGCGGCCCGTGTCGGCGATCCACTGCCTCACCGTCCGCCCCTCGACCTTTTTCATCGTGAAGTAGCGTTTGCCGCGCCTGTCAGTCCCCAGCTCGTGCACCGGCACGATGTTGGGATGATCGAGCTGCGCCGTGATCTGCGCCTCGCGATGGAAGCGGTTGATCTCCTTCGGCCGCGTCGCCAGCCGCGGCGCCAGGATCTTCATCGCCATCACCCGGCGAAGCAGCCGATCGCGCACGCTGTGCACCGACCCCATGCCGCCTTCGCTGATCGGGCCGAGGTACTGATACCGCGACGACAGCTCCGGACTGGATATGGATGATGTGGTCTGGGTGGGTTCAGCCGTGAGCTGCCCGTCCAACCTCCCCGCAACCACGGTGTCGATTTTTCGAACCTGGCGCTCCATCGTGCCCCCCTGGCGGTGATAGAACCACACTTTGGACAGGCACGCGACGCGCAGGTTCATCGATCCTCGCGATGCCAAGCTAGTCGGATGTCTCCCCCAGACCAACGGCGGCGGCAGGCCCCTCCCCCCTAGAGGCACCTCCCCAAACCCCAGGCCCAACGCTGAGTTGAGCATCCTGCCGCCACCGCCGATCGCCCCCCCGGTTTGATGGCGGAGGGTGCGCCGAAACGCCGCGCCCTCCGCCACTCCCCGGGACCCCCGTCACTCGGCTCGGGGCTTCAGCAACGGGCGTGCCAGGGCGGGTGGTGGCCGGGAGGAGCCGGGCATGCGGCAGTCACATCTCGGAAGGTTTTCGGAGAAGCTGAAGTGCAAATTGTTGCACGGTGGAGGGATGCAAAACGCTGCATTGGCGCAAGGAATTGCATCGTCCTGGTGCGAGTCCTTCGATAAACGCGAGTCGCGCG
>DASRQT010000065.1:0-3396 GCA_035696485.1 Polyangia bacterium | reverse complement strand
CCGCCATCTGCTCGGCCGACAGATCGTTCCCGTCGACCGCTCGGACGACAGCGTCGCGAAGCGTGAACGTGGATTTTTCGGCTAGCGTCGTTGTCAAGGGCGCCCCTTCCTTTCGAGAAAGTTTCGCAGAAGGTCCTTGCCGACCAGCGTGAGGAAGGACTCGGGGTGAAACTGGACCCCCTCGACCGCCAGGGTCTTGTGCCGCAGCCCCATGATCTCCTCGTCCCAGGTCTTGGCGGTGATCTCCAGGCAGTCCGGCAGCGACTCCCGCTCGACCAGCAGCGAATGGTAACGGGTCGCCTCGAATGGGTTCGGCAGCGCCGCGAAGACGCCGCGTTCGTCGTGAAAGATCTTCGACGTCTTGCCGTGCATCACCTGGCGCGCGCGCACCACCTTGCCGCCGAAGGCCTGGCCGATAGCCTGGTGGCCCAGGCACACGCCGAAGATCGGGATCTTGCCCGCGTAGAGACGGATGGTCTCCAGGCTGATTCCGGCTTCGTTGGGCGTGCACGGCCCTGGCGAGATCACGATGTGCGACGGCACCAGCGCCCCGATGTCGGCGGCGGCGATCTCGTCGTTGCGCACGACGCGCGTCTCCTGCCCCAACTCGCCCAGATATTGCACCAGGTTGTAGGTGAACGAATCGTAGTTGTCGATGACCAGTAACATGGTCAGCTCTCCGTCTTCCCGCGTCGCGCGACCTCGACGGCGTTGACCACCGTCCGGGCCTTGTTGAGGCACTCCGCGTACTCCGCCGCCGGCACGCTGTCGGCGACGATGCCGGCGCCGGCCTGGACGTGGATGGTATCGCCGGTCGTGACCAGGGTCCTGATGGCAATGGCCAGGTCGACGTTGCCGCTGTACGAGATGTAGCCGACGGCACCGCCGTAGATCCCGCGGCGCGTGGGTTCGATCTCCTCGATGATCTCCATGGCGCGGATCTTGGGTGCCCCACTAAGGGTACCAGCCGGAAACGCGGCGCGGATGACGTCGGCCGGACGCATTCCTGGCGCCAGCTTGCCGCGCACGTTGGACACGATGTGCATGACGTGCGAGTAGCGTTCGATCGCCATCACCTCGTCCACGCGCACCGAGCCGGCGGTGGTCACGCGGCCGACGTCGTTTCGCCCCAGATCAATGAGCATGACGTGTTCGGCGCGCTCCTTGGGATCGGCGCGCAGCTCCTGCTCCAGCAGCAGATCCTCCTCGGGGGTGGCGCCGCGCTTGCGCGTGCCGGCCAGCGGGCGGACCTCGACCTCGCCCCCGTCCACGCGCACCAGACACTCCGGCGACGCCCCCGTGACCACGGCCTCGGGAAACTCGAGGTGGAACATGTACGGCGATGGATTGGTGACCCGCAGCGCGCGGTAGACGTCGAACGGATCCACGTCATCGCGCGACACCTCGAACCGCTGTGAGAACACGACCTGGAAGGCGTCGCCGGCCCGGATGTACTCTTGCACCCTGCGCACGCCGGCCTCGTAGGCCTCTCGGGTCACCTTGTTGCGCGTGACGGGGGGCACGTCGGGCGGGTGTGGGTCCAGGGGCCGCAGCGGCGGGGCCGGTCGCGCCAGCCGTTCCAGGATGGCGTCAATGCGCTGACAGGCGCCGTCGTAGGCCGCCGCGGGATCGACACCGGCGACGTCTGCGGCCGCCACGACCTTCAACGTGCCGCGTAGGTTGTCGAAGATCACAACCGTGTCGGTGATGGCAAAACAGACCTCGGGCAGGCCCAGATCGTCTGGTTTCAGCGACGGGAGCTTCTCGAACGAGCGTACGACGTCGTAGCCCAGCCATCCGACCGCCCCGCCGAAAAATCGCGGCAACCCGGGGGGAACGGCGGGCGATAGCGCTGCCAGATAGTGATCCACGTAACCAACCGGATCGGCCGTGCGCACCTTCTCGGCCACGCGGAAGCCGGCGCCGTCGGGCTGCAGAACCTCCAGCTGGTCGCCCCGAGCGCGAATCACGGCGCGCGGCTTGACGCCCACAAAGCTGTAGGCCGCCCACTTTTCCCCACCGACCACGCTCTCCAGCAGGAACGAATAGGGCCCGCGACCGAGCTTGGCATAGGCCGAGACCGGGGTGTCCGCGTCCGCCAGCACCTCGCGATAGACGAAGCACAAGCGACCGCGGCGAGCGAGCTCGGCAAAGGCGGCTCTGTCAGGCACGAAGCGGGACATGGAGGTCGGCAAACTTAGCACCGGGCTCCGGTTTCCGTCGAGCAGGACGGGGTGCGGGCCGGAATCATCGGTTATATTGGCGGGCCCGTGCCACAACCGACCAACGAGCCCAGCCCGCGCACACGCCGCTTTGTGTCGTGGACGCTGCGCTACGGACGTCTGCTGTGGGCGGTGGCCGCGCTGCTGGCGATCCCGGCGACATTGAGGACGGTCAACCTGTACCGGAACCTGCGTAGCGACATCGAGGAGCTGTTGCCGCGCGACGCCCCCAGCGTGGTCGCGATCCAGGAGCTGCGCACGCGAATGGCCGGCCTGCAGTACCTGGGTGTGGTCGTCGACGTCGGCAGCCCCGACAACATGCCCGCGGGGGAACGGTTGATCGACGATCTGGCCGCCCGGATCAGACAATTCACACCCGATCTGGTCAGCGCCGTGCGGACGGGTTTCAAGACCGAACGCGACTTCATCGAGAGCCATCTGGCCCTGCTGCTGGAGCTGCCGGATCTGCAAACGATTCGCGGCCGCATCGAGGACCGCGTCCGGTGGGAGTACGGCAAGCAGATGGGCACTCTGCTGGACGACAGTGAGCCGACGCCCGCGCTGGACTTCGCCGACATCGAGGAGAAATACCAGCGCCGGGTCGGCGGCCCGCAGCTGGCGGGCAATCGCTTCTCCAGCCCCAAGCTGGGGCTGACGTTGTTGCTGGTCGAGGTCGGGGGCTTTTCCACCAGCGCGTACAAGGCCAAGGCGCTCATCCAGCGCGTGCAGGCCGAGGTCGCGGCGCTGGGAGGGCCGGCGCGCTTCGCGCCTGGGATGCGCCTCGGCTTCACGGGCGACGTCGCCATCTCGGCAGAGGAGACCGACGCGCTGAAGGAAGACCTGACCCTGTCGTCGGTGCTGGTGATCTTCTCGGTGGTCCTGGTGATCGTGGTCTTTTATCGCTGGCCGCGCAGCGTGCCGATCCTGTTTCTGCCGCTGGCGCTCGGGGCGGTGTACGCGTTTGCGCTGGCCAGCCTGCCGCCGTTCAACATCACCGAGCTGAACTCCAACACTGCCTTCCTGGGATCGATCATCATAGGCAACGGGATCAACTTCGGGATCATCCAGCTGGCGCGCTACGTGGAAGCGCGCCGGCGCGGGGTCGCGGTCGAACCTGCCCTGGCGGTCAGCCTGTGGGCGACGCGCAAGGGCACGCTGTCGGCGGCGCTGGCGG